>JAGCVU010000173.1 GCA_017962175.1 Bacteroidales bacterium | reverse complement strand
GTGCAATGTTGCGACGGTGCGGCTCAGGAATATATCTCTCGTGGCAACACTCCTTGGCGCATTATTGGCGATGGCGATTCGATGAGTGCTGAGATTCGTATGCAGTTTGCGCCCATTATCCGCATCTATTCCGAACAAGAAACCAACGACCAAACCAAAAATGTGCTCTACGCACACCGTCACGGCGCAAAAAGCATTGCCATAGTAGGCGCAACAGGTCGCCGCGAAGACCATTCTATCGGCAACATAAGCCTTCTTACCGAATATCAAAAACTCGGTGTTGAGGCTCGTATCTACACAGATAATGGAATGTTTGTAATTTGCAATGGTACAACTACTTTTGGCGTTAAAAAAGGTGCGCAGATTTCCATTTTTAATTGGAAAGCGCACAACCTCTCTGCCGAAAATCTGCTTTACCCAATCAGCGATTTTGACGCTCTTTGGATGGGTACGCTCAACGAAGCCACTGCCGACACCGTAACTATCAATGCCGAAGGTATTTATATCGTTTATCTAAACTATTGTTGATCTGATTGTGATGTTTTTTCCGTACTCGAAAGGGTACGGAAAAACCTCATTGTTATAATGCTGCAAAGTATTGCCGAGAGAATATCCGACACCGCCTGACATACTTCCACACCGGTAATTCCCAAGAAATGAGGGAGTATCAGTATTAGCGGAATAAAAAACATTCCTTGCCGCGAAATAGAGGTAATGCTTGCCAAAAACCGTTCTCCTGTGGTCTGCAAAAGCATATTTGCCAAAATCACCAACGCGCTAAACGGCATCGAAAAGCAGAGAAAACGCAACGCCGTGCTGCCGATTTCTACCACCAAATGGCTCTCTGCCTTAAACAGTCCCACAATCTCCTCGGCAAATATCCAGCACGAGATAGCACCTGTTACCAAAATGCCGGTGCATACTGCAAGCGAAAAAAAGTAACTTTTGCGCACTCTCGCATAATTGCCCGCGCCGTAGGCAAATCCGCAGACAGGCTGAAAACCTTGCCCGAAACCAGCCACAAGCGAACCCACACGCCAGTTTACACGTCCCACCACCGACATAGCCGCCACAGCCGCATCGCCATAAACACCTCCTGCACGATTGAGTAGGATAGTGGCGGCGGCACTGCATCCTTGGCGGAATAAGGAGGGAAGTCCCGTGGTAAGTATCAGTGTATAAGTGGATAAGTGTTTTGAAATATAATCTTTGCCCAAACGCAGCATACTATTTTTACCCAAAAGAGCAAAGAGCATTACTCCGGCACTTATCACCTGACACAGCACTGTAGAGAGTGCCGCACCCGAAATGCCCATATTCAATGTAAAAATAAATATCGGGTCGAGAAAAATATTCAGCACCGCACCCGACACTATGCCCGTCATTGCAAAAAACGATTTGCCTTGCGAACGTAGCAAGTTGTTGAATACAAACGAACAACACGAAAACGGAGCACCCCAAAAAATTATCACCGAATACTCTTTGGCGTAGGGCAAAATGGTAGGAGTGGAGCCGAGACTTTCCATTATACCTCGGTTAAACAACAGTCCCACAGCGGTTAACAACAATCCAGCAACAATGGCAGAAAGTGTTGCCGAACTTGCCACCACATCGGCTTCGCGATTTTTTCTTTGACCCAAGAAACGCGAAATATTGCTTCCAGCGCCCATTCCAATCCAAAATCCAACTGCCTGAATCATTGCCACCACAGGCAAGCAAACACCAGTAGCACCCGTAGCGCTATCGCCAAGACGCGACACAAACCATGTGTCGGCGGTGTTGTATATCGCCGAAGTCATCATGCTCAGCACCGTAGGCCACGCAAGCGAAGGTATTAGCCTCGACACGGGCGTGAGCATCATCTTTTGGTATTGTTGTTCCTGAGTGTCTGCCATAATTGATGGCAAATTTAAAAAAAATTGTGCCGTTGAAATATTTTTACCTATATTTGCAGCGTAAAAAATTGTTTTTTTAATTTTTAAAATATAACGACAATGAAAAAACTTCTAACAATCGTTGCTCTCATGGTTTTGGGTGCAACAACAAGCTTTGCGCAACTTGGTTTGCGTGGCGGATTGAATTTCAACAGTCTCGGAAAAGCTAAAGTAGCTCTTGAAGAAACCGGTAACGTAAAAGAGGCGGCTACCGAAAGCAAGATTGGTTTCCATTTAGGTGCTGTTTACAACATCGACCTTATAGGTTCGTTTGCTTTGGAGCCCGGTTTTTATTTTACTCAGAAAGGTTTCAAACTCAACGACGACGATGCCAATTTTAACTACTTGGAAGTGCCTGTAAATGTAAAATGGAAATTGCTCGACCTTTCAATTATTGGTGTTGACACACATATCGGTCCTTTTGCAGCTTTGGCTCTCGGCGGAAAATGGAAAACCGAAGGTGAAACGTGGGATCTCTTTAAGAAAAGCGAAGGCGATTCTAAACGTTTTGATTTTGGCTTGCAAATGGGTATTGGCGTAACTCTCATCAAAAAAATCTACGCCGGTGTCAACTACGATATGAGCCTTACCAAAGTGGATACAAATCTTGGTATTTCAAAAGATAATCTTGAAGAGTCAAACCACGTTTGGATGGTTACCGTTGGTCTTAATTTCTAAATAAATATAGATAAATGAAAAAGTTATTAGCACTTTTTGCAGTAATTGCAATAACAATGTCCGCAGCATCGGCACAAGACGTTTGTCTTCGCGGCGGAATGAACCTTGCCAAACAAATTGGTAGCGGTGGAGCTTGGTTAAATAAGGTAAAATTCGGTGTTAACCTTGGGGCTACTGTTGATTTCGAACTTATTGACGATCTTTATCTCCGTCCCGGATTGTTTTTTACAATGAAAGGCGGTAGAACTAATGTAGGTCACGATGTTTATTGTAATCAAAATTACTTTGAAATACCTGTTGACGTGGCTTACAAAATCGAATTTAACCGCAACCTTGCACTTGATATTCAAGCAGGACCATATTTTGCAGTTGGTTTTTGTGGTAAGTTAAAAGATAAAACTGAACATAAGAATAACTCAAATTATGATTATCCTAAAACATTCAAAAGTACTGCCGAAGATTGGCAAGTTCACCGTTTCGACCTTGGTTTGAACTTTGGTGTCGGTATGGATGTTGACCAATTCTATTTTGGTCTCGGTTATGATTTAGGTTTGCTCAAACTTTATGATGATAATCATCGCAAACGCAAAAACTCTTGCTTAATGTTTAACTTCGGTTATTACTTGTAATAAGTAAATCACCTCTCTACATAACGCCCTGACAGCAATGTCCTTGTCAGGGCTTTTTTTTAAATAAACAACTACTAACCACAAAAAACTACCTAATGAAAAGACTACTATCAACAATCGCTATCATTATAGCCTTTTCGGCGGCATACGCGCAAGATACTCACGACATTATCTGTCTGCGCACCGGCTTTAATCTTGCCCGCCATATCAGCGACGCCAAGGCTTCGTCAAAAATCAAATTCGGCATCAACGCCGGTCTTACTGTCGATTTTGAAATCTTCAACAATTTTTTTGCTCGTCCCGGAATCATGTTTTCGATGAAGGGCGCACGATACGACGAATTCGAAACCGTAGAAAATCTCAATTATTTTGAACTTCCGCTTTTGGTGGCTTACAAAATCAACATTACCAACAATATAGTCGCCGATTTTCAAACAGGAGCTTTCCTTGCCGGAGGTGCTTTTGGAAAGGTAAAACGCCATGAACCCCAATATAAAGAATTTAGGGCTTTTAAACGTTACAACAATGATGAATACCGCCGTTTTGATATCGGATGGAATTTTGGCGTAGGCGTAATTCTTAAAAAACACTATTATTTCGGCTTTGGCTACGACCTTAGTCTTCGTCTATTGCACGAACGCGACTATATGACTTGGCATCAAAAAAACGGCTGCTCTATGATAAATATCGGATACTATTTATAAACCTCTAATACTCTAACAATGAAAAGACTAATATTAATTATCGCCCTGATTGTTTCCTCAGTTTCGGCGGCTTTTTCGCAGCATATCTGCGCACGGGCAGGATTAAACATCACTAAGTTTATAAGCGATGCCAATATTTTTACCACCGTAAAACCGGGTGCAAATGCCGGTGTTACTGTAGATTTGGCTCTCGGCAAAGATTTTTTTGTTCGCCCCGGTGTGATGTTTTCGATGAAAGGCGCACACTACGAAAACCGTCGCTACGACAATCTCAATTATCTTGAACTGCCCGTTCTGATGGCTTACAAAGAGCGTGTAGGCAACCATATGGACGTGGATTTTCAAACCGGACCGTATCTTGCATTTGGCATTTCGGGCAAAATCAACAAAAAGGCAGAAAACTATGCTGTGCCTTCTTTTGTCAACGAATACCGCAAGTTTGATTTCGGTTGGAATTTTGGAATGGGAATGGACATCTACAAATTGTATATTGGTATCAGTTACGACTGCGGACTCCGTCAACTTCGCGACCATTATTACAGTCAAGACGTTCAAAAAAACGGATGTCTGATGATCAATTTCGGATACTATTTCCTATAAATCAACATTTTAAAATTTCAAACAATGAAAAAACTAACATTAATTATTGCTACTGCGGCATTAGCAGTTTCCTCTGCCACGGCTCAAGATTTTGGCGTAAGGGCGGGCGCAAACATTGCCAAATGGAATGGCGATGCAAGTGAATTGGTTGACCAACGCACTGGATTCAATGTTGCACTTATTGCCGACTTGAATTTTTACAAAGATTTCTATTTTCGCCCCGGCGTAATGTACTCTCAAAAAGGCGGACGTTATTGGAACGATGTTTTAACAGAGTTTGGCGTTACAGAAGGTCACGACTTTTTCTACAATCAAAACTACCTCGAATTTCCTCTCTGCGTGGTATACAAACGCAAGATGAGCGACAACGTAAAAATAGATTTTCAAACAGGAGCGTACATAGCATTCGGCATTCACGGCAAAACCAAAGTGGAATACAAACAAACACCAGAGCATAACTTTGAATACGATATGTTTCGCAAACTTGGAGAAGATATGATTGGCACTCAGGCCAAGCGTTTCGATTTTGGATGGAATTTTGCACTCGGCGTTGATTACAAAAAATACTACCTCGGTGTGGGCTACGACATTGGTTTAATACCAATTCACGATTGTGCCGAAATGATGGTGGTAGATTATTGGAAACCTCACAATGGCTGTGTAATGATCAACTTAGGATACTATTTCTTATCTTTATAACCTTTAAAAAACTATCTCACAATGAAAAAACTAATTGCACTAATAGCACTTATAACAATATCATTATCAGCATTTTCGCAACCCAAAGACCTATGCGCTCGCGGAGGGTTCAATTTTGCCAAACATCGTGGTGATGTTTTTCCATACAATGAAGCCAAATTCGGTGTAAATCTTGGCTTTACATACGACATAGAACTGTTTAACAATCTCTTTTTTCGCCCCGGATTGTATTTTACCATGAAAGGCACTCGCGACCAAAGGTTGGATAATAATGGTGCTTGGCTCAAATACTACCTCAACCAAAACGAGATAGAATTTCCGCTCTTAATTGCCTACAAAATAGACATTAACAGCACTTATGCCATTGATCTTCAAGCGGGACCATATTGCGGTATAGGTTTCTGCGGTCACTTAAAACATCGCCCCGGTAATTTTAAACAACGCTATTATCAACGTCACGGAATGGCAACGGTAGAAAAATCCGAATATTTCAAACGTCTTGATATCGGCGTTAATTTTGGCGCAGGTGTAGATATATCAAGACTTTATGTGGGTGTTATCTACGAACTCGGGTTCTTAAAAATCAGAGACTCTAAAGAGCGAGTTATAAAACCCAACTGCCTGATGTTCAACGTTGGCTACTACTTATAGCTTAATAATGCTGTTGCGAATGGCATATTTAATAAGGTCTACGCTACTTTTGAGGTTGAGCTTTTGCATAATGTGATTTTTATGCGTTTCTACCGTGCGCACGCTTATAAACAATTGATCAGCAATTTCTTGGTTGCTTGAACCATCGCCCCAGAGTTTCAAGATTTCGATCTGACGGCTACTAAGGCGTTGCGAATCGTCGTCGTATTCATCATTTTCGTCGGCATCGGCTCCAACGGTTCCAATAAAGCGTTTCAAAAGTATGTGTGTGATAGATTCGCTGTAATAATCGTGTCCGCCGCGTATTGTGTAGATGGCTTGCAAAAGGTCTGCCGCATCTGAATCTATCGACAAAAAGCCCTTTGCACCTGATTTAATGGTCTTTGCCACAATATCGTCTTTTTTGGCGTCGCTCATAACAAGAATCGCCGTCTTGGGAAATTTCATTTTTAGCGAAATTATCAGGTCCACATCATTATGCGAAATCTCTACAAAATAGAGAATTAGCACGTTGACAATTCGGTTAGCCATTTTTTGCATCAAGGAATCCTTGTCGTAGGCTGTAAATACCGGTTTAATTTCGCTACTTTGTTGCAGATAGTTTTCTACGCACTGCAAAATTAGTTTGTGTTGGTGATAGATGGCGACGTTTATCATAGTCTTATAATTTTAATTTTTACAAAGTAAAAAAAAAAAATGCAGAAAATAGATACATCTATTCAAAATTTACGTTAATAACTTATATTTGCAATGCGCAATAAACGTAAAAACGCATTTAAACACCCCTTTAAGGGTACATTTTTTGTTATCAATTAACTATATTTACAATTTAAAACAAATAACTATTTATGAAAACCACTTTTAAACTTCTGATAATAGCTTTAATAGGTGTTGTAGCCGGATGTATCGACGATTCTGAACTCGAACCTCCGCAAATGACTATTAGTTACGACCCTACGGAATACATCACTTTTTCGTGGCGAAATCCTGCTACCATTCACGTTAACATTAAAAGCGATGAAGATATTGAGCGTTTCACTATGACCAGCAAACCGTCGTATTGGACTATAGATTCGGTTTTTCCGCCGTATACCCACGTGGCAGATTTTGATATCAATAATCTTACTCTTGCCAAGGGTTTCAATGTGGAAGATTCTACCGTTCAACTTACTTTCAAGGCATATAGCAACGGCTTGTGCAACGAGCAATTTCGCAAAATGAAATATCAGATAGAGTATCCTCCTATTGATTCGTTTGAAGTGGAAATGTGCGCCGACCCCATCAAAGGAAACTGTCTGCTGAGTTTCGACGACAAAGAGGCGTTTAAATACACCGAATATCGCACTCGCACTTTCGACCTTGTTCTTGTTAAGGAAACACGCTCTTTGTGGCGCAATTTTGGTCTCGGATTGGCAAGCCCTGATGCCATTGAATATCTCTACAACTACTTTTTGGAATATGTTCCCGCCGAAATTGATTACGATTACGATGCCGATAAATCTAATTTGCCATTGCGCAAAACTATCACCTACAAAGATGCACATCCGAGAACAGATGCCGACATAATTACTCCCCAGCTGGTAGATTCCAACGAACGTTGGCCCGAATGTTATCTTGGCGACGACGAAGGTTTGGGCAAAGGTGTTAGCAATTTAGAGTTGCAAACCTTATACAAGGTGAAACTCCAAAACGGCAAACAAGCTGTGCTAAAAATCACTGAAATAAAGAATTACGACAGCACTTATCCCACTATAGTGATGACAGTGTATTATCAGAAATAGGAGTTAATCCTTATAATAATACCTACCCATATCTTGGGTAACATCACCGTACTGTATAGCCCGCGCCGGACATCTGTGTATGCACGAAAGGCATTTTACGCAGTGTCCGAGCCATTTGGGGCGATTGTTTTCCATTGTGATGTTCTTTTCGGGACATTTTTTTGCACACAATCCGCAACCTGTGCAGCTTTCCTCGGCAAAAAATTTCTTATCGCCCATGGTAAACGCCATAAAAAGAGGGTAGAGAATTCTACCTTTGAGAAACGGCTTTTTGCCTCGTACATAATGCTCGTAGTCTGAATTGGTGCTAATGGCTTTGGCTATGCGTGCAATTTCTGGTTCGGCATTTTTAAGTTTCTGATCTCTAAGCACATCGGCATCTGTACCGAAACCTTTCATTACAATATATGTGTTGGGCATCTGCACCGAATACACATTGCAGCATACAATATGGTTGTGGCGTTTGAGCAGACTTTTTACCTGTTTGTCGGCAGTGCCGCAAGTGTCGCCGCATGTTACCATGCAGAAAGCCTTTTCGCCTTCATAATCTTTAAAACGTACCTGTCGCAGAAATCTTGCCATCGGTTTTGCCAATCCCCACGAATGTACAGGGCACACTATACCCAAATATTTTTCGTCTTTGAGCGAAATGTCTACACCTTTATATATATTGTCGTAATAGTCGGCTATGTTTTTCACCTTATCGCCGAGTAGTTGTGCAAGTTTTTGGGCTGCGTGAGCCGAATTGCCCGTGCCCGAAAAATAGAATATCATTTTTTTGAATAAAAAGTATTTACAAATTCAACTACAAATATAAATCTTTTTTGTTTATCTTCGCCCAAAATAATAAACGTACATATTTTATGAAGAAAATAGCAGTGTTCCCCGGTTCGTTCGACCCCCTGACAGTTGGTCACGAATCTTTGATACTCAGGGGATTAGAAATATTCGACGAAATTATTGTGGCTGTAGGCATCAACAACGACAAACGCGGTTTTCTGCCCGTTGAAAAACGACTTGAACTCATAAAGTCGGTTTTCGCAGGTCGCGACCGAATTATTGTTAAAACTTACAGCAACCTTACCGTAGATTTTTGTATCGAAAACAACGCCACACATATTCTCAGAGGTTTGCGCACCTCTGCCGATTTTGAATACGAACGTGCTATTGCTCAGGTAAATCGTTTGATGAAGCCCGAAGTAGATTCGGTTTTTCTTCTTTCGCACCCCGAATACAGCAGTGTTAGCAGTTCGCTTGTGCGCGAAATTGTACAATATAAAGGTGATGCCCGAAAATTCCTTCCCGAAGGAATTGATTTTGAATATTTCTTTGGCTATAACCCTGAAAATCAATAAATAATGGATATACACAATTGTAAAATTTGTCCGCGTCAATGTGGCGTAGACCGTGCTAATGCGTTAGGTTTTTGCCGAATCGACCAACGTCCGCACATTGCCGAAATATGTGTTCACCGTGGCGAAGAACCCGTTTTGGGCGGGGGTAGGGGAGTGTGCAACGTGTTTTTCTCATCGTGCAATCTCCGTTGCATTTTTTGTCAAAACTACGAAATAAGTCAAGAAACCATTGATAAACAAGAAATTAACACAATAGAATCTGCCGCCACACGCATTGCATCCATTCTTTGTGCCGAAAACATTGATACTGTGGGCTTTGTGTCGCCAAGTCATCAAGC
This sequence comes from Bacteroidales bacterium, assembly GCA_017962175.1. Classification (GTDB taxonomy): domain Bacteria; phylum Bacteroidota; class Bacteroidia; order Bacteroidales; family UBA3824; genus UBA3824. Next base: position 9,129 of record JAGCVU010000173.1, on the reverse strand, counting down.
TTTTCAGATGAAATGTATTATCGACACATTGCGCCGCCGTGGTTTTAATCCCACAATTATCTACAACACAAATGCTTACGACAACATTGAAACTCTCCGCGAACTTGAAGATTATGTTGATATTTATCTTCCTGATTTTAAATACGCATCCGACGACCTTGCCGTAAAATATTCGTCAGCACCCAATTACACCAAAATTGCCACCGAAGCCATAACCGAAATGGTACGTCAAAAAGGTACAGAACTCACGCTCGACGATTCAGGAACAGCCCGAAAAGGAACAATTTTGCGTCATTTGGTACTTCCGGGAAACGTTTTTAACTCAATCAACGTATTAAAGAAAGTGGCCTACGATATTTCGCCCGATATGTACATCAGTTTGATGTCGCAATACTATCCCGAATACAAGGCCAAAGAGGATGAGAAACTCGGCAAGTACGTTACCGAAAAAGAATATTTAAAGGTAACAGAAACCGCCGAAACTCTCGGACTTACCAACGGATGGGTTCAAGAACTTGGTAGCAGCGGCTTTTATCGCCCCGATTTTAGCACCACAGGAAACCCATTTGAAAAAAATTATTAGATTTTGACAAAAAAATGCTAAAAAAAATTGACATTTTCATTTTTTTGCACGATATTTGGAAAAATTTAAATTAGAACCATTTAACACCTAAAAAATATGGCATTTAGATTCAGAGACCTTAAAGTGGTAGGCAAAATAACCACTATCTTTATAGTTGTTGTAACGCTTTTGGTTATAACCTGCGTGTTTATGTATCTGCGAAACGAGTCTTCGCAAGAAAACTTAAATACGGTATCGGAAGAGGTGCTTCCACAAAACAAACTAAGTCAAGAAATCACCACCAACATTCTTTTGGCTCTTGTAGAACAGCAGAGACTTTTTGCTGCCAGCAATTCTACATCAAGTTTGTCAATAGGAGGTTCGCAGTATCTCGACAAGGCACAGAAATCTATCGACCAACTTTCTGCCAATGCCACTCGTGAGCAGCGCAAAATTTGCGACGACCTTAAACGCGACCTTAAAGATTACGAGGCTCTTGTAAATTCGGCTATCTCCAAATTTAATGAAAAAAATGAGGTTTACGATGAACTCGAATTGCTTAAACAAGATTTTTATCGCGACCTTGAAGATATTCGTGATGCCATTGCACGTGTTAATCCGCAAAAATCAAACGAACACGCAAAACGTATTTTGCTAATTTCTGAAACTATCCGCATCATTGAGAACGCTAAGGGCAAGATGGAAGATCAGGCTTTGGTGTCGGGTATTATTGGCAATGTTAAGGCTAATATGTCGCAGATTCATTCATTTTCAAGCACATACGGTTGTCAACGTTATGCCAACGATGCCATCAAATTGATGCAAAAATACATTCAACGCACTCCCGATTATTATACAGCTCGCGATACATACAATGGCTATGTTACTCAAGTGATAAATGCCGGAAAGGTAATTACCGAAAGTTCGCAAAAAATCGGCGATTTGTCGATGACCTCTACCAAACAGTCGTTTGGACTTGTCAACGAAAACTTCAAGGCAATGTATGTAACATTCGGAATTGGTGCAGGCACTATCATTTTCCTCTGCGTTTTCTTCTGTTTGTTGCTCTCCAAAACCATTGGTCATCGTTCGCGCCGTACATTAGAAGGTGTTCATCATCTTACCGATGGCGACCTTACCAAAACTGTTGAAGTGGATACCAAAGATGAGTTTGGTCAGGTAGCCGAGAGCGTAAACGCTATGACTGAAAAACTTCGCGGCATAGTAAGCGGTATTGCCGAAAATGCTGAAGCTATCACCGTTAACAGTGCCGAAATTGCCAACGCATCGCAAGAACTCAGTCAAAATGCCGGCACACAAGCCGCATCTGCCGAGGAGGTTTCTTCTTCGATAGAGCAGATGACCGCCGGAATAAGCCAAAACAGCGACAACGCTCGCGAAACCGAACGCATTGCACAAAAAGCACTCGAAAGCATTCGCGAAAGCAGCATAGCATCTCAACAAAGTATGGCTGCTATGAAAGATATTGCAAGCAAAATTTCTATCATCGACGAAATTGCATTCCAAACCAATATTCTCGCACTCAACGCCGCAGTGGAGGCAGCCCGTGCAGGCGAACAAGGCAAAGGTTTTGCTGTAGTGGCCGCCGAGGTGCGCAAACTTGCCGAGCGTAGCGCTACTGCTGCGTCTGAAATCGACAAGGTGTCGAAAGAGGGCGTTACTATCAGCGAAAATGCAGAACGCTTGCTCACCAACATCATTCCCGACATCGAAAAAACAGCATCACTTGTTCGCGAAATTGCTGCTGCAAGTTCCGAACAGTCGTCGGGCATTGGTCAGATCAATTTGGCTGTTCAGCAGCTCAACAATATTACTCAAAAATACGCCGCCTCTGCCGAGGAACTTGCTGCCACCAGCGAACAACTCGCTTCTAAGAGCGAAGAACTCAAGCAGTCTATCAAGTTTTTCAAAACAGGCAACGAAGAGACGGTTAAAAAGCCCGTTGCTACGAGCAAATCGAAATTGGTGCAGTCAAAACCATCTCCCGCACCCAAAACTACCTACCGCCACACTACTACAAGACCTCAAGTGGCTCCCTCTAAAGCCGCAGCGCAAGAAAACAAGCAAGTACAGATTACGCCGAGAGTGCAAAAACCGCAAACTCCGACGCAACCGCAGCCTCGTTTCCAGCATCCGGCAAACAACAATCCCTCTAACAACAATTACAACAAAGGCACTTTTATCAACCTGAAAGACAACGTTAAAGACTCAGATTACGAAAGATTTTAAAAAAAATCTTTCAAGGATTAGATTTTTGATTCAGATTTGCAAGTTTTTTGCATTTCTGCTATAAGTATACACAATAGTTAAAAAAAACTTTAACGCTTAAAATATGTTGAATTTAAAGAATCTTTCATTAGGCAAAAAAATAACTACAATATTTGTAGGTATTGTCTTAATGTTAATTGTTACAGTTATTTTGATGTATTTTAAAGGTCGTTCGTCGGAAACCAACATCAAAAACGCTGCAGAAGAAATGCTTCCGCAAAACCGACTTTGCCAAGAAATCACCACCAATATTCTTCTAGCTATGCGCGAACAGCAGAGTTTGTTTATGTCGTTTAGCAATGAAGCTAACATCAAACTTGGCGGCACCGAAAATCTTGCCAAGGCACACGAGAGTATCACCGAACTTCAGGGCATTCTTTCTTCTGAGGAACGTTCACTTATCGACCAACTTGAAAAGAATCTTAATGATTACGAGTCGTTTGCAAGTATGGCAATGGATAAAAACAATGCCAAAAATGTCATTTATGCCAAAATGAGCGATTTTAGACATAAACTTGTCGACGACCTTAATACTATTCGCAAAACCCTCGCCAATACCGTTCCCCAACGCAACACCGACCTCGGCAAACGTATGCTTCTTATTCAAGAAACCATCGACCAAACCGGTTCGCTGCGAGCTATGTTTGGCACCAACGAATCTACCAACGAGCAGATTAGTTCTATGAAGGTGAAGTTGATGCAAATTTCCGGTTTTGCAGCTCAATACGGTGTTACAAAGCAAGTTAACGACGCTCTCAAACAATTAGACCTTTATATCGACCAAATGCCCGACTTCAATAGCGAGGTTTCGTCGTATTCCAACTACGTTTCGCAGGCCAACGCCGCCGGCAATAGCGTAATCGAAGATTCGCAAAAACTTGCCGATATGATGCTGCAAAACACCAAAGATTCGTTCGGAACCGTTACCGATAATCTTAGGGCAATGATATTTACCTTTTTGATATCAATCTCTTTAATTGTTGTGATTTGCGTTTTTCTTTCGATATTGCTATCCAAACGAATTGGTAGCCGTGCCGAAAGTACATTCCATGGCGTTCAATATCTTACCGAGGGCGACCTTACTCACAAAGTAGAAGTGGATTCAAACGATGAATTTGGTCAAATGGCCGACAAGGTTAACGCTATGACCTCACAACTTCACGGTATAGTTTCAAAAATTACCGATAACGCCGAAACAATTAGCATACACAGTTCTGAAATAGCTCAAGCATCGCAAATGATGAGCGAGAATGCAAGCACTCAAGCTTCGTCTGCCGAAGAGGTTTCTTCTTCGTTGGAGCAGATGAGCGCAGGTATCGACCAAAACAGCGACAATGCTCGCGAAACCGAACGCATAGCACAAAAGGCTCTCGAAAGCATTCGCGAAGGCGGCAAGGCAAGTCAGCAAAGTATGGCTGCCATGAAAGATATCGCAAGCAAAATTTCCATCATCGACGAAATTGCATTCCAAACCAACATTCTTGCTCTTAACGCCGCAGTAGAAGCTGCACGTGCCGGCGAACAAGGTAAAGGTTTTGCTGTGGTGGCAGCCGAAGTGCGCAAATTGGCAGAACGCAGTGCTGTAGCCGCTTCTGAAATCGACAAGGTGTCGAAAGAGGGTGTTGCCATCAGTGAAAATGCTGAACGCTTGCTCACCAACATTATACCTGATATGGAAAAAACTGCAGGTCTTGTTCGCGAAATTGCCTCCGCAAGTTCTGAACAAAGCACAAGCATCGGACTTATCAATAAGGCTGTTCAGCAACTCAACGATATTACCCAAAAATATGCCGCTTCTGCTCAGGAACTTGCTTCCACAAGTCAGCAGCTTGCCGACAAGAGCGAAGAGCTTAAAGATTCTATCGGATTTTTCAAAACCGACAACAACGATAGCAAGAAAATTCAGTCTACCGTTCAGCGTAGCAAGGTTGTAAAAAAACAACCTTTGCAGCAGTTTAAACCTCAGCCTGTTGCCAAACCAAAACCGCAACCGGTACAAGAGGTGAAATTGGATTTGAATTCTGACATGAATATGGATATGAATATGGATATCCCCGAGCCGCAGCCCACAATCAACAAAGGCACAATCATCAACCTTAAAGACAATGGCCGTGACTCTGACTTCGAGAGATTTTAATCAATGAGAGATTAATGGTTTTAAATGGAATAATGTCAAAAAAGAAAACGCCCTGAACCAAGTTCAGGGCGTTTTTATTTTGAGGATTTTTTTTCTAAAAGATCTGTTTTTTCAAATTGAAAAAAGCTTTTTTTTACTTGCCGAGTTGGATGTTCATCTTCTCAATGTCGCGGTCGATTGTGCGACCTTCGTTTGAGTTGGGATACTCAGCTTTGATTTTGTTGTAAACGTTGAGAGCTTCTTGGTAGTTGTTTTGTTTCTCCAATATTTTGCCAAGTTTGTTGAGGAAGATAGGAGCAACAAAAACATTGCCTTCGGCTGATTTGATAGCATCGTTGTAGTATTTCTGAGCTTTAGCAAAGTCGCCTTTTTCGCTCCAGCAGTCGCCGATAAGACCTTTTGCAATGGGATCAAGCGATTTGTCGTTGGCACTGAATCCGTTAAGACATTCAATAGCCTTGTCGAATTCCTGTGTGTGGAAATAGCAGATACCTGCATAATATTTAGCGTTGTTGCCGGCTTTGGTGCCAGAATAATCGCTCATAATTTTGAGAAATCCCGGATAGTTGCCGTCGCCGTTGAGTGCAAGATTAAACGAATCACGTTCAAAGTAATTCTCTGCTTGAAACATTTGGGCAGCTGCCTTGTCCTCTTTGGGAACTTTCACATATTTCTGATATGCCATATAACCAAGTATAACAGCGGCAATGATGGCGATAACGGTAAAAATCTTGTTTCTGTTCTCTTCGATGTATTGCTCTGTTTGTCCGAATTTCGACTCAACTATTTCAAGTTGGTCTTGCTGTGCGTTGTTTTCTGTATTAGCCATTTTTGTTTTTTTATGTTACAGTTTTTTTAATAATGCCGCAAAATTATGGTTTTAGTTATTATAAAAAAAATTTTTCGAGGGTATTTTTGCGGCTTTGTGACAATTTTGCTCTTTTAACGGCAAAAAAAAATCCTCAGTAGAGGATTTCTTTTTGTATCGTTGCTTAGGAACGTCGTAATCAGATTCTTTTTTCTTTGATACGAGCTTTTTTGCCGGTGAGTTCTCTTACGTAGTAAATTCTCGCACGACGTACGATACCGCGTTTGTTGAGCTCAACTTTGGTAATGAAAGGAGATTCTACGGGGAAAATTCTTTCTACGCCTACGCTGCCCGACATTTTGCGAACTGTGAATGTGGCGCTAATTCCGCTTCCTTTTTTCTGAATAACTACGCCTTTGAACTGCTGGATACGCTCCTTGTTGCCTTCTACATTTTTGTAATGTACGGTGATTGTGTCGCCGCTGTTGAATTCAGGCCATTCTCTGTTGTTGTGGTACTGCTCTTCAACTACTTTTAATAATTCCATGGTTTTATTTTTATTAACGTTATAATCTTATTTTTTCAGAGCGCAAAGTTAGTGCTTTTTTTGGTATTCCAAACAGTTAAAAGCATTTATTTTATTTTTTTTATGAAAGAAAATTTTTGCAATGTATTTAAATATTTGATTATGAGATTATTAAAGCCTTTTATCTAACGTAAATTTTTTTAGGAATAAAATATTTCCTTTAAATCTTATGTTAAAATATGGATTTCTGCTCTATTTTGTAGAAATTTGCACCGGAAAACAATTAGAGTAATGCCACACATCTTATATAAATATATAGTGATTATTATTCTGGCGTTGAGCAGCGGATGCATTGTAGATACTCACAGCGGTTTCGACAATGTTCCCCCAGATGCGTATATTCCTATGCAAAAGCCTATTGTGGCCGCATATCTCCACATTGGCACTCGCACTATCAATCCCTACGGTCTTGACCTTCGCGGTGTAGATATTGTCAATTTGGCTTTTACGGTAATCAACAACAACCGCATAGGTTTGCTCTATCCCAATCACGCCGATAATTTTATGATGGTGCGTAAACTCAAGGAATCTGCTCCAAACCTTCGTGTGCTGGTTTCGGTGGGCGGTTACGGCACTTCGCGACAGTTTCAAGCTATGGCTTCGGATGCTGCCAACCGTAAAATTTTTGTTGACGATGCTGTTAGATTTTTGAAATATTATAGTTTCGACGGTATAGATGTTGACTGGGAGTTTCCCGGAATGGAAGCCGCCACACGCAACGCCGACCGTATCAATTTTACTTCGCTGCTTTCAGAACTTCGCAACGCTCTTGACAGCGCATCTCGCACCGACGGCAAAAAATATTTGCTCACAATAGCCGCTGGAGCTTTCGATGCTTATCTTTCGTACACCGAACCTGCCAAGATTGCGCCTCTCGTCGACTATTTCTTTGTTATGACATACGACTTTGTGGGTCAATGGAATAGCGTTACCGGTCACCACACCAACCTTTACGCTTCTACGTTCAAAAAAAATGGACACTCGGTAGACCGTATCGTAAAAAACTATGTTAAAAATGGCATTCCACCAGACAAAATAGTGATTGGCGCTGCAGCTTACGGTAGAAAATGGACCGAAGTGCAGTCGTCGAAAAACGGATTGTTTCGCAATGCAAAAGGGGAGGGTAGTATCGCCTATTCTAAGATTACCGAACTTGAAAAACGCTCCGACTATCTCAAATGCTGGGACAAGCACGCTTGCGCACCATATCTTTTCTGCAACCGTCAGAAAATTTTTATCACTTACGATAATCCTGAATCTGTACGCCGAAAGGTTGATTATGTAAATATGCATTCGCTCGGCGGCATTATGTATTGGGAATACTTCTCCGACAGCCGTTTACAGATACTTCACAGCATAACCGACGAGATGCGAATTGCCAAGGGACAGATAATTATGCCGTCTTTTTTGCAAGCCGGAAGCAAAAAAACTTACAAAAAAGTTGCAAACTGAACTTTAATTGCTAAATTTGTACAACTTAAAAGTAGCTACAATGGATTTGGAACAACATACCGCAATAGAACCGAAAGTGCTGGTAGCCGATGATGAGTATGCCAACAGGGTGCTCATAGAGGCTATTTTGGCTGAAGCCGGCATTGCATCGGTATGCGTTGCCAATGGTATTGAGGCTTTGGAACAAATTCAGCGTCAGGAGTTTGCACTTGTGATTCTCGACATTCAGATGCCGCGGATGGATGGTTTCCAATTGCTTACAAAAATTCACGAACTTAAACGGACTCCTTATTTACCGGTGATTTTTGTGTCGGCGGTTTATTCTATTGAACAGTATCAGGAATACGCCATAGAATCCGGCGCCGTTGACTTTCTATGCAAACCTCTCAACGCCAAAATCCTTATAGGCAAGGTGCGTGTTTTCACCGAATTGTATATGCAAAAAAAACAGGTGGAACTGTATCGAAATCATCTTGAAGACCTTGTAAAAGAGCAATATTCTGAACTTGTGCAGGCAAAGGAACGTGCCGAGGATGCCGACAAACTCAAAACGGCTTTCTTAAACAATCTTTCGCACGAAATCCGCACTCCGCTCAACGCTATTGTATGCTGCTCCGACATTATTTCAATGCCCGACACCGACCGTGCCACTTATGAGGAACTATCTGAGCAGATTCGTAAAAGCACCAGTTACCTTCTCAATCTTGTTGACAACATTATAAATATCAGCAAGTTGGAAAGCGGCAACACTCTTATCGAAACACGTCCCACCGACCTTGTGTTTCTTTTCAAGTTTATTTACGACTACAATAATGCTATTCTTACTCGCGACGAAACAAAAAGACAACGTATTACTCTACTTTTCAACAACCAGATTAAAGAACATACGTTAAATGTATCGAGCGATGAAAATTTCTTGCGCCAGATAGTGTCGCTGCTTATCGAAAACGCCATCAAGTTTACCGAAAATGGCACGGTGTCGCTTTTGGTTAATATCGACAAGGAAAACGACAACCAAGAGTACCTTCATATTGAGGTAACAGACACTGGCATAGGTATTTCGCAAGATGATCAGAAGATTATCTTCGAAAAATTTCGCAAGGCTGCCAATATGGGCAACAAGATTTACGACGGAGCGGGTATCGGTCTCGCCATTATCAAAAAACAGATCGACATGCTCAACGGCACTATACAATTGGAATCCAAAGTTGGTGTCGGCTCCAAATTTACAGTAAGGATTCCGATAACATGATGTTAATAACTGATATTCAAATATATTGATATATGAACAAAAT
>JAGCVU010000172.1 GCA_017962175.1 Bacteroidales bacterium | reverse complement strand
AATATAAAGACCTTCGTCGCAGGCTTTGTGAGCGAATTTAATGGGTGTCGGTGTGCCGAAATGGGTTATAATGGGGGTCATAGTGTGGTATGTTTTTTAGGTTTTTGAATTAATAATTATTCGCAAAGATACGAATTATTTTTTGGGTATTGCACTATTGTTATTTTTAAATTGTAAATGCTGATTTCTATTGAACTTTTACAATTTTCTAAAATTTATTAAAATGTAAATGCTCGCACCTTTTGAACCTTTACAATTTGCAAATTTTTATTAAAATGTAAACGATAAGATGTATTTATCTTTTACGATTTTGAAAAATTATTTTGTTTTTGAAAATTATTTATATAAATTTGCGAAAACAAAAATTGTCAACTATGCTTATCAAACGAGAAAGTTACTTAGATACCATCCGTCCTTATTACGATGTAGACCTGATCAAAGTGATTACGGGCATTCGTCGTTGTGGCAAATCAATAATACTTCAAACCATCAAAGATGAAATAATCCAAAACGGTATCAATGGCGACCACGTGATTTATATCAATTTAGAAGATATTGATTTTGAATATATTAAAACTGCAACCGACCTTAATAAAGAAGTCAAATCGCGTATCGTTGACGACAAGAAGTATTATATTTTTCTTGATGAAATTCAATACGTAAAGAACTTTGAGAAGGCTTTGGCTTCGTTTCGTGCCACGCTCAACGTATCAGTGTTTGTAACAGGTAGCAATTCCACCCTTTTGTCGGGCGAGTTAGCATCGTTGCTTACAGGCAGGACGGTAGAGTTTGAGATTATGCCGTTTTCGTTTTTAGAAATGAAAGAGTATTTCGAGAAAAATAACCGCAGTTTTTCGGATGATTCCATTTATGATTACATAAAATGGGGCGGATTTCCTATGCGTTTTGATTTTAACCGTGAAGCCGACATACGCCGTTACCTTATCACCTTGTATGAAGGTATCATTAAAAAAGACATCGTGAAGAAAAATTCGCGTTTCGACAAGAAAACTTTTGTAGAAATTTCGCTCTATATCTTGGCTAATGCCGGACGGGAGTTTTCGGTTGAGAATGTCATCAACTACTACAAGTCGAACAACAATAAGTCGATAACACGTCAAACTATCAACAACTATTTGGATAAGATGCAGAAGGCGTATTTGCTTCACGCTGTCAAAAAGTTCAACATTGCAGGTAAGGCCGCTCTCAAAGCCAACGAAAAGTATTACGCTGTGGATATGGGGTTGCGCATAATAAATACCAACACAGTGAATTTTGAGGATACTTTTTTTCTCGAAAACATTATTTACAACGAGTTGTTGATACGAGGCTACACTGTGTTCACCGGCAAGACTTACAAGGGCGAGGTAGATTTTGTAGCCATTCTTAACGGGAAAAAATGCTTTATCCAAGTGTCGTATCTGTTGGCGTCGCAGTCTACAATTGAGAGGGAGTTTTCGGCTTTTGCTCCCATCAGCGATTCATCGCCTAAATACGTGCTTTCGTTAGATAAGATAGATATGAGCCGCAACGGTATAGCCCATATTAATATAGTTGATTTCTTATTGCACCGTCGGGATTTGGTGGTGAGTTGATTATTCCTCCACCTTGGCCTCAGCCAAAATTTTGTCGGCGGCACCGAGGTTTTGCTCTACGTATTGGCGGGAGATTTCGCCAGCGCGTTTTAAGAGGGCTTCGTCGGTGAGGTAGCGCTTGAAGACAGAGTAGAGTTCGTCGGCGTTGCGGATGGTGCAGGCACTGCCGAGTGAAACAAGGTCTACCGCCTCTTTGAACCGTTTGTAGTTGGTACCAAATGCCACGGGAATCGAGTACGACACTGCCTCCAAAATATTGTGAATACCGCTGCCGAAACCACCGCCAACGTATGCTATGTGGGCGTATTTGTAAAGTCGGGCTAACATACCGATATTGTCGATGATGAGCACATCGAATTTGCTAACTGTGGATTCTTCGGCCTTTGAAAAGCGCACGTGGGGCAGCGATGTCATTTTTTCGATTGCCGAAAGGTGTGCCTCGTGAATTTCGTGGGGGGCGATGATGAGGCGAGTGTCAACATCGTTTTTGAGGCGTTCCATGGCGGCAAAAATCAGTTTTTCGTCGGGCGGCCAACTGCTACCTGCCACTATCACTTTGTGGTCTTGGCAGAATGCGTCAACGAGCGGGATGTTCTCGGCGTTCTGGGTTATCTGGCAAACGCGGTCGAAACGTGTGTCGCCGGCAATGGAGCACTGCATTATGCCGTGCTTGTTGAGCAGTTCTACCGACTCTTTGTTCTGTACGAACAGGTGTGTGAAGAATGTCAGCACTTTGCGGTACTTGCCGCCGTAGAAGCGGAAAAACACTTGGTTTTTGCGGAATATTGTGCTGAATATGTAAAGCGGAATTTGCCGAGAGTGAACTTCGTATAGAAAATTATACCAAAAATCGTATTTTACAAAGAACACTGCCTTGGGATTAACGATGTCGAGAAAGCGTTTTGCGTTTTGAGGGGTGTCGGCGGGCATATAGCACACGTAGTCGGCACCGTTGTAATTTTTGCGTATTTCGTATCCTGATGGCGAGAAAAATGTTAAGAGTATTTTGTAGTCGGGGTAGCGTTCTTTGAATTTTTCGATAACAGGGCGTCCCTGCTCAAACTCGCCGAGCGATGAAACGTGAAACCAAACGTATTTTGCGTTTGGGTCGATATTGTCTTTTAACTTGTTAAAAATATCTTTGCGACCCTCTGTGTATAGTTTCGCCTTGTTGTTGAATGGCGAAATTAATTTAGCCGCTGCATTGTAAAACCTTATTCCGAATGTGTAGAGTAGCATTTTTGTAGTTATTTTTTGGCAAAGTTATAATATGTTAGCCAAAAATTAAAATTTTTTGACAATTTTTAAGAAAAGGAAAGTATGGATTACTATTCTGCGTTAATTGTTTATTTGCTTTCGATCCAATTTTCGATTTTTATTCCAGGGATACGAGCAAAATGGTTTGTGTTGCCTGTTACAAGGATAAGATCTTCTTCTAAGGCTGTGGCTGCAATCAAGGTGTCCATATCACCTATTTTCATACCATTTTGTTCTAATTGCCAACGTATTTCTCCATATTTTTTGAAATGACTAACAGGGTATGATTCAAATAGACACGAAATTTCTTTTACATCGTCGAAATGTTTTTGCTTGCCTGATTTATATGCTCCAAAATACAACTCTGCAAGTGTTATGTTTGAAATTTTACATTCCGACACACCTATTTCATACAGACGGTTGATGACTTTTGGGTCTTTTTTGAGGAGTGCAATGCAAATGCACGTGTCGAGAAGATATATTCCGTGTGAAAGCATAATTACCAAGTATCAACATTTCTGACTATATCCGAACCTTGCCTCAGTTCTCGTGCTATTTCCATTGCATCTTTTTCTCCACCCCAATCTCCGCTGAATTTGGCCAAAGCAGAGTCTAACAGTGCCTTGTCGTTTTCTTTTGAGGAATCAGGTTCATCTTCGAGTTTTTCCATAGATTCGCTCAACAGAACCACCAATTCTAATTTAATTGGGTTGCTGAGTTTTTTCAACATTCCCCAATATGGAGCGGCTATTGCTGACGGTTTTCGCAACAAACTTGTTCTCATTATTCCAACTTTTATTTGTTTTTATGTGCAAATATAATCAAATAAAATGTTTAATCAAAAAAAATTACAAATTCTTCAACATAAAATACAGCCTATTAGTAATATTTACATCTGAGGCTCCGTCGTCGTAGTCGAGGAAGAGGAGGTTGATGTCGGGGTATTGCTTTTTGAGTTTCTTTTCGATGCCTTTGGATATAATCTGGTTGGCAATGCAGCCAAAGGGCTGTACGCTGATGATGTTTTTGATGCCTTGCTTGGCGAATGAGGCTATTTCGGCACTTATTAGCCACCCTTCGCCAAACTGATTGCTAAGGCTGAGGGTCTGCTCTGCGTCGTCGGCTATCTGCTTAATGCTCTCAAATACAAAGGGATACTTAGATTTTTCAAGTATTTTCTTGCTCTTGGAGATGGCGTTTTCGATATAATAGTTGAAGTATTTAAGCAATACCCACGTAGAGAACTTCTTGTGCGACAGGTGCATATCCCAATTTTTGCGGATATTTACCAATTCTTGCGTAAAAAATTCCAAAATAGGAGGGAAGACCACTTCTACGCCTTCTTCGATGAGTTTGTCGGAGATAAAGCGGTGTCCAAACTTGTTGTACTTAACGTAGATTTCGCCCACGATGCCAATGCGCGGCACTTTGCGATTGTGAACCTCGATGGTGTCGGCTTCGGCTACCATTTTTGCCATTAGTTCGTAAATCTTCTTAGGCTGATTGTATGGAATTTCTTCTTTAATTAACCCAAGGTATTTATCTTTAAATGAGGCTGCTTGCCCTTTGTGAATTTCGCGTGCGGCAAGTATGTAGTAAAATCTCAGAAGACTATCCAAAAACATTGCCGACGGTAGAATCACTGGCAAAAGGCGCATCCAATCGATGTGGAAACCGGGTTGCGAGTTGATGGTTTTGCCTGCCGTGCCCACGCTAACGATAGGAATTTCGGGGTGTCCTGCCGAGATGAGGGCTTTTTTCATTAATGCAAGATACGATGAGGCGCGACACTGTCCGCCGGTCTGCGTAATGGCAAAGGCTATTTTCAGTGGGTCGTAGTCGCCCTCTTTTAGTGCCTTGATCATATCGCCGATAACTATGGTGGCGGGATAGCAAATTTCATTGTTGGCATAGCGCAAGCCCCATTCTACCGAGCGTTTGTCGGGGCGGGGAAGGTTTACCAATTTGTAGCCCGACATCTCGAAAAGTACAGGGATAATGTCGCTGTAACCCTCGGCAAAATATGGTGCAAGAATGGTTCGGTTTTTATCCTCTACGCCAAAGGGTTTAACTGTCTGACGTTCGTGGCGCACCGGACGCTCCTTTAAATTCATTACTTTATATGATTCCATCAACGAGCGGACTCTCAATAAGATAGAGCCGGTAGAATTAATTTCGTCGATGCGTATCACAGTGTTGCTCTTGCCCGAAGCGCGGAGAATGTCGGTTACCTCGTCAACAAGCACTGCATCGGGTCCGCATCCAAATGAGTTTAACTGCACAAATGTTACGTTATAATCTTGATTAGCAACCCATTGTGCGGCATTGAGTATTCTATTTGGGTAAGCCCATTGCGGAATTATCTGCAAATGGATAACGTCTAAGTATGCAGCGAGCGAATCTTCTGAAATAACGCTTGCACCAAGGTCGGAGATTATGTCGGGTGTTT
>JAGCVU010000171.1 GCA_017962175.1 Bacteroidales bacterium | reverse complement strand
GGTTGCCGTTTTAGACGAAACCGATTCGGGCTTAGACATTGACGCATTACGCATTGTGGCTGAGGGTGTTAACAAATTAAAATCAGAAGACAACGCTTTTATTATAATTACTCATTATCAGCGACTTTTAGACTATATTACACCCGATGTGGTGCACGTGCTCTACAACGGACGAATAATCAAAACCGGCGACCGAAACCTTGTGCTCGAACTCGAAAAAACTGGTTACGACGAACTTAAAAAACAGGCTGACGAACTTTATAAATAGGCGTTAATATGGAATATATCAACAACATCTACGACTACCAAAAGGCTGAAATAATTGCGCAGCCCGAACAGAAAACTCATCGCGCCATTATTGCTCAGGGAACCGTTAACCAAACCATACAACTCGATGTTAAGGCAATGCACAATAGTTCGCTTGAACTACATATCTGTAATATCATTGATAATGAGGATACTATAAAATACGATATAGACGTTACAGCCGAAGAAAACAGCAATGTTACCTTGTCGGTGGTTTCGATTAAGGGTAAAAATGTTGACGTAAATATCAATGTAAACATCATAGGCAAAAATGCCGAAGTGAATCTTCCCGGTTTGTTGTTACCTTCTAAAAATCAAAGTTTTACCTATCATTCTAATGTAATTCACAAATCGGGAGGCAGCACCACCGTTCAAAAAGTGCGCACAGTGGCAGATGACAACGGATATGGCGACTTTTTTGGCATTATTAAAGTTGACCCCAATGCGCAAAAATCTGTTACCGAACAGGTTAACAACAATATTTTGTTATCTACTGACGCTCGTATCGAAAGCAAACCGCAATTAGAAATTTACGCCGACGATGTAAAATGTTCGCACGGTAGCACCACAGGTATGCTCGACCAAGAGGCGATATTTTATATGCGCAGCCGCGGCATCAGCCAAAAAACCGCACAAAACCTGCTCTTAGAGGCATTTATCAACGAAGTGATAGAAAATCTTTCGCAAGATAACGAATACAAGGATTTTGTAAAGGATCAAATAGCCAATAAATTAGGTATGGAATAGAGCGGGAAACAAGATTCGAACTTGTGTATCACGCTTAACAGGCATGCGTTCTTCCATTGGAGATACCAAACCTCCATTAAACTATTCCCGCAAATAAATGATTTTGAAAAATATGAAAGAAAAAGAGCGGGAAACGAGACTCGGACTCGCGACCCCAACCTTGGCAAGGTTGTGCTCTACCAACTGAGCTATTCCCGCATAAGTTATCTTTAAATGCACTATTTCAAAAAACTTTTGTACCCGAGACCGGCATCGAACCGGTACTGCCATTTCTGGCAACGGGATTTTAAGTCCCGCGCGTCTACCAATTCCGCCACCCGGGCTATCCATGATAAACATAAATCGTAAAGAGCGGGAAACGAGACTCGGACTCGCGACCCCAACCTTGGCAAGGTTGTGCTCTACCAACTGAGCTATTCCCGCATTATGTTAAAGAACTTGGTTTTCTCAAACGCGGTGCAAAGATAGAACTCATTTTCGTATCTACAAACATTTGCCGCTGTTTTTTTGAAAAATTTATCCAAAAAATCTTTAACATTTTTATTTTCAGGTGCTAATACCTAAACTTTTTTTTAGTACGAACGGGCAAAAACCACACGCTGTTTTGAGGGTTTGCCTGAAATCATATCCACACCGTCTTCCAAGGGGTTGTTCAATGGAATGCAGCGTATTGTGGCTTTGGTTTCCTCTTTGATGCGAGCCTCGGTTTCCTCAGTGCCGTCCCAAGGTGCGTATACAAAGCCGCCTTTTTCGATAAGAGCCTTGAACTCGTCGTAGGTGTCGGCCTTGTAGGTGTGCTCCTCGCGGAATTTGAGGGCTTTTTGGAACATATTTTTCTGAATGTCGTCCAAAAGGTTAACGATGTATTCGTCGATGTTGTCGATTGATACTGAGGTCTTTTCGAGAGAGTCGCGGCGGAACACCTCAACAGTGTTGTTGGCCACGTCGCGCATACCGATGGCAAGACGTACGGGAATGCCTTGGAGTTCGTACTGAGCAAACTTCCATCCCGGCTTGTTTTGGTCGCTGTCGTCGAATTTCACCTCCAAACCTTTGGCTTTGAGGGCATTGATTATGGGGTCAACCTTTTGGCTGATGGCGGCGAGGTCTTCGGCTTTTTTGAAAATCGGAACTATAACCACGTGAATAGGAGCAAGTTTGGGAGGAAGCACAAGACCGTTGTCGTCGCTGTGAGTCATTATCAACGCACCCATAAGACGTGTGGAAACGCCCCACGATGTAGCCCAAACGGTTTCTTGTTTGCCCTCTTTGTGGAGAAATTTAACGTCGAAAGCCTTGGCAAAATTCTGTCCGAGGAAGTGCGATGTACCTGCCTGCAAAGCCTTTCCGTCTTGCATCATAGCCTCAATACAGAAAGTCTCCAACGCACCTGCAAAACGTTCGGTTGGAGTTTTTACGCCTTTTAATACAGGAATTGCAAGGAAGTTTTCGCAAAAATCGCTGTAAACGTTGAGCATACGTGTGGCCTCTTCCAAAGCCTCCTCTTTGGTGGCGTGAG
>JAGCVU010000022.1 GCA_017962175.1 Bacteroidales bacterium | reverse complement strand
GCAAACACCTCGTTGTCGGCAGGATTAATATTATAAAGTATGGTTTTGGCAAGTTGGTCGGTAGAATCCATTTTGTCTAAAAATCTTGCCATACTCTGCGCTTGCGAAAAATCGCCGATGCTGTCGAATCCGGTGTCGGGACCAAGCGATGTGAGCAAACGTGTGTTGTTGTTGCGAATAGGTCCGGCGTGGAATTGCTGCGTCCAACCTTTTTTATGCACCTGAACGGCAAAACGATAGAGGGCTGCGCTCTTAAATTTGAGGATTTCCTCAGCGGTAAGGCTGTAACCTGTGCGCACCTTTTGGAAAATATTCTCTATTTCGGCATCAGAATATGATTCGGAATAGAGAAAATCCAAACCAAAATCAGCCAAACGGCAACCGCAATCGTGAAAATGGTCGATACGGCGGTCTAAGGCATCAAACAGCGCGTTAAACGAGTTGATATCCACGCCCGAAACATCCGACAACTTGTTGATATACGCATTGTAAGCCTTAGCATCCGACACTTCCGAAGCCTTGTCGGGACGCCACGCCGGAAGCACTCTTATCGGGCAATTGCTGTTTTTGATTTGAAGATGATATTCGAGCGAATCCACAGGGTCGTCGGTGGTGCAGAGAGTTTCCACATTCATTTTTTTGAGCAATCCCCACACGCGGAAATCCTCTTGCGAAAGCATCTCGGAGGTCTTTTGCCAAATAGCGTCGGCAGAGTCGGGATTGAGAAGGTCGTCGATGCCAAAATAATCTTTGAGTTCAAGGTGAGTCCAATGATAGAGCGGGTTGCGCAAAGCGTATGGAACAGTTTGCGCCCATGCCTTAAACTTTTCGTAATCGGTGCCGCTGCCGGTAACGAATTTTTCGTCGATACCATTGGCACGCATAGCACGCCATTTGTAATGGTCGCCATAGAGCCACGCCTGAGCAATGTTGTCGAACTTGTGGTTTTCGGCAATCATCTTGGGCGAAAGATGGCAGTGATAGTCGATAATCGGCTGATTTTTGGCAAACTGATGATACAGAGTCTGCGCAGTTTTATTTTTTAATAAAAAATTATCTGTTATAAATGTTTTCATTTCAAAAAAGTTTTTTTTAATGCATAATTCATAATGCATAATGCATAATTGGCTGCCGCCGGATGGAAATTATGAATTATGAATTGTGAATTATGAATTGTGAATTATCGGTTTGTATTTTGGCACTAAGGTCTTCATAATTACCCACGCAATTAGGTAAGCCACTGCGCAATAACAGAACACCATCATATAAGCGGCGGGTTTGCCAGTTACGCCAAAGAAAGTGAATCCGTCGCCAAGTTCCTCAGCGTGAGTGAATAGTTTTCCAGAGCATTTGTTGATTGCAAACGAACAAAGACCACCAAACAAAGTGCCTATGCCTGTGATAGTTGCGATGGCAGATTTTGGGAACATATCGCCAATGGTAGAATAGAGGTTGGCCGACCAAGCCTGATGTCCTGCACCGGCGAGACCAATAATTATGCAAGGCCACCAAACCGACGTACTTGCCAAAGGCTGAGCAAACATTGCGAAGATTGGTAGGAATGCAAATATCAACATAGCCCTCATACGTCCGGCGTAAGGATCCATACCAAGACGCTCTACAAATATCTTGGGCAGATAGCCGCCAACAATCGACACCGCCGTAACGATAGCGTAGAGTATGAAAATGAGCAACTGACCCATTGTAGATGTGGACGGGTAGCCAAGTTCGGAGAAATATGCCGGC
The DNA here is from genome assembly GCA_017962175.1 of Bacteroidales bacterium. GTDB lineage: Bacteria > Bacteroidota > Bacteroidia > Bacteroidales > UBA3824 > UBA3824. Next base: position 6,941 of record JAGCVU010000022.1, on the reverse strand, counting down.
GCCCAAAAGAGGAAAAACCACCAAACGCCGTCGGTCATAAACTTGCCAACGATAAACGCCCAAGTCTGACGATATTTGAAACAGTCAAGAATCGAGAATTTAGGACCATCGCTCTCGGTTTTTGCGTCGGATGCCGTAGCCTCGTTAGCCTTGTCGGACTCGATATAAGCGAGTTCTGCTTGGTTTACGCGCTTGCTTTTCGACGGTGCAGAATATAGCCAGAGCCATAATCCAGCCCAGATAAAGCCGATAGAACCGATGATGATGAACGCCATCTCCCAGCCCATACTCTTAGCCAAAAGAGGGATGGTTAGGGGTGCTGCAAGTGCGCCCACAGATGCTCCTGCGTTGAAAATAGACGTTGCGTATGCGCGGTCTTTCTTGGGAAAATATTCGGCTGTTACCTTGATAGCAGCAGGGAAGTTGCCCGCCTCGCCAGTGGCAAGTATTATGCGGCAGCCGAGGAACAGCCAAACACTGATAGTAGATACCGTCAAGGCTATTTCAGAGCCTTTTTCGATAGCGCGGAGAGCGTCCACATTTTCGATTCCGGCAAGCGACATTGTAGCAACGCCGCAGGCAGCGTGAAGGCACGCGCCCACCGACCATATCACAATAGCCCAGATGTAGCCCTTCTTGGTGCCCATCCAGTCGATAAACTTGCCCGCAAAGAGCGAAATCACCGCGTAAAAGATTGAAAATACGGCAGTAATGTTGCCATAATCATTGTCGTTCCAATGAAAGTCAAGGGCGATAAAGTCTTTCCACGTAAGAGAAAGCACCTGACGGTCGAGATAATTCACCGTGGTTGCCACAAAGAGCAACGAACAAATCACCCAGCGGAATTTAGTCATTCTATCTGACATAGCACCTCCCGCTTAAAAATAATAGATTATTGGTTATCATTTAAGTATAAAAATTAGTAGAGTAAATAATTAATCTTCTTCTTGAGAACCGTACACGCCTATGAAGTCGCCTGTAAAAGCGTGGTTGTTGGGGAAATTGACATTCATATAGTTAACCGACAAAGTGTCGGCCAATGTCTGCCATTCGTCGTCCTCGTTGAAACGGAATTTGAATGTGAAGTAGTCGTTTTTATAATTGTCGATATTGAGGCATATACGTCCGCCGAAATTGTCGGTGATGTCGCAATCGGCCTCCACCACCTTGTCGAGTGTCTGGTTAAGCACCGATTTCTGGATTCTTAGAACCACTCTCTCGCCTACGCGGGTAACGCCGTACTGATAAGTGTTGCGGTCGCCGAGAAACATGGCAATTCCGGCAAACTCATGGTCGGTTTCGGGTTTGAAGTCCATCACAGTGCCAAACGAGAACTTGTTGTTGAGCACCCTCAGCGATAGGAAACCGCAGTGGCGTACGCTACGGAAATTGTTAATTTCCAAAGGCAGCACAATGCCCTCGTCGCCGTTGGGATAGTAGGCAGTGCCAATAGGAGTGCGCAAGAACGACCAGTAGCGCGACAGTGTGTCGGAATAGAAATGCTCGTCCATAACGATGTTGCCGTGGGGAATAAACCTGAGTTCTTGGCTGTACGACGTGCCGGCAAAGGGCATATCAATAATGTGGGGGATAGGCTCGTTGTGCTCCAAAACGGTAGGCCATCCGTCGTCGGTCCATTTTACAGGCAGCAGGAATGTCTCCTTGCACATAAAGTTGCGGTTGCTCTCGTCCTCGCGCATGCCCTGGAAAATCACGTACCAGCGGCCGTCGGCAAGTTCGAGATAGTCGGCGTGACCCACGCACGAAATCTGGTTAGGTCCGCGCTTGAGATAACGCTGAGTGATATTGGGATTTTTTTCAAAACGCTCAAATGGTCCGAACACCGACTCGGAACGGTAGATGCACGATGCGAACCACATTCCGAGGCTGCCTCCCTCCGATGCCGAAAGGTAGTAGTAGCCCTCGTGCTTGTACATATGGGGCGACTCGAGCCAACCCGGACGGTGAGCCAGGTCGTGTCCGCCTTCGAGTATCACGTGACGCTCGCCCACGGTGCACACATTGTCGAGGTCGAATTCTTGAATATATATAACCTTAAAACCGTCGTAAGGTGGGTCGTAGGTAGGATCTCCCTGATGAATCAAATAAGTTTTGCCGTTGTCGTCGAAAAACAACGTGGCATGGATGCCCAGCAGTCCGAACACATACTGAGGATCGCTCCATGTGCCTGCGGGGTCTTTGGCTGAGATGATAAAGTGTCCGCCGCCACCGATAAACGTGCCTGAGATATAAAACATGTCGCGCTCCTTGTTGTAACGGATAGTGGGCGGATAGATGCCCTCGTTGCTACGGAGCGACGAGTTGAGATACTGGTGCTCGGTAGGAAGAGCAAAGTTTACCAGTTCCCAGTTAACCAAATCGGTGCTGTGATAGATAGGTATGGCGGGATACATCGAAAACGTAGCCGAAGCCATATAATAGTCGTTGCCTTTGCGGCAGATGCTCGTTCCGGGGTGCGAGCCTTGAAGAATAGGATTCCACATCTTGCCCTTGGTAAGCAGCGTAGAGTCGAAATAAGAATCGCAGCCCTCGTAGGTAAAATGTTTGAAATACGCCTGACCTGAGCGGATAGTATAGTGCGAACCGCAGCCGCACATTGCCACCAACACTGTCAGCAACATCACTTTAAGCTTATTGTCAATAACTTTTCTCATCAATCATATCTTTTTATTTGTAACAAGCGGTATAAAAAAGGATGTTCCACTGCTCAAACCACAGTGGAACTCCTGTCAATGCGAAAAAAATTCGTTAGTCGAGACCTTCTATAGTCTGTATCTTTCCGTCCTTATCGTATTGCAATTCGCAAACTTTAAGACTGCGGAGCCAAGTTTTTCCTTCTGAAGGAACGCAATCGTGGTGGAACAGATACCATTTGCCTTTGTATTCAGCAATGGCGTGGTGGGTTGTCCATCCTACTACAGGAGTGAGAATTACTCCCTGATATGTAAACGGTCCGTAAGGATTGTCGCCGATGGCATAGCAGAGATAGTGGCTGTCGCCGGTAGAGTACGAGAAATAGTACTTGCCGTTGTACTTGTGCACCCACGATGCCTCGAAGAAACGGTGCGGGTCGCTGGCTTTGAGCGGTTTGCCGTCTTTGTCAACAATAAGCACGCGGCGAGGAGCCTCGGCAAATTGAAGAACGTCGTCGCTCATTTTAACAACGAAACTTGGAAGAGCAGGCATATCGGGTTTTGCAAAAAGTTCGCCGTTGCGTGTGGGCTCGGCACCCATATCTACGAGACCGTTGTCGTCGCCGTGTTTGCCGTGGATAGGTGCAAAACCGGGAGCAAAAGGCTGCCACCATTGGAGCTGTCCGCCCCAGAGACCGCCGAAATATGTGTAGATAGAGCCGTCGTCGTCTTTGAAAACGCAGGGGTCGATAGAGAACGAGCCACGGATGGGTTGCGGTTGCGGAACAAAAGGACCTTCGGGCTTGTCGGCCACAGCCACGCCAAGACGGAACACGCCATCGTATCCCTTGCCTGAGAATATGTAGTAGTATTTGCCGTTTTTCTCAACTACGTCGCTGTCCCAAAGCTGTTTTTCTGCCCACTGAACGTCCTTAACGTCGAAGATTACGCCGTGGTCGTTTACATTGCCGGTCATCGGGTCGCCGTCGATCGAAAGTGCGTGATAATCTTTCATTTGGAAGTGTCCGCCATCGTCATCTTCTTCGGCGTGAGCCTCCCAGTCGTGCGAGGGGTAGATGAATATTTTGCCGTTGAAAACGTGAACAGCGGGGTCTGCCATATAGTCGGCAGGGAATAAATATCTTTTCTGTGCCATATTGGAAATTGGTTTAAAAAATTAAAGTTCGTACTTAATAATAAATTACGACAAATGTAAGGATATAAAATGAAAACAACAAAAACCGTCAAAGAAATTTTAACGATTTTTGTTGTTTTGTTACACTGATAATAAAAAATAGATCTAGAGTGCTCACAGCACCCTCCTACCCTATATTGAAGTATTCAACGGTCTTTTTGAGGTTTTCGCTCTCTTCGGCAAGGGTTTGGCTCGACGAATAAAGCTCTTCTGACGATGCCGAATACTGCTGTGTGATTTCGTTGAGCTGCTGAACGGCATTGTTGATAGAGGCGATGTCCGAAGTCTGCTCGTTGCTTGCCTCGGCAATCTCGCGTACCAGAAGGGCTGTTTTCTCAATTTCGGGAAGAATATTTTGGAGAAGTTTTCCAGCGTCTTCGGAAATGCGTACGCCCTCTTTGCTCACCTTGTCGATTTCTGATGCGGCGGTTGCGCTGCGCTCGGCAAGCTTTCTTACCTCGGCTGCTACCACTGCGAAACCCTTTCCGTTTTCACCTGCACGGGCTGCCTCCACTGCGGCGTTGAGCGCAAGGATATTGGTTTGGAACGCAATCTCGTCGATAATTGAAATCTTGGCTGCGATGTCTTTCATAGCCGATACCGAACGCAAGCTTGCCTCGCTGCCTTCGCGGATGCTTTCGAGAGCCTTCTGCGCAATCTTCTCGGTTTGACGTGCGTTTTGGTTGTTCTGCTCGATCGACGCGCTCATCTGCTGTACCGATGCCGAAACCTGCTCTGCCGATGCCGCCTGCTGTCCTGCGCCGTGACTCATCATCTCGGATGCGTTAGACATTTGTGCGCTGCTCTGATAGATATTGTCGGCACCTGCTATAATGTTAGAAACCACAGTTTTGAGGTTGTTGTTCATTGTATTGAGCTGATTTGCCATCTCGGAGAACTCGTCGCCGGTGTTGATTTCCACATTGGCTGTAAGGTCGCCCTCGGTGATGCGCTTGATGCCTTCCATCGACTTGCGTATGGGGTTGATGGTGCTGCGGGTCATCGCAATTATCAATATTACACATATTGCAATCGAAACCAAAAGGAGCGTTACCATAATTTTTTGACTACCCGACATTGTGTCGCTGAGCGAGAGAATTATGTCGTCTACCTTTTTGGCGTGTTTGGCGTTGAACTCTTTTTCAAGAGCGATAATTTCCATACTTATTTCGTTGGCTTTCTGACGGCAAGCTCCTACCTCAGCCATCTGAGTATAATAGGTCTTAGATATTTGGGAATATTCCTGCATCTGCTTAACCATCTCGTTGTGAGTGGAAGCCATACCGATAGCGGGAGCAAACTTAGCCACCTCCTTTACCAAATCGGTTGTGCGTTGCAGAGCCTGCTGAATAAGTTTCTGATCCACGATAGAACCTTTTGAAATGTCCACTTGGTGAATCAAATCCGACAAAGCTTTCTGACGCTGAGCCGATTCCTTAGCGTTATTCTTGTTGGCTGATGCGATTACTGCCAGTTGAAGTTTTTCGATATTCGGGGCAAAATGATTGTCTTTGATGTCGTTCATCTGCTCGTGAATAGCCACCATCTTGATGCCTAATTCCATACTGTGGTGCACTATCTGCTGAAAACGGGCAGTTTTGGCAATCATCGAGTCGATAAGCACTCGGTCGTCGTCCTCTGCCATCTCTTTCATCTGCTGAAACTCGTCCATAACCTCTTTGAAATGCACAAGAGCCGAATTGCGCTTGTTGACGTCGCGGGTGGATTCGTAGTTCTGAATGTCAGACAGTGCCAGCAACGAGTTTTGATATGCTAGAATTCCCAAATCCTTGGCGGGTATCGCCTTTTGAAAAAAGTAGTTGGCGCTGTTTTTAGAGTTGCTCATTATAATGATGCCCATTACAATGGCGAAACCTGTAAGCACCAGAATCAGACCGAACTGAAAAGTAATTTTTCGGGCTACCGAATGTTGTTTTGTATTTGCCATAAACTGTGGTTATTTATCCTAATTATTTCAAATTTGTAACAAAATCCTTGCAAAAAATAGTCATAATGCGCTGTTTTTTACGCAAAATACAAAAAATTGTTACCTTTCAAAATTAACAATACGTAAAAAAACGGATAAGCCATTTTTAACGGCTTATCCGCATTTTAATATTTATGTTTTCTATGGGAAAAAACTATTTAAACTCCTCTGCCAACTTGATTATAGCGTCTACAAAGGGCTTTGTCTGATAGTTGCGGTCGATGGCGAGGGGATAGTCGGTGCGACCGGGCATAGGCCAGCCGTTTTTCCAACTGTCGCCGTCGGTGAGTCCCCAGAATGTTACACGGTCGATAACGTCGGCGTGTTTAAGGTAGATTTTAAAGAGTTTTACAAAAAAGTCGGTCTGCTCCTGCGCCTTGGCAGCGGGAAGGCTGTCGGTGTAGGGGTTCATCTCTTTCATATATTCAAAATTGGTCTCCACTGCTGCGCCGTAATTGCCGGTAGGCCAAGGCAAAACGCTGAGGTCGAGTTCGGTAATCATCACCTTTACACCCTCGGCGGCGTATGCCTCGATGCTTTTTTCGTATTCTTCGAGATTGGAGTCGAAGGCCACGTGCGACTGCATTCCAATACCATCAATGCGGCATCCAGCGGCTTTGAGGTCGCGCACAAGTTTGATAACTCCCTCACGTTTAGCGGGATTGTCCATACCGTAGTCGTTGTAATAGAGTTCCAAATTGGGGTCAACCTCGTGGGCAATCTTAAAAGCGATTTCGATAAAATCAGGACCTATAATATTGAAGAACGGCGATTTGCGGAGAGTTCCGTCTTCCATTACAGCCTCGTTTACCACGTCCCAACCTTTGATTTTGCCTTTGTAACGTGTTAGCACGGCGGTGATATGCTCGCGCATACGGTTGATAAGTTCTTCACGTGTAACAGGCTGAGCCATATCGTCTTTTAAGAACCAGTAGGGCAATTGCGAATGCCATACAAGGCAATGACCAGTAAGCACTTGACCGTTTCGCTGAGCCATTTCCACAAGAGCGTCAGCCTCGCGCCAGTCGTAGAGGTCTTTTTTGGGATGGATTTCCTCGGGTTTCATACAGTTTTCGGGCACAACAGCCGAAAAATTGTTGCGGAT
>JAGCVU010000170.1 GCA_017962175.1 Bacteroidales bacterium | reverse complement strand
TTTTTTTACCGGAAAGTAATTGTTGCATAGTTGCTTGTTAGATAAGCCATTTTTTGTCGATAAGGGCATCGAGGTTCTCAATAAGCGCGTCGATGTCAGACAGCGCGGCGGCAATGCGGCGTTGCTCAGGGAGTTCTTTCGGAAATGCAACTAATATTTTTTCAAAATTTCTTAAAACAATACGAGGTACACCTGTGCCTGTTTTATTGTTTGCAATTACAGAGGCAACAAATTCTTTTTGACTAAAATAATGCGCTAAATATGTACCCGAAATACTTTTATCGGGTTTAATAATAGCGATTGATGATAAGATGACGATAGGTAAATCATTTTCAACACAAAAACAATACTTCAATATTGAACCATCTTTTGCAATTAATACATCTCCAATTTCAGGTTTGCACCCATTACGACATAACCGATTGTAATCATCTTGTGAAATTTTTTTACAATCAGAAAAATCAAAGCCCATAGACGTCATATCTTTTACTGATGGCATATAATATCCAGTTTTGGATTCTTTTGGACTTTCGTGTGAGCCATCAGTAATTTTAACACAAATCTCCCCTAACGTTTTTACATCCCAATCGTTAGGGATAGGGCCTAATTCGGAGTTTTTGAAATTATTGGTAATCATAATGTTAAATGGGGTTAGAGGTTAATACAATCCTAAGCATTTTTACCGTAGTTTTCAGGCCACTTTTCAGGAATCTGTTATTTAGGACATTATTTAGGACATTGTCGTTTCCCAATGTACTTTCTTCCGACATTATTCCGACATTTATTCCGACATTTGGCTCAATGTCTCTATATATCAAAACAGTGTTTCCCATTCTATTTTAACATTTCAAGTACAACCCAAATACCTGCTTTGTCGCTTCCTTCACGTCGGATGATTCCTGCCTTCTGCATCACCGCCAAATCACGCTCAACGGTACGCTGAGTTACCGACAATGTTTCCGACATTTGTTTGCCTGTAACGTATGGATTTGACCTAATGGCAGTAATAATAAATCGCTGACGTTCTGTCAGTTCGCTTTCCGACACGTTTCCGACATTTACTCCGACATTTACACCGACATTGTCGTCATTTACTCCGACATTTACACCGACATTGTCGTCATTTACTCCGACATTTACACCGACATTGTCGTCATTTACTCCGACATTTACACCGACATTGTCGTCATTTACTCCTTCATTTACTCCTTCATTACCGACATTTTCATTTATAATATCCTCAATAGTCTTGCGCACAATGGTAGCCGTAACGCCGCCGCCATTTTCTTCGATGGTGGGCAAAGGCATATTGGCGCGATTAAACTCCTCTTGAATTTTCTTGAAGCCACGTCCCCACGATTCCACAAAACCCGCCTTGAAAAACACGTTAGCGATATTATGATTGCGTGGATAGGACGAATGTTTGCGCATAAGGTCGGCAGGTGTGAGTTGTTTTGGCAGCAAACCAAAGTTCCACAACTCTACGCTGCGGTCGTAAACACGCATCTGTATGGCAGGACCGGTGTAATCCTTATGCGAAATTGCATTATACAACAATTCACGCAGAGCCGGTTCGGGAATTTCCAACTGTTCAACCCGTTGCATACCTTCGTAATGTATTGGAGAAATGAGGTATTTTGTACGAAGTACATCAACCACACGGCTTGTCATCGTGATGATGTTGCCCTCTATAACATCTTGAATAATAAGGTCGCTCTCGTCGGTATGGAAACGTCCTATCTTAAATTTGGCAGCCGGAAAGAATTGCTCCACGTGCTTGCCAAAAAGAAGAATGGCGGCGTTTTTAAGTTCGCCATTTTTGGTGTACAAGCCCAAATTGCGCAATACGTCTTCGGTAGAAGCATCTACTTCTTGCTCATTCATACGACCTGCCTTGATGCTGCAACGAAGGAAGAAATCAATGGCGTCGCGGTCGATATCGTCGATGGTAGCACCATATACGGGAATGTCGTCCCAAGAGTGCCCCATTTTTTCCATAATAAACTGTTGGAGGGCTGTTCCTTTCAACTCTTGCTTGGTAGAGCCGCTGCGATAGTGGTATGCCCCCTTATATGCGATAGGCATATTGCTCGGCGAAACTACTATCTCAATATACTCCTTATCGTTTTCGATAAGAAGGTTTACATCAGCCACAATGCCCAAATAATTGACAATTTTGTTAGGTATGTCTTCCATCAATTTTTTAGATTCCGACAAACCTATTATTTCCTTATTGTCGTTAACACCGATATATATACAACCTCCTTGCGCGTTGGCAAACCCACAAATCCATTTGAGGTATTCGTCGCGCCAAGTTTCTTTATATTCTATGTTCTGACTTTCGCTTAACATAATTTAAAGTTTTTTTCTCACCGTGCAAAGTTAGTGTTTTTTACCCGAATCAACAAATATCAAACCCCATCTGCCTTAGGTGCTCAGCCACGCGGCTTTCGGCGGCGGCAACGGCTGATTCTATCTCGGAGAGAGGGCGGGCGTAGCGGGTGCAGAGGGCAGAAACATCCGAAATGATTTTTTGCAACGACGTGTTGTGAACATTCTCCAAAGTGTTGCGCAAGGCAAAAATCCACTTGTCGTATATCAAAAGGCGTTTGAGTTCCGCTTCCACTTCGGGATTGTCGTTGTTGTCGTAAAAATATTTCTGCTTTTCGAGCGTTGAGTCTTTCAGTTTTTTGGCAACTTTGTTTTTGTGCGCCGTTGCGGCGGTCTTTCTGTCGTAGAGTTGGATGTATTTTTGAAGTTCGTTCCACTCTTCCTCCTGCTTTTTGGGGTCAATCTCCGCGAGCCGTCTTTTTATGCAGTCTTTGCAGCAAGTGCCGGGTTCTTCCACCTTTTTCTTTTTCCTTGTTTTGATTACGGTAAAGCGGCTGTAACGTGCATCGTCGAAATATCCAAGGCTGTTTTCCTCCACATAACTATTAAACTCCTCGTCGGCTTCGGAGAGTTTTTGTTCGGCATCTGCAAGTTGCTGCTGAATGTCGGCAAAATAAACTCTCGCCACAAGTTCGTCGGTAAGAGGGTCGTATGTGTAACCTGCTGTAATGTCGGTACCGTCTTTCTTGTTTTTTTTGAGGATGGGCGTCGGTGTAATTTTCCACCCCTGCGAACGGATGATATAACTGTCGTCTTGAAGCACATCTGTCCAATAGTTCCGTAAAATTTCGTAAACGTCGTAGTTGTTGGTGAGTTGTGCGTTTTTGAAATAGTCAAGAATTTTGTCGCCAAGTAGTTCTATTATCTCCTTTGGATTAAAGCCGTCCTGAGCGTACGATTCCACAGTAGGCACAAAAGAGGCATTGATCCATTGGTCAAACATCCTGATGAGCGCATCGCGTTCGTCCACCACCTCGCGAGCATCGGCAATGTGCGTTCTAATTTGGTCGGCAGGAATTTGGAGCGTGTAGGCATTGCCATTCTTGCTGCCAAACAGCGTTTGTTTAAGATTTGGGAAAATATCCCAATAGTGCTGCATCTGTTGGTCGATGTC
>JAGCVU010000021.1 GCA_017962175.1 Bacteroidales bacterium | reverse complement strand
GTCAACAAGATGAAGAAAGGCGGCATTGTTATCAACACTGCCCGCAAAGAGGTCATCAACGAGGCTGAACTCATCAAACTTATGGAAGAACGTCAGGACATTAAGTACATCACTGACATTGCCCCAGACGCTGACGCCGATTTCAAAGCAAAATTCGAAGGCCGCTACTTTGCAACCCCGAAGAAAATGGGCGCGCAAACAGCCGAAGCCAACATCAACGCTGGCTTGGCTGCCGCTAATCAGATTGTCGATTTCTTCGCCACTGGCAACAAGAAATTCCAGGTGAATAAGTAGGATTTCAATCCAGTAAACAATAAAATCCCAAGTTTCGACTTGGGATTTTTTTTGTTAAAAAAAGACATCAATGCAAGTCATCAAGAGGTTCGTCGAAATCTGATGACATACGGAATGTGTCGTTTTTCCAGACCCCGTACATCGATTTTCGAGCGGTGGAATAAGATTGCTCATTGTTTTGCGAGAGCAGAAATAGCGCAAAGTCATACAACTCCTTCTGCGCAGTTGCGGGCATTGTTTCATATAATTTCATCAGTGCTTCTGCCATAGCCTAACTCCTCTCTTATGTTTTTTTTATTGTGTTACAATTTTATAAATAATCGCAATAATGACAAAATAGAACCATACAAAAAGTATTATTTCGCACAGATAAGCACTGATTATAATATATTTATGACAAATAAAATGGAATAGCAACGTCTTTATTGAATTTTGCTGAAAACAAATAATAACCTACATTTGTAGGACAAACAAAAAAAAAATGCCTATGGCATAAACAACAGATTTTCATACACATATTATAATAGGGAAAAGCAGTAGCTTGATTTGGAACTTTGAAAACTTCGACAACTTTCAAAAAACTTTTACCAAAGCAATGCAAGGAACACTCGCCTTTGGGCGTGTGCTTTGTAGTATAGTCGGTAAAAGTTTAGGTAGTCGAAGACCTTCAAAGTTCCGATGAAAACGAAGAAGTGTCACGCTTTTTTTATGTGTGTAGCCCCAAAAACAAATGACACTACAATTTTTACCAAAAAATTAAAAATCAAGAATTTAAAACAATGAAAAACATATTGAAATATGGACTGATGTCTTGTCTTGCAATTGCCTTTGTGTTTAGCGGCTGCAAAGAAGACGACAGCAACGCCAAATACTCTGTAACCCTGAGCGCCAACAATGCCGAATGGGGCGCTGTGGCTGGTGCTGGCGAGTACGACGAGGGAACCGAAATCACCATTATGGCAACCGCCAACAGCGGCTATCACTTCCAAAACTGGAGCGATGGCGACGCCACAAACCCACGAACACTCACCGTTAGCAAAAACCTTGCCCTGATAGCCGTTTTTGCCGAAGGCGCAGACAGCAGCCAAGGTGGCGGACAAGGCACACAGCAAGGCGGCAATACCCCGCAGCCAGCAGCAAACGGCGACATTCTTCCCAAGAAGGTTACCAAGATTGTAATGACACATAGCGCGGAAGAGATAGTTGAAACTTACCTTTTTGATACTCAAGGTAGAATTATTTCAGACTCAGAAACATACAAAGGCAAAGTGGAAGAAGAAAATACCTTTATCTATACCGATAATACAATTGCATGGTCAGAAGATGGAAAACAGAAATATGTTTTCAATATCGAGAATGGCAGAATTGTTTCCGATGTTTTAGACGATGGTGGAACGGGTAAGTATATTTATCCAGCAACATACACGTACACTTCCGATGGGTATTTGGCTTCGATTTTACAAACAAGCAAACAAAGTGAAGATTTTTTCACTGAATCGATGTTCTCTGTTACCGATGGGAATCTTACTGGATATGAATATCACCACGTTGAATCGTGGGGCAGCGGTGATGACAAGCACACAAACGACAGAAAATATAATTGCACCATTGTGTTTGGCGACAAGCCGAATAACTTGAATGTTGATGTTACATTGTTCATACTTGATTATTTGGATCCTTTTTCTGACTATTATGGTAAGCGAAATAAGAACCTTCCAACTTCAATGAGTGTAATTCGCACATATACCACTGATGGTGAAGAAACAGATAAAAAAACTTCAGTTGAGCAATATACATACACCTACGATGGCGACTATTTGACAAAAGTTACCGTTGCCTACTCTTCAAAAGAATACACTTACGAAATCTTCTACTAACCTTACATATTAATCTGATAATGAAAAAGCCGCACTTGCAATGCGGCTTTTTTGTTGTAGTACCACAGAAAACATTGAACAAGAAAACAGAACGGACGCCTCTCATTTCAATACATTGGCACTGACTTAAATCTTATATGGTAAAAAATGATACTTTTGGCAATATGGAACAAAAGGTTCAGCAAATAGAAACGCCAACAGAACAGCCTGCATTTGTGGCTTTCGACCCGTTCTCGGCAATAGTAATTGAAAAACTAAACGAACGGCGGGACGTGAAAAACAAACTACGACTGTTTGATGAGATTGTAAATGACAATCGGGCAGATGTGCTTTTTGAAACAGAAAATGTTAAAACCGTGCTTTTCCCTGGTCATAAAGGCACGCAACACGAGACGTGGCAAGGTATTAAAACAATGGCTGAATACTTGAACAAGCACGGTGAAAATGTTGCATTTTTGCCAGAACTGAAGAACGGGACAAGTGCAGATGCAATTGTATTATTCAAAGGCGCCCCAGTTGTGGCAGATTTCAAATATTGTATTACACGAAAAAACAACACCATTGCTTGTGACTTGGAAGACGGTTTTATACAGGCTTCAACGGTTGTTTTGATGTTAGAGAATATGGGAACTGGCGAATTCAAAGATGCTATTGATTATCTTGTGCGAAATGGTAAACAAATCGGCAATATCAAATTGCTTAATGAGTACGGGAAAATGTTGGAATTAACATATAATGACCTTAAGAATAAAACAAAATTCAACAAAAAAATAAAGGGATTCCTTTAACAGAACCCCTTTTTATTCTTTCGCCCCGAAAGTATTTCAACAATCGGCACTTGGTACACAGCGGCTATAGCCCCCGTCAATGCGTTAAGACCCTGGTGGATTTGAAATCTCCACTGCAAAGTTGGAAAACTTTTTATTAAAAACGAAATTTTTCACGAAATTTTGCAAGAATTTTTTTGGTCTCTTGTGTAGTTAAAAAAGATGATTTTACTCTGATGACAAATAAAAGCACAGATTTTTGTAATAAATACCCAATTATGACAAAAAATGAAATAGCAACATCTTTATTGCATTTTGCAAAAAACAAACTATAACTTACATTTGTAGAACAAACACAAAAATTATTTGCCTATGGCATAAACGGAAATTATTGATACACATATTTTAATAGAGAAAAGCAAGTAGCTTGTTTTGAATATTTTGGAACTTGGACACTTTCAATAATATGCTTTACCAAAACGAGTGACGATAGTGTTTCGCGCCTTTAGGCGTGAACTTTATTCGTTGATTATTGGTAAAGTATAGGTAGTCCAAGACCTCAAAATATTCAATGGTTACGAAGAAGTGTCACGCTTTTTTTATGTGTGTAGCCCAAAAAACAAATGGCACTACAATTTTTACCAAATAATTAAAAATCAAAAAATTAAAACAATGAAAAATATATTGAAATATGGAATAATGGCTTGTCTTGCGGTTGCATTTGCGTTTAGCGGCTGCAAAGAAGACGATGCTAATGATGACAATAACGGCAATAACTCAGAAGAAAGTTCAACCAGTATTGTTGGAACTTGGAAACTGACGACAAGTGAGATTTGGGTAGACAACAAATTGCAAAGTGAATTTATAGATGGCGTTAACTATGACTGTGAAACAGGAGAAAGAGCAATTGACCGTTATGAGGAAGAAGAACTTGAATTATCCGCTGATGGCAAATTCGTTGATACATACTACTATGGAGAAAAGCAAGCCAAAGAAAACAAGGAAGTTACAAAAGGAACTTATAC
>JAGCVU010000169.1 GCA_017962175.1 Bacteroidales bacterium | reverse complement strand
GCTCACCGTCACAACATTGTGTTTATCGTTGACAACACTTTTGCACCTATCTTGATTCAGCCTTTGAAACACGGTGCCGACGTTGTGGTTCATTCAGCAACTAAATTTATCGGTGGTCACGGTGCTTCGCTCGGAGGTGTTATCGTAGACGGCGGCTCGTTCAACTGGAAAGCCAACGCCGACAAGTATCCCACTTTGGCACAACCCGATCCTTCTTACCACGGCGCTATCTTTGCCGATGTGGCTGGTCCTGCCGCTTTTGTAACCCGTATCCGTGCGGTTATTCTCCGCGACACCGGCGCTACCATCAGCCCGTTTAATGCTTGGACTTTGCTTCAAGGTGTTGAATCTCTGCCGCTTAGAATCGAGCGTCACGTTGAGAATACACTCAAAGTGGTAGACTTCCTTGCTAAACACCCCAAAGTAAAAGCAGTTCACCATCCTTCGCTCTCTACACACAGAGACAACGCATTGTACAAAAAGTATTTCCCCAAAGGCGGCGCATCGATTTTCACTTTTGAAATCAAAGGCACTCAGGACGATGCTTGGAAGTTTATCGACAATCTCAAAATCTTCTCGCTCCTTGCCAACGTTGCCGACGTTAAGAGTCTTGTGATACATCCGTACACAACCACACACTCGCAACTTTCGCCCGAGGAACTTGCTCAGCAGCACATTACGCCCACCACAATTCGTCTCTCGATAGGTGTTGAGCACATCGACGACATTATCGACGATTTGAGTCAGGCATTCGATGCTATCTAAGCCATAAATAATTGATTTGTTTTCAAAGGATTCTTTATCCCTGACTGCCACAAGCAGGGATAGAGAATCTTGTTTTATTAAAATATGCAGTTCTGCAGTTTATAAAAAAAATGAACCACAATCAAACACCATCTAACACCTTTTTTCTAACTTTGCAATAAAGACAATAGTTTTTGTGGTAATATTATCTACAAAAATATAGCAATTTAGAAATTATAACCATATTTTTAATTTCTCTTGGCGTAATATTCCATAGCAACTATATTTGCAGTGTAATAATTAAACGAATTAAGAACCTTTAAAAAACATAAAGAAAATGAGTAAAATTATCGAAAGTTCATTAGAGTTGATTGGCAACACACCGCTCCTCAAACTCAACAATTATTCTAAGAAAGCCGGAATCAACGGCGCTAACATCTTAGCAAAACTTGAATACCTCAACCCCGCCGGTTCGGTAAAAGACCGCATCGCACTTGCAATGATCAAAGATGCAGAAGACAAAGGACTTTTGAAACCCGGTGCCACAATTATAGAGCCTACCTCGGGCAACACCGGAATTGGTCTTGCAGCCGTAGCCGCAGCCAAAGGATACAAAGCAATTTTAACGCTTCCCGACACCATGAGCGTTGAGCGTAGAAACTTGTTGAAAGCATACGGTGCAGAAATTGTACTCACCGAAGGTGCAAAAGGCATGAAAGGTGCTATCGCCAAGGCTGAGGAACTCAACAAAGAGATTGCAGGCTCAATCATCCTCGGACAGTTTGTAAACCCCGCCAACCCCAAAATCCACCGCGAGACTACTGGTCCTGAAATCTGGGATCAGACCGACGGCAAGGTAGACATCTTTGTAGCAGGCGTTGGCACAGGCGGAACTCTCACCGGCGTTGGCGAATTTTTGAAATCAAAGAAGGCTGATGTTAAGGTAGTTGCAGTAGAGCCCGCCACATCTCCCGTACTTTCAAAAGGCACAGCCGGAGCGCACAAGATTCAAGGCATTGGCGCAGGTTTTGTTCCCGAAACACTCAACACCAAAATATACGACGAGGTGATAGCCATCGAAAACGACGACGCATTTGTCGAAGGCCGTAAGTTTGCAGTAAGCGAAGGTATTTTGGTTGGAATTTCGTCGGGAGCCGCCCTCAAAGCGGCTTCTATATTGGCAGCACGTCCCGAAAACAAAGGCAAAAACATCGTTGTACTTCTTCCCGACTCAGGCGACAGATACCTCTCAACTCCGTTGTTTTCAAATAATTAACCATAAACAATAAGCCATAATAAAAAGGTGTGTAAAATATTTTTGCACACCTTTTATTATATGTTGCATTTTTCCAACACTTTCTGTATTTTTGCATTTGTAATAATTATAAGAATATTTAAAATGTTGGACTTTAACAAACAGGGCGGTCTTGTTCCCGCCATTATACAAGATTATCAGACACTTCAGGTGTTGATGCTCGGCTATATGAACGAGGAGAGTTTTAAAATTACTCAAGAAACCAAAAAAGTAACATTCTGGTCGCGTAGCCGCAACTGCCTGTGGACCAAAGGCGAAACCTCAGGCAATTTTCTTCATGTAAAAGAAATTTTTACCGACTGCGACAACGACACTATTCTTATCAAGGCTCAGCCCGACGGTCCCACTTGCCACAAAGGTACCACTTCGTGCTTTGATTTTGAGGAGAGCAATATCGGCTTTCTATCTTATTTACAGAAATTTATCGACAAGCGCAATGCTGAACGTCCCGCCGGAAGTTACACAACAAAACTTTTCCGCGAAGGTGTAAACAAAATTGCCAAAAAAGTGGGCGAAGAGGCTGTGGAACTCATCATCGAATCAAAAGACAACAACGATTCACTGTTTCTCAACGAAGCCGCCGACCTTCTATATCATACCATAGTCCTTTTGAGTTCAAAAGGCAAAAAGATTGAAGACGTGGTGGCAGTGCTAAAAGGAAGACACAGTGAGTAATTTTGACAATTCACAATTCATAATTCATAATTGACAGTTCTTAATTAAAGTAGATGCGGAGATTAGTTTCGTTTATATTATTGATGTTGTGGGGTGCGGTGGCGTATGCCGACGGCGGTATGTGGCTGCCCATACTTGCCGAACAGCGCATTGCCGATATGCAAAAAAACGGTTTTAAACTTACCGCCGAAGACATTTACAGCGTCAACAAGGCGTGTATGAAAGATGCCGTTATGATTTTTGGCGGAGGTTGCACGGCAGAACTTGTTTCAAACCAAGGACTTATACTCACCAACCATCACTGCGGACGCAGTTATATCCAAGGGCACAGCACTCTCGACAACGATATTCTTACCAATGGTTTTTGGGCTAAAGACAAACAAGGAGAATTAAAGTGCAACGGCTTAAAAGTTAACATTTTAAGTTATATGGAAGACGTTACGCCGAGGTTTAAAAACAATGCCGACTACGACAGCGTTTCCTCCCTGATTCTTGCCGAAGCCAAGGAAAAAAACGGAAACCATTACGAATGCGAAATAGAAAAATTTTACGCCGGAAATCAATATTATCTATTTGTATATCAAACCTTTAAAGATGTACGATTGGTAGGATGTCCACCATCGGCAGTGGGCGATTTTGGTGGCGACACCGACAACTGGATGTGGCCGCGTCATTCGGGCGATTTTTCGATGTTCCGTATTTATGCCGACAAAGACAACAATCCCGCCGAAATATCCTCATCTAATGTACCTTACAAACCTAAGAAATATTTCAAAATATCGCTCAAAGGCGTTAACGAAGGTGATTTTACAATGGTGTTTGGATTTCCGGGCAGCACCGAGGAATACAAATCTGCCGCCGGCGTTGAATTTTCTACCAACGTGCTTTTGCCCGACCGCGTAATGATTCGAGCACAAAAAATGGAGATAATGCAAGAAGCCATAAATCGCAGTCGTGCAGTACGTTTGATGTATACATCGCGACTTGCATCGGTAGAAAACGCCAAAAAGAAATGGGAAGGCGAAATTCTCGGCATCAAACAATGCGGCGTTATTCAAATGAAAAAAGATTTTGAACAGGAGTTTATCAAAAAAGCCTCATCTAACGCCACTTACGCCAAACTGCCTGAGCAATTTTACAATCTTTACCAACGTGTAGGCAAAAATCTTCGTGCCGACGCATATTTTACCGAGGCAATTTATACGCTACCGTTTTTCGACCTTGCTCGCACAATGGCAAAGTTAGAGTCTGATTGTAAGGCAGATAACCCGCAAGAGATTATCAACAACATAAACGCTACACGCACAAAACTACTTTCGGCACTTGCCTCGCGCGACAGCACATTAGAGCGCAATCTATTTTGCCGAATGATAAAAATCTATGCCGACAGTTGTCCCGAATACACTCCTGCATGGTTTAAAGATTTGTATTTTACCCAATATCAAGGTAATGCCGAGCGTTTTACCGAATATTTTTACAACAATTCGGTAATTACCGACACCACCAAACTTAAAACCGTCATAAACAAATACATAGCCGCCGCCAAAACCGGCAAAAAGGCAGAAAAAACCTTTGTGGAACTCAACAATCAACTCATCAGTGACCCCGCAGCCAAGTTTGTTGACACCTTTATTAATATGTATTTTTCAAAAATTTCGCGTGATGTCAATTATTTCGACTACACGTCCGATAATCTTAACATGCAGTATCAAAAGGCATTACTCGAACTTATGCCCCAAAGCATACAATTTCCCGATGCCAATTTTACCCTACGTTTTACCTACGGCAAAAACGAACGCATGACCCCTCGCGACGGCATTGAGTATAAGCCATTTACCACGTTAGACGGAGTTATCCAAAAAGATAATCCCAACATCTACGACTACCACGTGCCCGAAAAACTCAAACTTTTGCACGCACAAAAAGATTACGGACAATACGCCGACAAAGACGGCACATTGCACGTTTGTTTCATAGCCTCAAACCACACAACAGGCGGAAACTCAGGCAGTCCCGTTATCAATGCCGACGGCAACCTCATAGGCATCAACTTCGACCGTAATTGGGAAGGCACCATGAGCGACATCCATTACAGTCGCGACCTCTGCCGCAACATCTCGGTCGACATCCGCTACGTGCTTTTCCTAATCGACAAAGTGGGCGGAGCAAAACACATTATCAACGAACTCGACATTGTTAAATAACTAAATATCAAAGATATGAAACACACTTTATCAATAATCGCCGTTCTTCTACTGATGCTTTCATCGTGTGCGGTAAAAAATGCCGACGAAACCGCTATGTTTTTTTACGACATGGTAAAAATCAGCGATTTTGACCAAGCCGTTACCGTTATCGACCCCGAATCACTCTCGCACACTCCCGCACAAGTGTGGAAAGACGGTCTAATTCAGAAACAACAGCGCATGGGAACACTTCTCAGTTATCAGCGCACCGACTACTACACCGACACCATCGACAACATCACCAGAGTATCTATTACCTACGATGTGAAATACTCCGAAGGAATTCTTAAAGAAAAATTGCAGTTTATTTTGAGAAAAGGAAAATATTTCATAACTTTCTACGAATTTAAAGAAGCAGATAATTGATGGCAGAATACACCTACGACATATTGTTAGACCGGCTTGCCGCCCTCTGCTCGCAAAAAGAAAAATGCGAGTACGACGCTTTTGCATATCTTCAAAAAAAAGGTGTGCCATCTGCCGACTGTCAAAAAGCCGTAGATTTTTTGGTGAAAAATAATTTTATCAACAACCAAAGATTTGCCACAGCCTTTGCCCGCGACAAGGCAAAATTCGACAAGTGGGGTGTAAAAAAAATTGCTGCAGCACTTTCGGCAAAAAAAATTGCCCAAAACACAATACAAGAAGCCGTTAGCCAGATTTCCGACGATCAGCAAAAAGAAACCATAATGGCAGAAGCCGCTAAAAAAGCCAAAGGAATCAAAGACCTATCAACGCCACAAGCCAAAGCCAAACTGCTACGTTTCTGTGCCGGACGAGGCTATCCCCCCACCCTTTCGCTGCAGATTATCAATCAGATTACTAACAAACAATACAACCAATAAATTTAAACTACTTATGGCATCATTACGCGAAACTATACTTGCAGTAGACGACAACCCACTGAACATTAAAATGTTGTACGAAATGCTCAACGGCGAGTACAATTTCATATCAGCCAACGATGGCGACAGCGCCATTCAAAAGGCTACCGAACATCACCCCGACCTTATATTGCTCGATGTGATGATGCCCGGAAAAGACGGTTTTGAAACATGTAGGCAAATGAAGGCAACCCCCGACATTGCCAACATTCCAATAATATTTCTCACGGCACGTTCCGACAAGGAAAGTCTAATTGAAGGTCTTCAGGCTGGTGCTGTCGACTACATCAGCAAACCGTTTCGACGCGAAGAACTCGAATGTAGAATCAAAAATCACATTCAGTTAGTTAAATCGCAAAACAATCTTCGCACCGAGTTGTACCGTAGAAACCTTGCTCAAAAACAACTTGGCGAAAAAACTCGTCTGCTGTCGCTCGTTACCGACAATATCAACGATGCCGTATTTGTTACCACCACCGAAGGCTCCATTGTGCTTGCCTCGGCTGCTTGTAAAAAGATTTTTGGCATCGACTGCCTTTCCATCATTGGCAAAAAAATATGGGAGATTGCCAACTACGACGACGAAAACGCAACTATACACGCATATTTCAACCGTGTAATTAGCGGAGGCGACACCGAGGGAAGATTTATTTTCCACGACAAAGATATGGTGTTTGTGGTAATTGAAGCTCACGCATCGGTAATCAGTTTTGCCGACAAGGAGCCCGACTTGGTTGTTTTCGATGCCGACGATGTTACTATGCGTGCAAAATCGGTGTCAAGGTTCAAAAAGAATACCAAATTACAAAACAATCTACGCCTGATAACGGTAGAGATTTCGCATATCACCAAGATTCGCAAGTGTATGGCATACCTTACCGAATCGTTGTTTAAAATTACCCAAATCGACGAACTTGTGTTGCTACTCGGTCGTACCGACGGCAAAACCGAATACTATTATATCAACAGCAACAACGATCATTGCCGTTATGGTATCATTCCTCCATCTACCAAAGACTACTCGCAGTTTCTACAATTGCTCAAGACCGAAGAAAACGAACTTATCAGCAACATTCAGGCACCGCAATTGCCCAAAGAGATAGCCAAACGCAACCATAGGTTCATCATTTACCCCATAAAACTCGAATCGCAATTGGTGGGAGCGTTTTACATTGGCAAAAACGACAAATCGTCGATACAGCCCGACACCATCTACACCATAGTTACAGTGGGCGGACTTATCAAAAACCTACTCAACAAAAACCGTTTTGAATTGCGCATCCGCAAACGCGACCAAGAGCTTCACCAATTGTTTGAAAGTAGTGCCAATGCCATTGTTATCGTCAACAGCAACATGAAGATTGAGCGCCACAACAGCCGTTTTACCGAAATGTTTGACCTCAAACAAGGCTACTACTCTCAGCACGACATTACTTCGCTGCTCAAAGGCGACGCTCTCAAAAGCATAACGCAGTTGCTCGAACGCACCGCCCAAAGCGACAAATACGAGGTGGCAGAAATGCCATACACTGCCAGCGACAACACAAAGAAGTTTTACGAAACCACTTGTTCAAAAATCGATGTGGGCAACTCTAAACTTTGGATGCTCATTATCACCGATATCACTAAACTAAAAGACATCGACCGTGCAATATTCTCCACCATCACCACCACCGAGGAACGCGAACGCACCCGAATGGCAATGGAACTGCACGACGGTATTGGCGCATTATTGTCAAGCATAAATATTTACATCAACCTGATACTCAGCGGCGAGATGGAAAAAACCGAAATGCTCAACACCTTGTCGCTAACCAAGAGTCTTGTCGACGAAGCAATACAAAGTGCCAAAGAAATTGCCAACAACCTTCATCCTGTGATACTTACACGGTTTGGACTTGTTGCCACCATCACGTCGTTTATTGAACAAATAGAATCAGCGGGAATTATCAAAGTAGGTTTTACCCACACCAATTTCCGCAAAATCGACAACAAAAACCTTGAATTAACTCTCTATCGCATTATCCATGAGTTAATTAACAACACACTAAAATATGCTAAAGCTCACAATATAGCCCTCAGTCTCACCAGTCAGCCAACCACTATCCAACTTGAATACGCCGACGACGGACTGGGCATTGACCTTGATGCCATGAAAGACAAAAAATCTGGTATGGGCATGTCAAACATTGAGGGCAGAATAAAAGCTTTGAACGGAATTTGTAATTTTCAAACAAAACAGCAAAAAGGTTTTCACGTTTTCATAGAAATTCCGTATATTGCACAAGAAAATCTAACAGAAGATACAACTAATAATTTCGACAATGAACAAAATTAAAATCATTCTTGTTGACGACAAAGTCGTATACAGAAACGCAATCAAAACGCTGCTGCAAAAGCTTGGCGAAGTAGACATCATAGCCGAAGCGTCAAATGGAACAGAGTTTCTCCATATGCTCAACGTATGCAAGCCCGACCTCGTGTTTATCGACATAGAGATGCCCGAGATGAATGGCATCGAAGCCACCAAAGCAGCACTCAAAATCAACCCCGACCTTGTTATCATTGGCCTATCGATGTACGACAACAAAAAATATGTCAACGACCTTATTGAAGCCGGAGCAAGAGGTTACTTGCTCAAACTCAGCGACAACGCGCACATTTTCCGTCAAATTCTAAAAAATCCTAAAGCACAGATTTTCTACTCAAAAGACATCTCGCCGGTAAAGGAGGAAGAAGAAACCACGCAGAAAACCATACTCATAGCCGACGATTTTGAAAACACTCGTTTCGTTATCGAGTTTACGCTAAAACAAGCCGGCTACTCTGTGCTCAAAGCATCTGATGGAGAAAACGCTCTCGCATATTTCGACGGCAGAAAAATCGACCTTCTGGTTACCGACCTCAATATGCCAAAGTTGGACGGTTTGGAACTTGCCGAGGCTGTAAAACAATTGCCCGACTACAAAAATATGCCGATACTATTGCTCACCACCGAAATCAACGAAGAAAAGAGACAACGTTCGCGTCAAATAGGAATCACCGGCTGGATTCAGAAACCTTTTGTAATCGACAAGTTTCTCAACCAAATTAAAAAAGCAATTGGATAAACACCGCTAACCACAATACCGCCGCGCCATGCTCGAACAGTTTAAACAAAAATATCTCGAAGAGGTAAACGACCTGCTCAACGAAATGGAAAGCGCTCTACTCGAATTAGAACACAGCCCTGATAATGAGGACGGTGTCAACAAAATATTCAGAGTAATGCACACCATCAAAGGCACAAGCGGTATGTACGATTTCAAAGACGTTGAAACTCTTACCCATCAGGTAGAAAACGTTTTCGGTGCTATTCGCGACAATCATCAACCTGTTAGCAAAAGCCTCATCAGCACCACGTTGGAAGGGGTAGACCTCATCAGGCAGATGCTCAATACGCCGGAAGGCAACTATACCGAACAACAAAGCAAATTTTTGGCAAAACTCACCGGAAATTCAAGCAACAACACTTCGGAAACATCTTCGCCTTCGCCTGACAATACCAACAACGATGACAACAACATAGGAATGGCAACATACTATGTGGCTTTTAAACCCGATGCCGACATCACAAGCCGAGGCGTAAACCTCACGCGTATTATCGAAGACTTAGATAGGATTCCGGGTATTGTAATTATTCCGCACAACTATCCCGACAGCGAAGAATTTTCATCAAAATTTTTCATGTATTGGGAAGCTGTATTTGCCACCGATCGACCTCTTGCCGACATTGAAGAGATATTCTTATTTGCCAACGACGAGGCTGAAATCACAAGAATAGCTCCATACGACTTGTTTCAAAATGCAGAATTTGTATCCGAACTGCAACGTCAACAAGAGTCGGGCAACGATCTCGACCTCGAGGCTATATCTATCTTGGTTAAAGATTTAAAAATAGATGTTCAAAAACCTGAAGTAAAAACTCCAACCGAGCCATCTGCCGACAACATTGCCAAAGAAGAGAGCATCATAGGCCGCAATATCGACGCTTTTGAAACCAAAAACACCAGCATCAAGGTGGCTGCCGACAAGCTCGACGAACTCATGAACCTTGTTAGCGACCTTGTGGTAACTAAAGCACAAGTGCAGTCCATTGCCGACAAATACGATCTACCCGAATTAGACAACCTTTACGAAAAAATAGACAAACTCTCAAATAAATTCAAAGACAACGCCCTCTCCATGAGATTGTTGCCTATTGAAAGTATGATGCTGCGCTTTGAGCGACTGATTCGCGACCTCTCAAAAGAACTCGGCAAGCAAATCGACTTCTTTACCGAAGGCACCGACACCGAATTAGACAAAACCATCATCGACAATATAGCCGTGCCGCTAATGCACATTATCCGCAACAGCATCGACCACGGCATTGAACCTGTTGAACGCCGCCGCGAACTCAAGAAACCCGACCATGGCGTCATCAAATTTACAGCATTCTACTCAGGTGCTAATGTGTTTATTCAAGTGCAAGACGATGGAGCAGGTATGAATCCCGAATACCTAAAACAGAAGGCTATTGAAAAGGGATTCTTGAAACCCGGGCAACCTGTAACCACTCGTCAACTTTACGACCTTGTATTTCTTCCCGGATTTTCTACGGCTCAAACTATCACCGGCATTTCGGGTCGAGGCGTTGGCATGGACGTGGTAAAACAGCACATCATCAAACTGCGTGGCGAAATAGAGATGGACAGCGAGGTAAATCTCGGCACCATCACCACCATCAAACTACCTTTAACACTCAGCATTGTGGATTCGCTGCTTGTAGCACTCGGCGACATTCTGATGCTGATTCCGCTATACTTAGTTGACAGCTGTATTCAAACTTCCATCAACGACATCAACCCCGAAAAACGCATTTTTGTTTACAACGGCGATCCACTGCCGGTAATCAATCTTCGCAAACTACTCGAAACCGGCGACCCTCAGCCCGACACCACAGCACTCATCATCGTAAAATACAAAGAATTGCGCATATGTCTCACCGCCGACAAGGTTATCGGCGAACATCAGGCGGTACTAAAATCGCTCGGACCATATTTCGCATATCAAGAGTATATTTCTGGAGCAAGTATCCTCGGCGATGGACGTATAGCCCTCGTGCTTGATACCAACAAACTTATCCGCCTTGTAGAAACCCACAAAAACCACTGACGCTATGGACAACAAATCAGAAAACCACTCGTATCTATCGTTTGCCATCAACGAAGAAATCTACGCAGCCAAAGTGCACTCCGTGGTAGAAGTGTTGGAACAACAACCCATCACCCTAATACCCAAATCGCCCAAGCACATCAAAGGCGTGGTAAGTTTCCGTGGCGAAATTATTCCTGTTATCGATGCTCGCACTATAATGAACATTCCCGATCATCCATTGTCTGATTATGTAATAATAGTGTTCACAGTCAAAAACGAGAATTTCGATGAACGCCACACCGTAGGAACCATTGCCGACCACGTAGAAAACGTAATAGAAATCAAACCTCTCGACATAGTACCTACCACAGAACTCAATTCTATTGTAGATCCAAAGTTCACATTCGGAGTATTCAAAGACATTAACCGGTTTGTCACCATTCTCGACACCGACAAAATATTCGCAATCTCAAACAACAAACCTCAGTACGACCTTTAAAAACTATATACCATGAAAAAGATAAAAAAACTAATACGCGGCATATTTAAAGGCAGCAAACTCAGCCGTCACATCATTTTCTCTTTCATATTGATGGCGGGAGTAATAACTGTTACCTTCACTATAGCATTTGTGCTTTATACCAAGTCGCTTATGGTTGAGGCTGGTACCAAAAATATTGATGATCTTTCTGCTCGATGCGCTGAGGATATAGGTCACCAAATCAACGTATATACCAATCAAACCAAGTCGCTATCAATGTCGATTATGACTTCACAATCGGGAGCTCTTGCCGGAATGCTCACACGTAGCGACATTCACACCATTTTGGAAAGATTCTGTCAAAATACCGATGCATTACTATCGGGTTTTAAATGGGAGCACAACGCTTTCGACCGCAACGACGATAAATTCAAAAACGATCCGCTTTACGAAAAATTCGATGGAGAGTTTAATGTTTTCTTTGCCAAAGAGCGTGGCAAGGCCGTTCTCAAACCGGGTTATGTTGTAGACCCTGACGTTTACAATCAAGTACGCAAAAACCCTGTTCAACAAATTCTGCCTGCCGAATTCATCACCATCGCCGGCGAAAAAATTCTAACGCTCCCAATAGCAGTGCCGTT
The DNA here is from genome assembly GCA_017962175.1 of Bacteroidales bacterium. Taxonomy (GTDB): domain Bacteria; phylum Bacteroidota; class Bacteroidia; order Bacteroidales; family UBA3824; genus UBA3824. The sequence continues at coordinate 5,612 of JAGCVU010000169.1, read as the reverse complement.
CATCGATCGCGAAAACAAATTTTTGGGTGCTTTTATCGAATATATGCCTATTGATAGTATCAACCAAATTGCATTAAGATACAAATCAAAATCACCCCTCGAAGTCAATGTGGTTGTTTTTGACAATAATTTTACCTTGGTAAGCGAATGTCAAAATCCTGACTATATAGGCAAACCGTTGGCAGAAATTTACGGAAGCATGGCAGTTCACCCCGAAGTGTTTAATACTAACACTACCCATATTGTAGATGATTACGACATATCACACCATGCCACTATTGTATCAAACTGCGAAGGCGTTAAATTGGCGGTACTATTCAGCACCTACACATATAATTTTACAAGCAATCTCGGACGACAATTGCGCACATTTATCATACTTGCTTTCATTATGCTGATAGTTTCGGTGTTGATGGCCTCAATGTTGGGATACAAAATTGGCGAACCTATCACACAGATGCTTCGAGCATGTAGAGAAATGGCCTCCGGCAATATCAACTGCACATTTAGATACAAAACCAAAGGCTCAAACGAGGTAACAGAATTGTTTATGGCATTTGAACAAATGTCAAAAAACCTTCGAAAAATCGTTTACGATGTAAAACAATCGGCGCAAAACGTCAACAGTGCAGGCAAGGAACTATCCAAATCGGCTGCTATGATGGCGGCAGGCTCAAACCAACAGGCATCGGCATCAGAACAAGTGTCTACCGCCATGGAAGAAATGACAGCTTCTATTCAGAAAAACTCCATCAACGCCAAAGAAACTGAAGACATTACCAACAAAGTGGTTCAGAGCGTACAGATAGCCAACAAATCAGTAGGCACCACTGTGGAAGCTATGCGAACCATCACCGATAAAATTGGAATCATCAACGAAATTGTTGGTCGCACCGACCTTCTTGCTGTTAACGCAGCCATTGAGGCCGCTCGTGTAGGAGAATTGGGCAAAGGTTTTGCCGTAGTGGCTTCCGAAATACGAAAACTAGCAGAAAAAAGTCAGGCAGCAGCCAAAGAAATCGACACTCTCACCACCAACGGTGTTAAACAGGCAGAAAACTCAGGCAAACTGCTTGCTATGCTTGTACCTGAAATCAACAAAACATCGTCGCTCGTTCACGAAATTACAGCCTCGTCTATAGAGCAAAACAGCAACGCAGCTCAAGTCAACAACGCATTGCAACAACTCAACAATATCACGCAGCAAAACGCCGCCACAGCCGAAGAGCTATCTACAAGTGCCGACGAATCGCAAGCTCAAGCCGAACTACTCGACTCCACAATGGATTTCTTCCAATTAGAAGGCAATTCGTCGCTATCGGAAATTGCAGCACTCAACAAGCAAGCAGCCGAAATTCTTGCAAGAATCGACCAACTGAAAAAACAAGAAAGTGAATAGGCACACGCCTTACAACTTGAAAATGTCAGCACTCTGACGGAACATCTCGGCCTGACCGTTGAGTTCCTCGGCACTAACTGCAAGTTCCTCACTTGCTGCAGCATTACCTTGAATAGCGCCGTTGAGTTGCTTTATCGACAAATCTATCATTTGAATTGTAGACCGTTGACTGCCGGCAGAATTTTCTACACGTTCTATCAGCGCAGCACATTCATTGATATCGGGCAAAATATTGTTGATCAGTTGTGTAGACTTGGCTGTAGCTTTCACGCTCGACTCCGCACCTGCCACAATATCGCTCGCTGAGATTTTGCTCTTTTCGGCAAGTTTACGAATCTCAGTAGCCACCACAGCGAATCCTTTGCCGTTTTCGCCGGCTCTTGCAGCCTCAACAGCGGCATTAAGTGCAAGCAAGTTGGTTTGAAATGCTATATCATTGATAATGTCGATTTTCTCTGAAATATCCTTAACGGCATTGTAACTCTCGTCTTGTGCCTTTTTAATCTGCTGAATATCGGCAGTTACCTTTTGCGTTAATTTTTCGGCTTTGGAGGCAAGGTCAGCGTTTTGGTTTACCTCTTCGGCAATATCGGCTACCGACTGTACAATATTGTCGGCTGTAGCTGCTTGTTCGTTGGCATTTTGCGAAAGAGTTTGCGTAGTGCGATTAATTTCTGAACTCGAAGCCTGAAGATTAGATGCTCCATCGGTAATTTTTTCAACCATATTTCTAAGGCTGTCGGCCATCTCATACGACGATTTGAGTATACCAGTGGCATTGTGTGCGCTACTTTTTGAAATACGCAAGTCGCCGTCGGCTATCTTGTGCACCAGATGTTCCACATCCTTAGGTTCGCCGCCAACTGCACGCAATATCTTATTGTTTAAGTGGTTAGAAGCAAACATCATAAGCAACACAATTGCAAGCATTATCACAGCAAGTGTTACCACAGTTTGACCTACACCATTATATTTCGACGAAGATGGATACGCAAGCGAAATAAACGATTCAAGATTAGCATCGTGAATATATGTCATATCATAGGAGTGATCTTCAAAACGAAATGTTACATTATGTGGCTGTCCGTCTTTATTTTGCGACATAATGTTGTAAATATCATCTGGAATCTTGCTCCATTTGCCATCGTAGCATTTGTTTTCACGGTCGTAGGTCCAAAGCGTAAATCCACCATCTATTATATTGTGTGCATTAAGGGCGGTATTTTGAGCCTGAACTTTTGATTCTTCTTGACCGGTAAAGTAAATACCTTTAAGTTGACGATTGATATACAGTGGTTTATATGTAGCTATGTAAGGTACTCCTAGAATTTCGGTACGGGCAAAAAAAGTTTGTCCACTTTCTATTTGGCGTACCACCTCAGAGTCGGTAAGTTTTGTGCCAACTGCGGGTTTTCCATCATTGCCTACAATTGTGGTGGCTATGCGTACATAATCGCTGCCCACTTTTTGAAATATAGTAAAATGGCTTCCTTCATGACCCGAAGCCACTTGTTTACAATAACTATTATTATTTTGAATAACCCTGCCGCCCATTGTCCACAGAGGAAGGTTTTGTTTGCCCACAAGAGCTGTTTGCGACGAACTCTCTTTTATTCCACCCACAAACTCCACATCGCTTTCTGCCACGTGAATAAGCAGCAAATTAGATACGCTAAAAGCCTTGTGATGCTCGTCAAGAGTGTTAGTTAAGCCAATAAGGTCGCTCGCAATATTGTTTTCGATATGCTTTGCCACCAATCCGCGTATCGAAAAATGAAGTACCAACACTATTGTAATTACCGCTACAAAAGCTGATACAATATACAGAATGTTAGATTTTGCCTTGGTGCTGAGATTTGTACCTATCATAATAGTTCTTTTTAGTTATTCAATGTCCATGGTTATACGTATAATTCTTAAAATAGATACAAAAGATTTGCCATTTTTCTAAGCTGAAATTGCACTTATGTGCCCTTATTATAGTGAATTATGCAATAACTATATGTACCTCAAACATAGCTGTAATAACATAGAAGTGTTATATTTTCTAAAAAACACAAAAAAATTAACATTTCTTAACATTATTGTCGATAATTATGTCTAATATTGCACCGCAAAAAAACAAAGAGCTATTAAGACTATAAACAAAACAAACAATAAATTCTAAATTATTAAAGAAATGAAAAAAGTATTTTCAATTATCGCTACTGCACTCGTATGCGCAGTAATGTTGGTATCTTGCGGCGCTAAATCCGCTTACCAAGAAGAAATCGAGAAAGTAGGTCCCGCTATCGCAAGCGGCGACTACACAGAAGCTTCTGCTCTTGCAGACAAAATCTTCGCTAACAAAGACAACGCTCTTGCTTCTGACTTGATCTTCGCTTTCACAACTAAAGCTGGCGAAGCTGCTTTGAAACTTCAAGCTGGTGACGCTCAAGCTGCTATCGACGGTTACAACAAAGCTAACGAAATCCTCACAGCTGCTAAAGCTAAGAGCGATTACGCTAAAACCGCAGAAGCTATCAAAACTCTCAACGGTGTTGACCTTGCAGTTGTAGAACAAAACGTTCAAACTGGTATCCAAGGCGCTCAAGCTTTGACACAGCAAGCTGAAGCTACTGAAGCTGAAGGTGAAGCTGTAGAAGGCGAAGCTGAAGGTGAAGCTGAAGCTACTGAAGCTGAATAATTTTTAATAATTATTCCATAAAATTTTAGAAAACTGACGGACAAATATCCGTCAGTTTTTTTATACATGTATGCCATTATTCCGCCATTTTGTCATCTATTGTCAGTCTTGTCAGTTCTAAATCTGAAATAATGTCAGTTTTTCCGCTTCGGTACAGACTTTGACAATGGTGTTTTGGAAAAAATTTTGTAAAACATTAAATCGACATAAAAAATGGCAACAGGAAAAATTGGTGTTACGAGTGAGAACATCTTCCCCGTAATCAAAAAGTTTCTTTATTCTGAACAAGAGATATTTCTTAGAGAGTTGGTTTCTAACGCAGTAGACGCTACCACTAAGGTTAAGGCTCTTTCGCGCAAGGGCGAACTCGAAGGCGAACTCGGCGACCTCACCGTCCGCGTAAAAGTGGACAAAGACGCTAAAACCATCACCGTTTCCGACCGTGGTATTGGTATGACTGCCGAAGAAGTGGACAAATATATCAACCAAATTGCATTTTCAAGCGCAGGCGACTTCCTCGAAAAATACAAAGACAGCATCGACGCTATTATCGGTCACTTCGGTCTCGGATTCTACTCGTCGTTTATGGTTTCTGAAAAAGTTGAAATCATTTCAAAAAGTTGGAAACCAGATACTAAGGCAGTAAAATGGAGTTGCGACGGTTCGCCCGAATACACCATGGAAGAGTGCGACAAAACCGACCGCGGCACCGACATCGTTCTTCATATCGACAATGACTCAACCGCTTACCTCGAAGACTCTAAGATTGAGGAACTTCTCAAAAAATACTGTATGTTCCTCCCCGTGCCGATCGGTTTTGGCAAAGAGAAAGAGTGGAAAGACGACAAATACGTTGACACCGACAAGGACAAAATCATCAACGATACCGAGCCTTTGTGGACCAAGAAACCCGCCGACGTTAAAGAGGAGGATTACAAGACTTTCTACAAAAAACTTTACCCTGGCACATTTGAGGAGCCGTTGTTTAACATTCACTTGAATGTAGACTACCCGTTCAACCTTACTGGTATTCTCTATTTCCCCAAAATACGCACAAACCTCGAAATCCAGAAAAACAAGATTCAACTCTACTGCAATCAGGTTTTTGTTACCGACAGCGTAGAAGGTATTGTGCCTGAGTTTCTTACACTCTTGCACGGAGTTTTGGATTCGCCCGACATTCCCCTCAACGTATCGCGCAGTTACCTCCAAAGCGACGCCAACGTTAAGAAAATTTCCACCCACATCACCAAAAAAGTGGCTGACAGATTGTCAGATATTTTCAAAAACAACCGCGACGATTTTGAGAAAAAATGGGACGACCTCAAACTCTTTATCCAGTACGGTATGCTCACCAACGAGAAATTCTACGACCTCGCCAAAAACTTCTTCCTCTACAAAAACACCGAGGGTAAGTACTTTACATTCGACGAGTACAAGAATATCGTTAAGGAGAACCAAACCGACAAAAACAACAGCGTAATATTCCTCTACGCCACCGACAAGGAGGAGCAATATTCGTTTGTG
>JAGCVU010000168.1 GCA_017962175.1 Bacteroidales bacterium | reverse complement strand
GACCTACTTAAATACTTGGCTGACAAGACAGTAGAGCGTTACGAAAAAGTATCTTACGTTACCGACATTTATACAAGAATGAAAGTGGCCGACGATTGCAGCAAAAAAATAGATAAATATTTTGCCGCCGCCTACAACGAACTCTCTGCTATAGACTTGTACAACAGTCGTTTAGAAATGCTTCGCGCTTTTATGGATAAGATTGCCAACCGCAAAAAATAATACATTATGGCAGTGGTTTTGGGCATCGACCCGGGTACAAACTTTATGGGCTACGGCATTATAGAGTCGCTCGGGAATGCCATTAAATGCCTTGCTGTGGGCATTGTGGATATGCACAAGATGGACGACCCTTACTTGAAACTCAAAACCATTTTTAGCCGCACCACAGGATTAATCAATAGTTACCACCCTGAGTGTCTGTCGATTGAGGCGCAGTTTTACGAAAAAAATGCTCAATCGATGCTCAAACTCGGTCGCGCTCAGGGAGTTGCCATTGCCGCCGCAGTATCGTGCGGAGTGGAAATTCACGAATACGAACCCCGCAAAATAAAGCAGTCGGTAACAGGCTACGGCAACGCCACCAAAGAGCAAGTGGCTGCAATGCTTGCCCGAATGTTAAACCTCACCGAACTGCCCGACAAGTACGATGCCACCGATGCTCTTGCAGCCGCCGTTTGTCATCATTTTCAAATGAAATTTCCCACAGTAGCATCCTCAACCGTTAAAAAACCGAAAGCAAAAAAAGGCGGGTCGTCGTCGTGGGAGGCATTTATTTCGCAAAATCCCGACCGTGTATGCTGAGGCTTTTGATTACAACGGCGTTGATTGTTTTAACGTGCTGCAACTGTTTGGCACAGTGGACAATGCGTCCGTCGTTTTACAACGTTGCCGATGTGTGCGAATATGGCGATAAGGCTGTGGCATTTTGTCCTCACGCTGTGTTTGTGGCAGATTACAGCGGCGATGTGCAAATCTACACCAAAACCACGCTACTGTCAGGAGCCGACATCACAGCCGGATACGCCGACCCCGACGGAAAATCTTTTATCACAGCCTTCGCCGATGGCAAAGCCGACAGAATCGTTGGCAACAGCGTATCGTCAATTGCTGATATTTCCGCAGGCAACTATTTATTCAACAGACGAATAAACCACATTACTTCAAGCAACGATTACTATATCTTTTCGGGAGAATTTGGCATTTCGTTCGTAAAGAAAGATTTTTCGAGCGTGTATGGAGTTTGCCGCACAGATAAGCCTGTAATAATGTGCGCAGTTAATGGCAACACGCTTTGGGCTATTTCCGAAGATGAAATTCTAAAAACAGACCTCAACAATATCAACCTGCAATCGCCCGACAATTATACCAAATATGATTTTTCAATACCCTCAGGATACGTTTTGAGCGGCATTGCAAATGCGAATGGCAGTTTGATGGTTGGTTTATACTCATCTTCGCAAAATAAGAGCGAAGTTTATGCCTTAAACGGCAATTCTTTAATAGATGAATTTGACGGTGCAATATCCTTAAAATCAAACGGTAGCAATTTAATTGTAAGCACTCGAAACAATGTTAATGTGTATAACTCCACCGCATTGCTAATAAAGCAGATTGCCGCCGACTATATTAAAGAAGGCATTTACATAAACTCGTCTACCGTTTTAGAAAACGGAATGATAGCCATTGCCACAAAAAATTCGGGACTATATTTCGGTAGCGAATCTACATTAAAAAATTATCTACCTAACGGACCTTTAACCGATGATTTCAACGCAATAGAAACCTTTAAAAACCGTCTTGTGGCAGGCAATTCGGGTTTATCAATTTTAGAAAACAATGCTTGGTCAAATAGTTTTCCCACGGGCGGAGAAACCATTTATTCGCTGTTTTTTAATCCGTTTAACTATCGTCACGTGTTTGTAGGTGCCAACAAAGCGGTTCTCTATCAATACGAGGATGCCAACCAAAAATCTGTTCTGAGCGTAGAATCAGCACCAAAAAACCGCCTTTCGGCTATGGCTGCCACTCCCGACGGAAACCTCATCACAGTGGTAGACAAGGGTGGAATCTATATACTTGCTCCCGATGGGTCGTGGCATTACCTCAATTCGTCTGAAACGCTTAAAAATTACGCAGTTAACTCCATTACACAAGTTTCTGATTATGGATTTTTGCTAAACCTTGGCAACAACGGCGTTTTTGCCATCGACCTCAGCGGCACGCCAACCGACCCGTCCGACGACCGCACAAAACTTTTTTATCCGCTCTTTACCACAGGCGAACGCGTTGGCGCCACCATTTCTGCCATTGCCCGAGACCTTGAAAACCACATTTGGATAGGTTCTAACAGCGGAATAGGCTACATTCAAAACGCAGAAGACGTATTTTCGGGCGAAGCACGGTGTATGCGCCCCATTGTAACGCAAAGTAGCAAAACCGACGGCGACTATTCGCAATACCTTCTGCGCTACGCCTGTATCAACGATATTTGCGCCGACGCTGCCGACCGCAAGTGGATAGCCACCAATGCAGGTGTTTTTGCCGTTAGCAACGACGGCACAGGCGAGGTTTTCTGTTTCAACACT
>JAGCVU010000020.1 GCA_017962175.1 Bacteroidales bacterium | reverse complement strand
TATTGATTATCAAGGTGGTAGAAAAGGTGCTTTGCAATACGATATTGCTTCGCTACTCTACGACGGCAAGGCTGCAATTCCTCCCGAAGTGCGTATCGAACTACTTGATTTTTATATCAATGAACTCAAAAAATATATAAACTTTGATGAAAAAGCCTTTCGCGATATGTTTGCTGCCTTTGCCTACGTGCGCATAATGCAGGCGTGTGGAAGTTACGGCTATCGTGGATTTTTGGAAAAGAAACCTCATTTTCTTGCGAGCATTGCGCCCGCAATGAAAAATCTTAAATATCTTCTTGAATATCAAAAACTTCCAATAGAAATTCCGCATCTCGAAAAATGCCTTGTCTCGCTTACCGAATCGGAATTTTTAAAACAGTTTGAAAAGAAAAAATGCGTTTTAACGGTAACTGTGGGCAGTTTTTCGTATCGTAAAGGCTTGCCTTACGACCCGAGCGGCAATGGCGGAGGTTTTATATTCGACTGTCGCGCAATTCACAATCCGGGTCGCTACGAGGAGTATAAATGCTTTACTGGCAAAGATCAACCCGTTATTGATTTCTTCAAGAAAGAACCCGAAATGGCTGAATTTGTATCACTTACGCAGAATATCGTGAAAATTTCGATAGAGAAATACATCAAACGAATGTTTGCCAATCTGTCGGTATATTTTGGCTGCACAGGCGGACAGCATCGCAGCGTATATTGCGCCGAACGTATGGCTGAATTTATACGCAAAAACTATCCCGAAGTTAACGTTGTACTCATTCACCGCGAACAAGACAAATGATTTTTCATCCTTTAAACATTCAGAGTTTCAAGCCGTTGGCAATGAATAATCCTTTTTATTACCAACCAAACGAAGTATGTATAAAGGTTCAAAAAGAAATAGTAAACTACATTGAATCCAAAACCGAATGGCACGAAGAAATATCTTCGGGCAAGATGTTTGGATTTTTAATTGCTGAAAATACCAACGGTACAACCGGCTATCTTGCAGCGTTTTCGGGGCAAATTCAAGGCTCAGAAAATCATGATTTTTTTGTTCCGCCGGTGTTTGATTATCTCGACCCAAACGGTCATTTCAAAACCAAAGAAAAGGAGATTTCTGATATAAATAATCAGATTCAAGACCTTGAAAAAACTGCACAAAAAAACAGCCAACAATCAGAAGCGTTTAAAAATGCTCAGACAATTTTAAAAGAAATTGCTGAGTATAAGCAATTTATGAAGATTTCAAAAATCAACCGCGAAAGTCGTCGCAAAAATCCTGACCTTTCGGATGAAGACAGGCAAAATCTAATTGCCGAAAGTCAGTTTCAAAATGCTGAATTGCGAAGATTAAAACAGCGTTATGATGCCGAAAACCTTAAATTTTTAGATGAATTTTCAAAAATTTCTGATACAATTCAATCTCTCAAAGAACTCCGCAAACAAAAATCTGTCGAATTGCAAAACTATCTTTTCTCAAATTTTGTAATGCTAAACGCCAAAGGCGAAAATCGGGATTTGTTGCAGATTTTCAAAGAATATAACAATATAATTCCGCCTTCGGGCAGCGGCGAATGTTGCGCTCCAAAACTTTTGCAATATGCTTATTTACAAGGTTATAAACCGCTGTTTATTGCAGAATTTTGGTGCGGTAGGAGTCCGATTGGCGAGATACGTAAGCACTTGAATTTTTACCCTGCGTGTCAGGGAAAATGCAAGCCGATTCTTGGTTTTATGCTGCGCGGATTAACCGTGTGTGTTAACCCTTTGGAGAAGAATCAAAATCAAGATTTTGAGACAATATTTGAAGATAATTTTTTAGTTGTTATCAACAAGCCTGCGGGAATGTTGAGCGTTCCCGGAAAAAATAAGCGGATTTCGGTAGCCGAAATTGCCAAAACTCGTTTTGGCTCGGAGGCGATGGTAATTCACCGCCTCGATATGGCTACCTCAGGCATTATGGTTATTGCCAAAAATCTTGAAATTTACAAAAAACTGCAACAACAGTTTGAAAATCACGATATTAAAAAGGTATATTATGCCGTTCTTGATGGCGAGGTAAAACGAAGCGAAGGCACAATTTCGCTTCCTTTAATGCCCGACATCGCCGATCGTCCGCGTCAAAAGGTGGATTTTAAGCACGGAAAACCTGCCGAAACCTTTTTTAAAGTGGATAAAGTGGAAAATGGCAAAACATATATCTATTTATATCCTCAAACCGGTCGAACACATCAGTTGCGAGTTCATTGCGCCTATAATCAAGGTTTAAATCACCCCATTATCGGCGACGAACTTTACGGAGAAAAGGCCAAACGGATGTATCTTCACGCCATGAAAATCACTTTTACACACCCGGTTACAAATGAAACATTAACCTTTGAAACCGACCCAAATTTTGATATTTAACAACCTTAAACCTCTTGCGCTATGATTATTATCTCAAAAAAATTGTTTACCAAGTTGCTAAAAAATTATACGGGTATTAGCATTTTCCCATTTATTATATTAAAATATGGCAAAGATGATTTTTCAACGCAACCATACGAGATAATTGTAAACCACGAGCGCATTCATCTGCGTCAACAATTAGAAACTTTGGTAATATTCTTTTACCTATTGTATTTGATATTTTACAT
>JAGCVU010000167.1 GCA_017962175.1 Bacteroidales bacterium | reverse complement strand
TATTTTTATAATTGCCTTCATTATTTTATTCTTTTTTGTATCTTCTTCGTTATCAATTTGTTCAATGTCCATTTTGTTTTTGTACTATTTGCGTTTTTGAGTTTTACAAATTTACATTTTATTTGCATACGTGTATCAATACTTGTACAATTTTTGCTAAGGAATCCGCTTTTTTTGTATATTTGCGCTATAAAAAACGTTAAAACAACTTATTAATAATGGATAAAAAAGATTTGCGCATAATATATATGGGTACGCCGGAATTTGCCGTTGCTCCCCTTAAAGCATTGGTAGACAATGGATTTAATGTAGTTGCTGTGGTAACAGGCGAAGATAAGCCGCAAGGTCGAGGACGCAAGATAATGCCCACGCCCGTAAAAGAACTTGCAGTTTCGCTCGGAATACCCGTTTTGCAGCCAGCCAAACTTAAAGATGAGACTTTTCAAGCCGAATTGCGTTCGTATAATGCCGATTTACAAGTAGTTGTGGCATTTCGTATGCTTCCCGAGGCGGTTTGGGCTATGCCTAAATTCGGCACGTTTAACCTTCACACAGCCATTTTGCCGCAGTATCGTGGTGCTGCTCCGATAAATTGGGCTGTGATTAACGGCGAAACCAAAACTGGCGTTACCACCTTTATGCTCGATCACGACATCGACACTGGCCGCATTTTGCTCAAAAAAGAGATTGACATTTTGCCCGAGGATAATGCCGGCAGCGTGCACGACAAACTTATGGAAATTGGTTCTCAACTTGTGGTTGATACAGTGGAGATGATTCTTTCGGGTAATGTTAAATCTGTGGCACAGAGCGACTTGATTGCTCCTGACACTGTGCTTAAACCTGCTCCAAAAATTTTTAAGGAGGATTGTCGCTTAGATTTTTCTAAGAATGGAATATCCATTAAGAATCTTGTTCGCGGACTAAGTCCCTATCCCACAGCGTTTACCACTATTAAGGTAAAGGATAAGGATATGAGTCTCAAAGTGTTTGCTGTGGATTTTGAACCGTCGAAAGGCATTGCCGAAACAGGTAAACTCTTTACCGATAACAAAACTTTTATTAAAATCTCCTGCGCTGATGGATATGTTCAATTGCTTGATATTCAATTAGAAGGCAAAAAGAGAATGGGCGTTGTGGATTTTTTGAGAGGGGTGAAGTTATAGATAATTAATAAACCTCTCCATTCCTTGGTGTTTGCGTTCTGTGAGTTCGTAACTGATATTTTTGGTGTAATATTCTATCGGGTTAAACTCCTTGATAAATCTTTGGTGATAGTAATCAATCACAGCGGGAATATTATGCACACCTATGCCAAGTGCTTGGTTAAATGATTGTTGCAGGTCTTTGTCGATGGGTTTGGTAGAAAGCCACGCCGCAAACACAAAGGGCAACCCCGAAAACTTTATCCACTCTTCGGCAAGGTCGTAAACGTGGCTGTGTGGCTTGATGGTAAAGCAGCGGTCGCCAATTACCACTCCGGCGGTGTCGGCAGCAATTTCGTTTTCGTAACCCGCCTTGCTCTGAACCCATTCGGGCGATATGTGCCAATAGTTTTGGGCAAGAACTTTTACAAGGCGAACGCTCGTAGCCGATTGATAATCAAGAAATATGCGGTTGATTTGCGGTAGGGGAGAGTCGCTTGCAAGTATCACCGAACGCACTTTGTCTTCGGCACCAATGCAATAATCCGAAACTATGTGATATTCTTTTAGTTGCGGAATTATTCCCACTGGCACAAGGGCAATATCGCAGCGGTTTTCGATAAGGGCGCGGGCACATTCCGACGGATAGTGTAGTATAAGTTCGCAATTTTGCTTTACAAAATCAGAATGTTCCAAACCGTAAAGCATCGGCAAAGTGTTGTAATACGAAACCGCTACAATCTTGATTTTACTCATAACTAAACTGTTTGATTGTCAATCTTTTCCGCCTCAATTTGCGACCACGCAGCCGCCACAGCCGAAATACCGCCTGTAAACACAGCGAAAAATGTTCCGCACATTATATAAAGTGTAAGGGTGTAGATTGCGCCGTTGGTAATGGTGAGCCAACGGTAACGATGAATTACACGTGCGCTCTCCTTGGTGTCGCGGCGGTAACGCTCGTTGTTGTAGTCCATAAACGAGTATCCAAAATAATAACTGTTTATAAGAAATACAACAATTGGCATAATGAATCCAATCACTGGAATAAAACTTGCTATAAAGCAAACAATCAACAGAATACTTTGTTTTATAGTGTTTTTGAGAGCGATTTTTACACCTCGCCAAATATCTTTTACGGTTTGTTTTGCGCTGAATCCAAATTCGCGACCTGTTAAATAAGTATCAGTTTTTTCGGACATATTGGTGTAAATCGGCGACATACACAATATTACTAAACTACCACCCAAAAATATAAACGCAAGGTAGCATATAATCTTGGTAATCACTGTGGTAGTGCCGCTGACAAAACTTCCCCATCCGCCTTCCAACTGCCAACTTTCTGTAATTTTTTCGTTGAGCCAATCCGACAGATTTCCGCTGTAATGCCAAATTAGCCAAACGCACAAAATATTGATTATTAGTGGAATAATAAAGAATTTCCACATCTTTTGCGCGGAGATGATGCCAAATGCGTGGCTGTATCCGCCAAGTCCGAGTTGTATTTGTTTGCCTACTGAAACCATTTTTTTGCTTTTGCCGCAAAGTTACGTTTTTTTTGTCGAAATAAATGCACATATCATTTTTTTTACTACCTTTGTTTTATCAAAAATTTATCTGTTAACTTAAAAATATTATTGATATGAGACTTTCAGGAAGAAGAGAAAGCAGTTACGTTGAAGACCGTCGCGGGTCTTCCGGCTCGGGTATGCGTATGTCTACCGGCAAAAAGGGCGGCTGCGTAGGTATTATAATGCTGATAATCGGCGCGTTAGTATGGTGGAAAACCGGCGACTCCACTATGTTTGTCAACAACCTCGGCATAGGTCAGGGCACCACCGTGGAGCAGACTACCACCAACACAGGCAACAATAAGGCGCAAGACGAACTCTCTGTGTTCGCATCTCGTATTTTGGCGTCTACCGAAGATGTTTGGACAAGCATCTTTAAACAAAACGGAATGACCTATCAAAAGCCTACAATGGTGATTTTCAGCGATGCTGTTAACACAGGTTGTGGCTCGGCTTCATCGTCAACAGGTCCGTTCTATTGCTCAGCAGATCAGAAACTTTACTTAGACCTCTCGTTCTTTACCACAATGAAACGTCAACTTGGTGCTGAGGGCGACCTTGCATACGCCTACGTTATTGCTCACGAGGTTGGTCACCACGTAGAATACCTCACAGGCTTGCTTTCAAAACTTCATCAACAGATGGATAGGGCACGTTCCGACGCTGAGGCAAACGCCATTTCGGTTCGTATCGAGTTGCTTGCCGACTTCTACGCAGGCGTTTGGGGACACTATGAGAACAAGACTTTCCAATCGTTTGAGAGCGGCGACCTTGAAGAGGCTATCAACTGCGCGCATCAGATTGGCGACGACTATCTGCAAAAATCGGCAGGTTACCGCACCATCAATCCCGAATCGTTTACACACGGCACATCGGCTCAGCGTATGAAATGGCTCAAACTCGGACTTCAAACCGGCGACCTCAGCCAAGCAAACAAAATTCTTACTTGCTCAGAAAGTGAATTATAATCTAATAATAATCAATCTAATAAGTTAAAAAATGGCAGAAGAAAATTCTTTTAAAGAGAACCTCAATTGGAAAAAACTTTCAATTGACGCAGTTAACACAATTATCGCAACCGCAATCGGTATTATCCTCGGTCTTTTGGTAGACAAATGGCGCGAGAATGTCAACAATCAGGAAAACTATCAAAAGGTGATTGTTGCCACCATCGTCAACCTCGAAAATTATAAGAGTCAGATAGAGAACTTGGAGTCGTACATTAATTATAATGACGAGGAATTTGAATACTATTACAGCGACGAATTCGAAGAGACCGATTCAACAATGGATGAAATTGGTAATTTGTTTTATATTGAAAACTTCAAACAGCAGGACCGTTGGATAGAGGAAAACTTTATCACAAACGGCGGATTCATCGAAGATGCCGACCTTCGCCTCAAAATCGGTAACGTATACTCGCTCATCGATTTATGCAAAAACACATTTGCAGAATCAAGAGAAAAAGCAAACAAGGCCTACGAAAGGTATTTGGACATCTACGTTAACGGAGACGAAAAGAAAGCATTTGAAAAATTGCTGACCGACAAGGATTTTATGTCGTATATAAGCAATCTTAAAGACGCCAAATATGACATTACCCAATGGCTTGCCAACATCGAGGACCTCACAAAAGAGATTATCAAGATGGCCAACGCAGACGAAAAACAGTTGAACGAAATGCGTCAGTCTTCAAAGAAGATTCTTGACCTTATGTCTAAAAGTCACGAGAAATAGTTAATTATCAGTAAATGAGCAACACAAGCACCGCATCTGTAAAGAACTTTATCCAAAATTTTGGTTCGATTTTCAAATCTACTGTCAGCCGTTTTCCCGTTACGGTAGGTTTGCTCGTAATCGCTTTTGTATTAACGTGTTTTGAAGTTTACAAAGCGATAGATTGGAAGAACGAAATCAGATTGTTCCTATTTTTCTTCACCCTTACAGGTGCGGTGCTCAACGTTGCGTTGGTACTTTGGGGTGACAACTGCAAATCTCTAAGAACCAAGTATATAGTATTTGCTGTTGCAAATATTATTTTGCTATGGTACTCTGTTTTTGTAGTTTTGACCTCCTTTGAATATAACTATCACTTTGCGACAATGGTGATGCCCGGATTGTTGGCTGTGATACTGATGATTGGGTTGTCGGTATTCTGCCTTCCGTTTTTCCGGTGCAAAAACGACCTTCCTTTTTACAATTTTTCGCTGCAAGCCATCTCCGCCATTTTGATTTCGGCGTTGGCTGTGGGCATACTTTGTGGTGCTATTTCGTTGTTGTTTACCGCAATACAGCATTTGTTCGACATTGATCGTGGCTCGCGTCTTTTGACGCTAATCAATTTAGCATTTGTAATGTTGGCATTTCCCGTGTTGGTGATGATGCAACTGCCTAATAATGAGCAATTAGTGGATGAAACCGAATGCGAATCCAATAAGTTTATCAATGCCCTTATACGATACCTTTTTATCCCGCTGTTGGCGCTCTATTGGTTGGTGCTTTATGTTTATCTGATTAAGATACTAATCACTTTTGAACTGCCAAACGGTTGGGTTTCGATATTGGTTTCAGTGTCGATGTTCTTTATGGTACTGATTTCTATGGCGTTGTATGGCGACCGTATTACCAAAAAAACAAAACTCGACAATATTTTTGTAAAATACGCGCCCTTTATAATGATGCCCCTGTTGTTGCTGATGACGGTGGGTATTGCCCGTAGGTTCAACGACTATGGAATCACTGTTTCCCGACTTTACCTTTTGCTCGTAAACATTTGGTTTTGGGCGGTTTGCATTCTTTCTATCATTTTTAAGCAACGCAGAATTATTTGGATTCCCGCCTCGTTTTGTGGCTTGGCATTGCTCTCGTCGTACGGTCCGTGGAGTATGAGCAACATCACGCTCAACACCCTCCGCAACCAAGTTATAGAGCGTCTCACGGCAGAAAATCTTTCGCTGCCCATCTCAGCCGAAGATTTTCGCGCTTGGGCACGTCAAAGCGACACCACAAGTTTTTCTGTTGAGTCGAAACTTGACTACCTTTCCCGATATTATGATTACGAAGCATACGAGGATATTGTTTTGGAAAGGATTTATACTAGTTCTTCTGACGAGCCTGTGGTTATAGACGGTCGTGACGTTATGGGTAACTACCATTTCTACGCCAACGCCGACATAATTAATCTTAACCACAATGTCAAGACCTTCCGCCCTATTTGCCGCACCTATTATTTTGATAAGGACAGGAAGTTAACCGACACGCTTACAATATCATACGGCAAAAACGATTTCAAAATTAAGACTCTCGATTTTCTTGAATTTTCTAATAGTTCACAAGACGAATACATTATCCTTACCGCCCCCGATGCCACCCTCGCTATCAAATACTACAATTTCTATATCCGTAAGAATGAAAGCGATTTGAGCCTTGAAGGGTATCTGTTTGAGGAGTAAAAAAGTGGGATTTTCCTATTTTTGTAGTGGTAGTTTTTTTTGCTTATTCCCCAAAAAAATCCTATATTTACACCGCAAACCAAATAAATGTATTCAATTATGAGAAAAGATTTTGGGGCTAAGGCTTTGTTGTTTCCGATGCCCGTTTTGATTATCGGCACTTACAACGCCGACGGCACTCCAAACGCTATGAACGCCGCTTGGGGTGGTATTTCTGACGATACGCAGATTTCTATTTGCCTTTCGCCTACTCATAAAACCGTTGAAAATCTGAAACTTAAAAAGGCTTTCACTGTTTCGGTGGCTGACGCTAAGCATTTGGCAGAATGCGACTATGTGGGTATTGCAAGCGGCAACAATGTGCCCGACAAGTTTGCCAAAGCCGGTTTTACCGCTGTAAAATCCGACAAGGTTGACGCTCCTTTGATTGCCGAACTCCCCTTTGCGCTTGAATGTGAGGTGGTTAGTTACGATGATAAAACCTGCCGTCTTGTGGGCGAAATTGTAAACGTTTGCGCCGACGAGAGTGTGCTCACCGATGGTAAAATCGACATTGCCAAACTTCAACCTTTGATTTACAACCCGTCGGCTCACACTTACCACGTGGTGGGCAACAAGGTTGGCAACGCATTTTCTGACGGTAAAAAACTTATGTAATATGCAGTATTCTTACACTACATCAGGCACTTGCTCTAAGGCAATTACTTTTGATAAAGACGAAAACGGTGTTATCACCAACGTAAAATTTTTTGGCGGATGTCCGGGAAACTTGGCTGCAATTTCAAAACTTGTTAACGGTATGACAGCCGACCAAATCAACAATATTCTTGCCGGAAACCGTTGCGGAGGCAAACCCACTTCGTGTGCCGACCAATTGGCTAAGGCGGTTACATCTGTTTGATTATGATTAAATTAGGATTTCTTTCTATGCTGTTTCCGTTTCTTTTCGGATGTACAAATATTCCGATTGAGGGGTTAAAATCGTTGGAATTTGGCTATTCTGATGGTCGCCGCATAAAGGCTGTTTACAAGATAGATTGCGACAGCACGGGTTATGTGGTAACCATTCACAAGGGATATTCCGACGATAATTTGCCCACATTCTCTGCCTCGGCGCAACAGATAGCCGAATTGGAACAAGTCTTAAATTCATACGAAGTAGGGCGTTGGGATGGCTTTAAACGTTCTGCCCTCAACGTAAAAGACGGCATCAATTTTCACCTTTATATTTGGCTCAAAAACGGCAAAAGCATTCACGCCTCGGGTTACGAATCTTATCCTAAGAATTATAAGGAAGTGAGAAAGGCGTTGGAGGAGTTTTTTGAGCGATATCAGGAGTAATCATAAAAAAAGGGGCTCATTTCTAAGCCCCTTTTTTATTTGGTTAAACCGATGAATTACAACTGAATAGTCCACATATTGATTGAATATGGGTCGATTTTTTCGGTGAATTTGGGTTTGAGTTTAACATTCTCTTTTACAGGGATAATGGGCTGTTTCTCGTAGTTGTTTTCGTCGTCGGGATTGCCGGAGATGACTGTTTTAACAGCATCGGGCTTGATTTTGAATTTGGCAAGGTCGATGGTGGCAGAGGCAGCCTTAGCACCTGCGTTACAGATTTTTACAAAAAGTTTCTTGGTTTTGCTGTCGTAGATAACCGATTGTCCGAGAAGATTGTCGTCGGTGCGGTCAAACTTAACGCAGTCGCCGTAGAAATAGTCGCCCGAAGATTGTCCGAACATCTGCTGAACGTAGTAACTGCAAGTGAGATAGGGCTTTTCGTTGTCGAAATAGATCAAATCAGGATCCCAACTGTGTGCGCCTTTGCGTGCAAAAAGAGGAGCGTAAGAGGTCATTACCACAATGTCGGCATTGCGCTCAACGTGCAGCAAATAAAGGCCTTCGGCAAGTGCGTCGATAAGTTTTTTGTCTTTTGATGCGTATTCGCCAAGGTAAACTTTGGTCTTGCGGTTGCGCGGATACTCATCGTATTGACGTTTGTTTAGGAAATAGTCGCGAGGCTCATAGTAGTGCTCGTCGAGGATGGGGAGGTTGAGTTTTTCGGCAAATTTCCAACCGTTTTGATAGTCGGGATTGTCGGGATGCGAACCGGGACCCGCTGTGCCTATGATAACAATGTTGGGATATTTTGCCATAATCTTGTCGTACATATATTTGAAACGCTCCTCAAATTCGGGAGTGATTTTTTCCTCGTTGCCAATACCTAAATATTTGAGGTTGAATGGTTTTGGGTGACCTGCATCGGCGCGTACCTTGCCCCATTTTGTAGAGGCGTCGCCGTTTGCCCATTCAATAAGGTCGAGAGCGTCCTGAGTCCATTTTTCCATATCTTCCATCGGACAAGCGTCCTGTGCCTGTGTAGGCCACATATTCCAGCCGCCGTTGGTGCCTTGGCAACTTACGCCGCAGGGAAGAATTGGAACTGGCTCCATATTAAGGTCTTCGCAGAATTGGAAATACTCGTAGTAGCCGATAGCGAGCGACTGATGATAGCCCCAAGTGTTTTTGTTGCCTTTGCGCTGCTCTTTGGGACCAACTGAGTTTTTCCAATGATAAGTGTTCCAAAAGCCGTCGCCGCCGCCGTGAACTACGCATCCGCCGGGGAAACGCATAAATTTGGGATTGAGGTCGGCAAGTGCCTGAGCAAGGTCTTTGCGCATACCGTGACCTTTGTAAGTGTCTTGCGGATAGAGAGATACCATATCAATGTCGTATTCTCCCTGATTGAGCGAAAGAATCTGCAACGATGCTTTTTCGCAATCTTCGGCAGCCTCAATCACAGCGGTGTATTTTTTCCAATCTTTGCCCGAAACTTTGAGTGTTACCTCGCCGATAGCCTTGGGTTCGCGCATCATAGGTCCGAAACCCTGCTGAGGAGCGGCAAGCACCACGCGAATTTCCTTGTCGATGCCGTCGGTGTTGCGCAAGAATACCGAGAAATCATATTTTTCGCCTTTTTTGATGCGGATACCGTCGAAACCATCGTTTTGAAGTCCAACGCCTTTCCAGCCTTTGTAGTCGTAAAACTCCTTAACACGCTCAACCACAATGTGCATATAGTTCGGGTTGTTGGGGTGGATGGGGTTAAGTTGTCGGGGCTCCATATATCCGAGCGAGTGACCCGGACGGGCAAATTTCCAAGCAGTGCCCGGACCCCAGCCGTCTTTTTCGATAGGGCTGTATTCAAACGAGCCGTTTTGAACAAGTTCGGCGCACAAACCACCGTCGGCAGAGGAACTGATATCCTCAAAAAAGATACCGATAAGTTCGTTGCTAATCTTTTTGCCACCTGCGGGCTGAGCCATCAAACCCGCAGTACTGCAAGCAAGTAGCGATACAGTAAGTAATTTCTTTATCATATTATTAGTTTTAAAAATTAGTGTAAAAAATACAATTATTTTTAGTTAGCAAAAATATAGCATTGGTTTGACAATTCCAAAACTTTGGTGAAAAAATGTTGGGAAGGCTTTTTGGGGATTTATTTTTTTTTCGTATAATTGCATTTCAACTCTCTTTGAGAGTTTGGCGGTAAACTTGCAGCGGGCAGTATGTGTCTATTGTGTTTACCGCCATTTTTATAGTGACTTGTGATTCTTTTGTTTCACTATCAACAATTCTCCTCTCTACATTTCATAATGACCGTATGCAGAAAGAACAAGCACAAAAATTGTGTCGCCGTGAAAATCAACTTTGTACTTCATTTTCTAACCGTGTAAAGAATTGATCAAAGGTTTCACCATCGCGTTTAGAAAAAACTTCACCGCGCTCCGCTTGTTGTCGAGAGTGGTCGAATCATATGTGCTTGCTAAGATTGTTACAAATATAAATCAAAAATTCAAGATAGCCAACTAAATCTACCTTTTTTTACCCCGATTTGGTTGGCTATCTGCCAAAAATCGGCATTTTCCCGCCGATAGCCAACTAAATCTACCATTTTTTACCCCGATTTGGTTGGGTATCGGGAGGGTTACATCTTTATTCGTTGGCGATGGGTGAGTATCCATAGCACTACGGGTACGCCAAACACAGGTGTAACGGCATTGAGCGGAAGCACTCCATAATCGCCGGGTAAAATGCACAATACATTGCAAACCAACGCTATACATGCTCCTATGTAGATGCTTGCCGGAAGTATTCGCTTGTGATTTGAGGTTTTGAGCACCATTCTTCCCACGTGAGGTACAGCCAAACCGATAAACGCCACAGGTCCGCAATGGGCAGTTACCGCCGACACCAACACTCCCGCCAAAAGCAGCAAAATGGTTTTTGTCCGCGCTGGATTTACGCCTAAGTTTTGAGCATAATTATCGCCTAAAAGCAAAAGATTCAATGGTTTAACTGTAAGAAACGCCGCAGCACAAAATACAGTTACCACTATTGCAAAAACGGGTATTTCGTTGAGCGTTACGCCTGCAAAACTGCCCATATTCCACACGGTAAAGTTCTTGACGCTCTGTTCGGTACCAAAAAAGTTGAGCACCGTAACAGCCGCTCCCGAAAGGTAACTTATCATAATGCCGGCTATCAAAAGGGTGAGGTTGTTTTTGAGGATTTCTGACAAAAACACCAACAGCACCAATACTGCCGCCGAGCCCATTAGTGAGCCTATAATTACCGAAACTGTGCTGTTGAAATCCATAAAAACTGTTGAAAACAAGAATGTTACCACAGCCACGCCGAGACTTGCCGCCGACGATATGCCCAACACCGACGGTCCTGCCAACGGATTTGCAAAAACAGTTTGCATTATCAATCCGCTCACAGCCAATGCCGCCCCTGCCAACAATGCCGTAACAGCCTGAGGTAGACGGTTTTCGAGGATAATGATTTTAAAAACATCGTTATCCGATTGCCCTGTCAGCACCTTAAAAATCTCCTCGGCTGGTATCTCTGCCGAACCCACAAAGAGGTTTAAGAAGAATAGCGCAAGAAATAATATGGCTAATAGAATTGGCATTGTTTTATTTTGTCCACCGCAAAAGTATAATAATTTGTGAACATAATAGAATGGTTATTATCAACCCTCCGCAAATAAATCATCCATCGTTACCTCTCTGTGGACGGTTTGAGAATACTTGTTGCGTTTTAATCCGTATGTTGTTATTAGCGTGGTGTGCAGAGATTTGCGAGTGTTGGTGGCTGCACGGAATGTTTCACGGCGTGTGTTTAAACGGTCGGCGTATTCTTGTGTAACGGCAAAAGGTTCTGATGTAAATTTTGCTTCGCAAAGATTGATTGTGTCATCACGACGGTCGATAACAAGATCTATTTGTGTGCCTTTGTATTCAGTTCCGTTTTTGTCAACGAAAGGTTTGCTGCTCCACGCGCACACTTCGCTCAAAATGCCCGAAATGCCCAAACGCCTTTTAATTTGAGCAATGTGGTGAAGACAAACCATTTCAAATGCGTATCCCTGCCATACGTTTCTGCGGGGGTTGTCTTGCATATTGCTCCAAAAATGAGCATCTTGTCCGTCTGATTTGTCAACGAACTGTTGATGAAACAACGAAAACAAATCGGTTAGGTGGAATAATTGTCCATACTCTTTTTTGCCGAATGCTGAATAACGTCGAATAAAGTCGCATTTGCAAAGGTTGTCGAGTACTTCTGTAATCATTCCGCCATCGTCGATTTTTATTGCTGATTGAATTTCAGCCCTCGTTAATCCATTGCGGTTGGTAGATAAAAGTTCCACCACAGAACGGTAAATTTTGGAATCTTTAAACAGTGAACGGAAAATAAAATTGTATTCGGTATGAAGTGCCGCACCTTCTTCAAAAAACAGATGATCGATGTTTTCGTTTAATGTTAACGATGGTTCGAGCATATCTAAGTAATATGGAATGCCGCCCATTGTCATGTACGCTTCTATAATTTGGTAACGCCCCCAATCGATGTTTTTTTTGAGAAGAAACTGTTCTGTTTCGGCAAGTGTAAACGGGCGCAGATATATTTGTCGGTTTACACGTCCGTGCATTCCGCCTTTGTCGCCAACAAGTTTTGAGAGCATCCACGTTGTTGCCGAACCACAAACAAATAGTTTGAGGTTGTTTTGCGATGATGCCCAACTGTTCCAAAAATAACTGAAAGCCGATAGAAAACTTGATTTTGGAGTGTCGAGCCACGGAAGTTCATCAATAAAGACAATGATTCTGTTTTTGTTGAGTGTGGAAAGATAATCGCGCAATTGATCAAACGCTTCGTACCAATCTTTTGGTTTAAGGCGTTTTACGTGAGAGTATCGTTCCAACTCTTTTTTGAATAGTGTCAATTGAGTGTTGCGTGGGGTTTCAAACGACCCTGTGAAGTAAAAATCGAAGTCGTTGTTAAAAAATTGTTTCACAAGGTAGGTTTTGCCTACACGTCGCCGTCCGTATATGGCAACGAGTTCTGCTTTGGCACTTTCGCAATACTCTTTTAATAAGTCTTGCTCGTTTTTGCGTCCTATTATGTTGGTATTATATTCCATAATCTTACTTATAAATTTTGGCGCAATATACAAAAAATCGCCGATACTACTTCCGAAAATGCATTTTTTTTGCTAATTCGGAGGTGATATCGGCGTTTTGTTGTTTAATCTCTTTTTGAGTTCATAAGCTGAAATGCTAATTTAGTTGAAATATATTTTCAAGTTTAGTATTACTGTCTTTTTCAACTATTGATTCAACATAACCCGCTTTATTGAGAACTCCTGCTATATTTTTCCCATCTTCGTAACGTAATGCAGTAAAACTCAAATCATCTGATGCTAACGAAGTTGCTATATCATATATTTCATATCCTGACATATCGATACATTTTGTTTGATAATTATTCACCAAATCCAATCGATACAATTTTTGACGGTCGTTACTAACAAAAAATAAGTAAGATGCGGTTTTGTAAAAAATGGACGACAAGCCTTCTATATCAATATGATAACTATTCCATTCGTTTGTTGTAGCATTGTATTCATAGCAATTGTTTGTATTGGTTTCGCTTCCACCATACAAATCATAGTTAACAAAAAATAATACAGACTTTAAAATATGATTCAAAGCAATTCCTTTTATATGGCCAAAGTAATTATTAAAATTATTCCATGTGACTGTATTTTTTGTCAATTCCTTTTTCTCGATTGAATTTTCTTTAATATCCAAACGATTTACGGTTATATAATCTATTCGACGAGATGGGAAACCGTCTTCATTCTCGAATTCACCAGTGATATGAAAATCATAAAAATATCCGTCTGTGTTCAAAACAAATCTATCTTGGGTGCCATTCGTGATTTCAGTGGTATTATACGAAAAATTTTCAATAATATCTTTCATTAAACATATTTTACCGTTCGGATGTTTAACCTTCCAACCAACATAACTATTATAAAAGGCAATTCCATCTTTGTTTAGTTTTAAGTCATAGACATCACCATCTATTGTGTATTCCTGAATTGTGAAATCATTTGTGTTTATTTTACAATATCCTTGGTTAGTCGGATAGACCCAAATAATGTCACCACTTTCAATAAATTTATACTCATTACTTCCTTCTAACAATGGTATGCCATAGATTTTCTCACTTTTCTTATTGACTAAAAAACTGCTAGTTCCATCATACCACCCATTAATATAAACATAATCCGAGTTTATAACTCGAATACCGTTTATATGGAAATCTGCGTCGCTACCATCTTCTTTTGTAAAAACAATTGGCTCAATATTTCCTGATTCTGTTATTTTAAAGAATGAATCTTCTATTTCTTTTCCTATTTTATCAGATTTTAGAAGTGATTTCTTTTTAAGGTTATTTGAATTAGCTTTCACTATGAATTTCGCATCTCCTATATTAACCTTTGAAAGTTTACTTGTTGTGGTTTGAGGATTTTCTGGGGTTACTTCGTCGTTATTGGGTTGAGGTTCTACTGTTGTTTCGTTGTCTTTACTACACGATTGAAGTGTCAGAAAACCGGTTAGTATTAACAAACCGAGGAATTTTAATCGTCTCATAATATTTCCTTTTTTTATGTTAAACAATATATTAATTATCAATATTTAAAAATTAAAAAATCAGGGTGCAGGTATTTCATAGCGTAACTGAGGCCGACCAAAGCCCTAACATCACTATAAAGATAGCCCACACCCCTATATAGGGAATGTGAGCATTTGCAAGAACTGACGTGTTAATTCTGATAGTTTGGTCGTTTCAGTTACGTCAGTTTCAGGCAAACGCTCTTAATTTCTTATGTCTTTCAATTCGTAAATTTACGGCTTATTTTTGAGAATAGCAAATTTTTCTTTTAAAATGTTTTGCTGTTTGTCGTATATTTCTGTTTAAAAGTAATTTCGTTTTAGTTGTTTTGACTTTTCCATTCTAAACAAAACTCATCGATTAAATATTCGTCGCTATTACAATGGAGGTCTGCAACTCCTTGATTTATAAGTTGGAATGTTGTTGAGTGAAAAAATCTTTCCATTGCTTCTTCTGTTGAAATATTCAAGCGTTTTGCTATGCCGTCAATAATTCTTGCATATTTCATTTGAAGTAAAATTTGTTTTGTGCTCATTTACAATTCCTCCGACGATATAAAGGTTAAATAATTGATTCATTTTAAAACTCCTTTTTCATTCATATAATCAACAATTTCGTCGGTTATGTGTTCGCTGTCGAAAGTATGAAGCACATCATAGCCTTTTACGATAAAATTTTGCAAAATACCTGATTGTTGCAGTTTATCGTAAACTTCTGTTTGATTGAGTTTTAACCTTTCGGCAATACTTCCAATACAAAACAATGCAAAATCTAGTTTATCGAATGTCATATTGTTTGTTTATTGGCAAAGGTACAAATAATATTATTATCTGCAAATTATTTTCATTTTTGAATAATCCACTCTGCAAACCAAACTGCACAAATTCCGAGTACAACACTTAACGCAATGTATATTAATGCAATAAATGTGTTTCCGTTTTTCATTAAATCCACGCTTTCCAAAGCGAAACTCGAAAAAGTTGTAAATCCGCCGCAAACTCCTGTTTTAAGAAATAATGTCAGGCTTTGGCTTTGACAGTTCGGCTTTAACGCAAAGGCAACTATCAGTCCGATTAAAAAGCAGCCTAAAATGTTCACGGCAAAGGTTTTAACGGGAAATTCAAACGGTTCTTTAAGCGGTAACAGACCGATTAAATACCGCATTGCTGCTCCGATAGCACCGCCAATAGCAACGAGAAGGACGTTAAACATAGATTGAAAATTTTTATTTAAAAAAATTGCCGCTTAATATTTTAAGCGGCAATTTTTTATTTCTACATCATCTTCTCCACATTCCACACAAATGCTCGTACGCCCATTTCTAGATTTCGGTTGTCGAGTTTTTTGCATTTGGAGAGGAGTTCGTCTACTTTTTCATCGGGGATGATGGTGAGAAGCGACGAGTTGAGTTCGGGCCAAGTGTGGGTGCCACGGCGGGGTTCGCCATCGTTGGTGCCTTGTCCAAATACCTGCTCCCACATTGTGTAGCCGCGGATTTCTAACCGCTCTAACATATATTCAACACGCTCGGTGTTGGCTTGGTTAAATACGATAAATACTGCTTTCATCCTTTTAATTTTTTTTAATGCATAATGCATAATTCATAATGCATAATTGCCGTCCGGATTGGAACTTACATTATCAATTACTTTGCTTTCTGATTGTGAATTATGCATTATGAATTACGAATTAATAATTATATTATTCTAACGGTTTACGTGAATCGAATACAGCGTCGTCGGCCATATCGTAGAATACGAAACTCTTCTTCACTTCTTCGGCTTTGTCGCGTTCGCCGTGTTTAGAGAATATTGCGTAGAGCACGGGTACGATGATAAGGGTGATTACTGTGGAAACGAGCAAACCTCCGATTACCACCACGCCCATAGGTGCCCACACTTCGGCACCTTCGCCCGACGACAATGCCATAGGTATCATACCGAGGATTGTGGTGGCGGCGGTCATA
>JAGCVU010000166.1 GCA_017962175.1 Bacteroidales bacterium | reverse complement strand
GCAGCCCAAAAACTTATCGAAAAAGGCATCTGCACAGTTGACAGTTTCGACATCCACGGTGAGGAAATCCTCAAATTGTATAAGGCACTCGACGCCGCAGGCAAAAAGCACAAGGCTGCCGCTATTATTTCGGCAGGATGGGACCCCGGTACAGACTCGGTTATCCGCACACTGCTTTTGGCTATGGCTCCCAAAGGTTTGACATACACCAACTTCGGCCCCGGTATGAGTATGGGTCACTCGGTAGTTGCCCGCAGCAAGAAGGGTGTTAAAGACGCTCTTTCGATGACAATTCCTCTTGGCACAGGCATCCACCGCCGCGATGTTTATGTAGAACTCGAAAAAGGTGCTAAGTTTGCCGACGTGGAAAAGGCAATCAAGACCGACTCGTATTTTGCTCACGACGATACTCACGTTCACGAAGTGGCTTGTGTAAACGACCTCCGAGATATGGGTCACGGCGTTCTTTTGGAGCGCAAAGGCGTTAGTGGCGACACTCAAAACCAGCGTTTCTCGTTTTCGATGAGCATCAACAACCCTGCTCTCACAGGACAAGTTCTCTGTGCCTGCGCCCGTGCCGTTGTAAAACAGAACCCCGGCTGCTACTCGCTTCCTCAAATTGCTCCTTTCGACCTTGTAGGAGGTGATGTTGAGGATTTCTTGTTACATACTGTGTAATTATTGAGTTTTCTTTATGATAAAAAAGAAAATCCCCGGGGCGTATAGTCTCGGGGATTTTTGTGTTTTATGTTGTTTTCGAGAATTATTCCGCAATCTTTATCCCTTCGATTCGGAAACATCCCTCGCAGTCGCCTTCGATAAAGTCGAAGGTTTTGGTGCCTTTGGGGAGGGGTTCGAAGGTGAGGCGGCAGTGACCTAGTTCGCCAAAGGGAATTGGGGTAAAGTCGTCGTTGCTGATGTTGCTGCCTATCAATTTGCTCACGCACTTGCCGTTGACAAAGAGACCTGTCTCTTTTGCTACCTTGTAACTTGTGTAACTAATGGGGAATGTGCAGTGCGTTACAACAGAATCTTTGTAGATTTCTATCTTGTCGATAAGAAATTGCCCGTTGATGTTGGCAAATTCGGGTCGGGTGATGATTGTGGCGTTTTTCTCCTTTTTGTATTCGGGTTTGGCAAATCCGCCGTGGTCTTTCATCAGTTTGATAATCTTGTCGTAATATACTCCCATAAAGATGTCGGTGATTTTGCCTTCGGGGTCAACGATGTAGAATGTGGGGTATGCGGAAATTTTGTTGAGCGCAAAGAGTCCCGTTTTTGATTCGCGGTCGTTGAATAGGGGACTAGTGAATTTTTCGTCGGCAGCCATTGCCTCAAACTGTACCTGAGCATCGTTGGTGATATCTATGATTTCAAAGTTTTTGCCTACGCCTCTTTCGTAGAAATACTTGACAGTTGGGCAGAACAACCTGCACGGACCGCAGAAGTAAGAACTGAATTCCAACAAAAGCCATTTGCCTCTGTAATCTGCAAGATGATGCACAGTTCCGTCGGCATCGTAGAGGTCGTAGTCGTTGATAACGTCGCCAATCTCGGGGGCTTTGGAGTAGAGCGCGAGGTTTATCGCTTTGCCTTCCTTGGTGTTTTTGTATTGGTCGGGCATAAGTTTGTAGAGTTCCTCCACTTGGTTGTAATACTTGTATTCTTTGCCTTCGTAGTTGACCGATGCGCTTGCCTGCAATAGGCGTTCCAACCAATATGCGTCAACAGGAATGGTTTTCATCGCCTCAAATTCGCGTTTGTTAACTTGGTTGTAGATTTCGATGACAGAAGGATTTGATGACCTGTAACCTTCGTAGTTGGTAACGGTGTCTCTGATATCATCCATTTTGCTTAATAAGTCTTTGCCGAGGTCGTTCATCTTGTTGAGAAAAACCTGTTTTGGATTTTTGCTCTCCACATTCCAATCACCCGAATGTATTCCCGAGCCCGAAACGATGGTTGTAGAGCCTTTCTGAATCATTATTTTTCTGCTGTTCAGGTGAGAGAAGTTGTTGTTTTTTTTGTAGAGCGACGCAGAGTAGTAGGTGTTGTCGGTAAGATCCTCGCAATTGACTGTGAACTTGCGGGTAGTGGTGGTAGACGAGTCGGCAAAACAGGTTCTACCTCCTTGTCCTTCAAATTTTGAGATATCGATAATATAACCTTCCGGAATATCCGTGAGGTTGAATTCGATAGCGGTTTTGTTGTTTTGACCGAAAGCGGTGGTCGCCAAACCGAGGGCGGCAAGTAGCAATTTTGTTTTCATTGGATTGGGGTTTTAATGTTGATAATTGTCTTTTCTTAAACTTAATTGTTTAGTTATATAATTTACAATGCAATTATATAACTTATTTCCCAAATATACAACTATTAAAATTAGTTAAATAACTTAAATTTATAGTTGGTGTTGCTTCGAGTTGTTTAAGAAAATGAAATACAATAATTTAGACTAAAAGATTTTTTGTGTTAATTTTTCTTAATTATCAAACTACCCTGAAAACTTTATTCCTTGATTACCCTTTCTATTGGTTCAAAGAGGGATTGATTGCGGCGGAGTTCGTTGACATTGAGGTTGTAGCGGATTTTGCTGTCCCAATTTGCACGCCAAAGGTCGTATTTGGGATCTTCGGATTCGATGTATGAGAATGTGGTAACGTCTGGCGGCAACGGTTCAAATACCAAGAGGAAAGCGATGAAGTCGCCTGAATATCCGTTGACCCAAAAAGTGTGACCCAATGGGTATCCCCATAAGTCTTTGATATTGTATTTTTTTCCACTGTTGTCTAATAGAAATGTCTTCTCGTGCACGCCGTAATATTCTCGCATCCAATTGTGTTCGTGGGCGACGGCGAGATATGTGGCTTCGGGCGTTGTCCAAATAGCCAAAGTGCCTTCTTTTACCGGTTTGATGAGGTGCGCGTCGGTGTAAATCGACCAAGTTAAGTGTTCGTGGATTTGGTAGTTTTTCTCCTCTTGAATGAGCCTTGCTTTTTTGATTGGCGGAATGTTGTCGGTAGTGGACTTGCTTCCTGCCCACATCGGGTGGATGATTGGCGCACCGAGCAGTCCCCATTCTGGAACGCCGAAGATAGATATTTCTTTGGCGGTTTCGGGCAGTTTCGGAAAATAGATTTTGAAATCTAACGGCGTACCCGCAGTAGATTTTATGCCGATGTGCTTGCTTGTGCACTCGGGAGAGGTGCGCCGGGCGCGGTACTGAATGCCTGTTGCCCAATCTACGATAGCCGTCTCCTCAGATGCCACCCAAAGGTTTGTAACTATATCTGCCGGCATTGTGAAGTAGCAATGGAGCACTGTTTCATCGTTTTCCTCGGTGAGCATCCAATAGAGTAGCGAGACGTTTTTAGGCGGAGTGTTCTTGTGAGGAAATATAGTGGAGAAGTCGTTTGCAACCGGTGCTTCTACCCAACACGAGTCCTTGATCCAATCGTGTTCAGTTGTAGGCCAAACGACTAAGGTCTGTTTCGTTTTCTTGTCGGTGGTGGGGGTTGGCGACTGCACGGGGCAGCATTGGTTCTTTGCCAAAATCCTGACGTTTTCTGTGCCATCGTTCTTGCCATAACCTACTATA
Source organism: Bacteroidales bacterium (assembly GCA_017962175.1). Lineage (GTDB taxonomy): Bacteria > Bacteroidota > Bacteroidia > Bacteroidales > UBA3824 > UBA3824. Next base: position 2,586 of record JAGCVU010000166.1, on the reverse strand, counting down.
ACAATGTCGTTGTTCTGTGCCATAACGCCGAGCGAAAGCATCAGCATTATTACTGTTAGTGTGAGTTTGTTCATAATTTTAATGAATTAAAGGTTTGAGTATGAGTTCATATTTTTTAGAGATGTTTTGTGGATGAAACTGGTGTAACAGTCTGATGTAGCGTTGCTTTCTTCTGGGGCGTTGGCACAGTAAAGTAGCGTTCTTCCGTTGCTGATTCGGTCGGCTATCCACGTGTATGTGCGTCCTGAATTTTCGTCGTTGATGCTGAAAAAGAATTTTTGCTGCGAATAGTTGAGAAAATATCCGCTTGTGTTCTCGTCGAAATGGCACGCAGATAGAATTAGGTTGCCCATAAGGTCAAAATCATCATCGTCGTCAAAGACATAAAGCATTTCTTCCACATCGTATTCATCGTCGTGCTCGCATTCAAAATCTTGTTTTTCAGCGTGCTGGTGGTCGGCCATCATAGCGATAGCCTCGTCCATTTTAGCCGGTGCAAAAAAATTGCTTTCGGTGTCGGTTGTCGGTTGTTCGGCAACGATGGTTTCAGCCACTTGCTGCTGATTGTCGGGCGCAGGTTTCGGTTGCGCTTTTTTGTGCTGACGCTTTGGCTTGGCTGGTGCGGGTTCGGGTTTGGGTTCAGGAGCGGCAACGGGCACGGGCGCAATTTCGGTTTCGGCAATTTCGGTTTGCGAGGGTGTTTGGTCAATAGATGATGCGGTGTCGGCAATGATGGCGACAGCGGGCTGGGGTGTAGTTTGACGGTTGAGAGCGATGATGGCTCCGAGACCAACCACAATGGCGATGCACGCAGCCGCAGCCACCCAACGCCATAGTTTTATTGTTTTTGGTTTCGATTCGGATTCAATCTCGTCCAAAACGTTAGCCAAAAAATCGTCGGGCACTTCTGCTGGTCGCCTTTTTGCTTCTGTTCGCTCCAAAGCCTTGCGGAGGTCGGTGTCGTTGTATTTCTTCATTGTGGTTTTGTAGATTCTTTGGTTATTAGACACAGGAATGCAAAAAATATTACAGCAAAAAACTAAAAATTTTTAAAATATCTGATTTTTTTTGTTGTTCGATGGTGGTGAGGAGGCGTTTGCGGATTCTATGTAGCCTCACACCCAATGTGTTAGCATCTGAGTTCATTATATAGGCAATTTCTTTAATTGGTTTATCTTGATAATAATAAAGGTGAATAAGAAGACGGTCGTCGGGCGGAAGGGTTTCGAGGGCGGCTTCTAATTGCTTGATACGTTCTTCGCTGCCTGTGGATAGTTGTTCGTCGAGATTGTCGGTTTCGGAAATTGGGGTGTCGTCGATGTTGACATAATGTATCTTGTTGCGTGTGAGGTGGTTGATAGATTCGTTGTAGGCAATGCGGCTTATCCAAGTAAGAAACGACGAGCGACCTTCAAATTTTTCAATTGCACCAAAAGCCTTTACAAAAGTGTTTTGAGCCAAGTCTTCGGCATCGGCGCGGTTTTGCACCAAACGCGAGGTAAAGTCGATGATAGTTTGCGAATACCGTTTTACAAAATATGCGTATCCTGCGGCTGCTGATTTGCGGTCGCCGTCACGCAGATGTGTTTTTATTATCGCGATTCGCTCTTGTTCGTCGGTGTTACTTGGCATAACGAGAATTTTCGGAGCGAAGGTATGGAAAAAATGTGGGATAATTCGTTTTTTGTTTGCGTTTTTTAATAATAATTCTTTTCTTTGCATAAACAAAATAGATTTACGATATGAATGCAGAATTAGCACCGGCTATGGCGTTTGATACTATTTCGCTAAATATTCCCAAAACTGACCTGACGTTTTTTAAGACGTTGGCTAAGAAGATGGGATGGGTGATTAATAAGAAATCTACCCCGCGCAAAAAACGCCTTTACGACCCTGAGACAGGTGAATACCTTAATGATGAGACGATGAAGGCAATAGAGGACGACAGTGTTGCTTTTTCGGGTTCTTTTGAGGATTTTAAAAAATGGGCTCAAAATCTATAAGTTATGGCTAAGTATAATGTTACATCAGGAGCCCAATTCAAAAAGGATTTGAAATTAGCACGAAAGCGTGGTCTTATTCTTGATGAATTGTTTCAAGTAGTTGGTAAATTGGCTGATGATATTCCACTGCCGCCTTGTAACCATAATCATCTTTTATCGGGTGAGTACAAGGGCTTTTGGGAATGCCATATTAATCCCGATTGGTTGCTTATTTACTCTAAGGATAAGGAAATTAGAATCATTACTTTAAAGAGGACAGGGACACATTCGGATTTGTTTGGAAAATAAAAAGTAACTCTCTGAAAATTATATTGAATTTTGAAATAATAAAAAAGGACGACAAAAATATGCCGTCCTTTTTTTTCTTATCTTTTCAAGAATTACAATATCGGTTTTAGCACAAATGTAAACGAGAACTCTTTGGGTTCGATGCGGTATTCGGGTAGGGGCATTGCGCCCCACGAGTCGTTGCCGGCGAGACCCTGCTGACGGTAATCGATTGTTACGGCGTAGAAATTGTTTTGCGGAAGGTCGATGGTGTGTTTTGTGCCGCGTTTTTCTTGTGCAAGGTCGTCGATGGTGT
>JAGCVU010000165.1 GCA_017962175.1 Bacteroidales bacterium | reverse complement strand
TCTCAATAAACTCCGCCTTGCGTACAAATATTGTGTCGCCATAGTTGAGCATCACGTTAAAAGCCTCGTTGCCGATGTACCTTGGAATGTCGCGGGCGTTTTGCACAAAATATGTGGCAGAGTCGATACGGGCAAAGTTTAGCGTGTCGTCGAGATTCTCACTATATAATATGTTGATGTATTTTCCTATTTTGAAAAGAATTTGCCATTTAAAATTCGGAAACGCCACGCACATCCTCAGCGGATATTTTTTCAAATGCCTCAAAAACGGCTTAACATCATTATAATAAAGTATCGGGTTAACGCATTTGCGGTTGGCATAATTGCCTGTATTATAAAGCATCAGCACACCATAATCGCACGGCGGAGCAGCCATATTCAACTGATGGAGGCGTATAGTTACCGAGAGTTTCAGACCCTTGGTGGCGGCGTAGTCTTTCACTTTTTGGAGAAATGGGAAATACACCTTTTCGGATTTGGCAGTCCAGTCGCAATCAATTTGAAACTCGTGAATCTTGGGCACGTGGTTGGTCTCCGACATCTTTATAACCCTGTCTACAAGCATATTGGCGATAGAATCCACATTGTGGCGCAGGCATTTTTCCACAATAAACACCACGGGAATCACCTCCACGCCCTCGGGCACAGACTGACGGAACTGCAACGTGGCGTTTGGCATCAAGGCATTTTTGTCTTGATCTATCACCACATCAAAGTAGCGCATATAAATTTTTTTAATGTCAAAATCATTGATAAACGCCTTCTCGGTGCTATCGGGGTCAAAAATTGTTTTCCAAAAATACGCCGACGGCTGCGGATTGTCGATAGGGGCAATGGAGTTGCAGCCGAGGAGGATAAGGGCGGCGAGGATGGGGAGGTATGATTTGAGTGATGGCATTTTTTTAACATTAATGGCTGTTGTGCAACTTGCCATTTTTTATTTTTTGTATTGTTTATATTTCAAATAATGGAATAACTCATCAATAATATCAAGTATTTCGGCATCGGTTACTATGCCTCTTACAATCTCACCATTTTTTAGAAACTCAACATTAACGTGTTCTGGCCGATGTTCGGGGTCGTTGACATTAACAAGAATTCTTCCGGGCGAAAGATTCTCGATTTCATTTGCAAAGCCTTCCATCCATCCTACAAACGAATATTTTTTCTTTTTAGAGTTTCCGTTATACATAGCGGCGCGTTGGAGTCCACATTCTATAAAGTGTTCCTCGCCCATAAAGTCCATACGCAAGAAAGATATTCCCTCCTCATCTTGCCTAAGTCCTAAAAAAGTATCCTTTGGATAGTTGGAAACAGGGTCGATATCCTTGGGAGAAAGCACTATACGTGACAATATTTCATCGTCGTTAACTTTGTTGGCAAGATAATTATTATTCATTAGACAATGCTTTCGAGGTTTAACCTTAGGGTTGACAGATTGCCGTCGTTGATATCTTCAAAAGAATGATGTTCGGTTTCTTTGGTGGGGCGTTTAACAAAATACGACATTTGTGTGTCGCCTATTTCGCATTTAATACGTCCGTTGTTGGTTTCCATTTTCAACATCACTGCGCCCATATACGTAGGATATAGTCTGACGAGTTTTGCTGTGGCGGCATTGAGTGTGTTGGCAAGTCGGGCTACGTTGGCTATGGCTGTTTTGTTGATGCGTGGCGTGTTTTCTCCGTCCCAACCGTCTTTTAGTTGGCGGATATCCTTTAAGTCGGTCTGCCATTGAAATGTTGCAGACTTTTCCCTTTCTTGCTCGGCATCCTGCGTTGCAAGGCGGTTGCGAAACGCTGTTTTCACCTGTTTGGGTTGCGACTGATAAAACGCCCAAAGCACGTCTAATGTAGATACTCTTTGTATTGCTGTTGCCATATTGCCGTTGCCATTAATATTTACACTGCAAAAATAATGATTAATGCATAATGCACAATGTATATCTCATATTTTTTTCACCTCAAAAACCCGTACTCATACACCTTCGGCTTTATCTGTTCGCCAAGGGCACGCAGTGCCGTTTTTAATTTTTCTAATAATGATGTATATATCGGGTCGTCTGACGAAGAATTCATTTTGCCGTTTTGGTTTCTGCCTTGGAAAAATTCCTTGATGTCGTAGAGGCTGGCGTTTGGGTTGGCGGCGTCCATGGTGTGGTAATAACGCCAGAGGTCGCGTCCGGCGGATAATACCAATTTTGATTCGTCGGAATATTGTAGGGACGTGGCGCGCCGCGTCCCTACCGCCGCATCGTCAGCAAACAAATCGCCATTATTATGTGTCGTCGGTTGTATTTTCCCGTCCAAAAAATCTTTCATAAAATGGCTGACGAAGAGGCTCTTTGCGCCTACTTCCATTTCTGAAAACGGTATCCAATGGTTGACGCCTTGTTTGCAAGAAATTCTGTTTTGACCATGAAATAATGTGTAAATCAAACAATTGGTTTGAAATTCGGGGTCGGTTTGCCAGCCGTCGTTTGGGTATAGAAATTGGTCGCGGTTGTTCAACCAATCTGCCTTAATGACTTGTTTTACTGCCAAAAAAATACTTCCATACAGAAAATTATGTTCTGTTAATTCCGTGCCTCGTGGATTTGGTAATTGTTTTTTATCGTTAATAATGAAATTGTAATTATTCCCCTGAAAATCGTTTTCGCGGTTTGACATATATCCCAAATGAACATTGCCGCCAAATTTCCTCGTTTCAATTATCCAATCAGTTAATGTTTTCAATCCGTGATAAGCAATAATGCTTTTATGACCGCAAAAAGTATTATCTTTGTCGAAAATATCCGCAGATATACCATTAAATGATTCTTTAACTTGGCAATTCCATATTTGAAAACTTATGGGAAAATTGCCTTTTACATTATCGAAAGTATTAGCCGGAACTAAAAATAACCTATCTAATTTGGGGTTAAAAGCGTTTCTAAACAAATGGAAATTAGGCCCTTGTAGGTGTTTTAGAGTTGAAAAGCACCCAATATAACCACATTGCAATTCTTTGTAGATTCTAATTAAAAATTGTGCAAATAACTCTTTGGTAGCAATGCCAATTAGATTAGCATATTTATCCCGAATTTGGGTAAATGAAACTCCATTTTTGTTTTTACCTGTATTTGTTATTTGTTTTGCATCTCCAACTTCCGCATACGGCGGATTGATATAGATAATCAGGCGTTTGCGTTTTTCGGGGTCGGAGATGACGTTGTAAAGGTCTGGGGGCAGTTTGGCGGACGAGCCGTCCGCATTCCAAAATTCATCGTTGAGGAAATCAAATTGAAACACGTGGCTTTCCAAAAGGTTTGCGCCGTTGCGGATGCGCTCTTTCATAACGTCAACATCTTGTTGGTCGAGCGTAGAGGCAAATACGTGGTATTTGTTGTTAAGACCATTGAGGAGATTGCCTGTGCCGGCGCAACAATCCCAAACGTAATAATCGTTTTGCCAATCTTCGCCAAGGGTGTCGGCGATGTATTGCTGCGATTTTTCTACCCAAATTTGCGGGGTGAAGAATGCGCCTTTTCGCTCGCGAACGTCCTGCGGCACAAGGAGGTCTTTGCGCTCAATTATATACCGCCAGTATTCCTCTTTGGGAGGGCGTTTGTATAGTTTCCAAAATTCGGCGTAACGGTCTAAGCCGTCGCCTTTGAATCCGAATTTGTATGATACGTCCATACCAAGGCCATCCTTACGCATTAATTCATACGGACGGTCGCCGGCGTTGAATGTGATATAAAAATCTTTGTTGACGGTGCGGTCGTCGGAGATGTCGGTGGTGCCGCGGTCGTCGATGTTGAGTTCGGCAAGGAAGAAGTCGCAGTCGTATACACCGTAGTTTTTTTTCAGTTTTTCAAAGTCGGCATTGATGTAGGGTTTTACGGTGCGAAGCCATTTTTGATATACGAATATAAAGTTGTTTTTGTCGATGATGGTGGAGAGCAAAGAGCCGCCTTCTTTGAAATTTTCGGCGATGAAGTTTTTTAGTTCTGTCTCGTGGGTGGCGTAATAGAATGTGAATATTTGGTCGGGGTTGATTGTTTTTCGAAGTGTTTGGACACTTTTGTCGTCAACGTTACTCGGGGTTTGCGCCCAGTTGAAGTCGTTGAGGTTGAATATGGGGAGGATATTATAATAAGGTGTAAGGGAGATTTTTTCGCTGTCGAAACAGCCGATGAATTTTGGCGGGGTGAGGTCGCGGGCGTCGGCTTTGATGGTGATAAGCAATTGGGCGAGCATTTTATATATGTCGGTGGGCTGTTGTTTTGCCTCTGCCCACAATAAATAATTATTGCCCAAACGCACAGCAAAATCGATGCGTTTGATGATTTCAGTGCAGTCGTATTTTTTGAAATAGCGTTGTGCTATTTTATTTTTGATTTCTTCTTCGAGCATGGTTGTTAAAAATATTACGATGTAAAGGTAAAAAAAATTGGTTAAAAAAAAAAGATTATTACCTTTGCAGCATTATTATAGATTTGTAGTTAGTTTTTATATGTAGATAGTAGAATTAAATTTTTTAAAGTTAGTTAAATAATTAGTTGGATTATTATTATTGATATTTTGATTTCATTATTTCAAAGATTGATTTTATAATCCGTTTTTTATCATTCTTATTAAAGTATTTAATAATTTTTTCAGGTGTGTTGTGAAACACACCTTTTTCTACACCACCCCCCATCGCAAGGTCATCAATTACGTTTTTATTTTTTATCGTCTTTGCCGCAATGTGATATATTACGTCTTGTTGAAATGTATATCTTTATAGCAATGTGGTAAAATATTACTATAAATTTATACTACCATTACTACAAGGTGATGAACTATGGGTTGATGATGGAGGTATTGTTGCCGCAATGTGGTGTATTCCGCCTTGCGGATATTGGCATTGTTGCGGCAATGTGGTCAACTATGGGCAGCCGGAATTGATACCGTTGTTGCAATGACATATAAAACATTGATACGGAGTTGACCACATTGCTACAAAAGGACATAAAAAAAGTGCCGAAGTTAACCACGTTGCAGCAATGGTGCTATAAAAATATAGCCGATGTTATATCCGTTTGGGCGAAAACGCCATAAAATACGAGCAATAGTTATACACCTTGTGGCAAGGGTGGCTTTGTGGTAGAGCGATAGTTTGCCAAGTGGCAACAGTGATATAAAAAAAGTAAAGTAAAAATTAATATTATTGTAGAAAAGATTTGTTTATTAAAAAATAATAGTTATATTTGTTGCGGAAAATACATATAATTATAATCAAAATAAACAAATTTTAATCTCAAAAATCTAACGCATTATGGCAAAGACAATGCTTTCGCAGAGTAAAATATCGCTCCACAGCCTTAGGAACGATATGTTGAGCGTGTTGGTAAGCAAATTGGAAGGTTCATCGAAACTTGCCAAACAAACCGGCACCAAAGAAATGATAAAAAAAATGTCGGCGGCGGCGGCAATTTTTAACGAAGCCCGCAACAAGGAAAACACCATCGGCAGCACAAAGGCATCAAAAGATTATTACACACTTCTCAAAAGTCGTTACACAGCCCTCAGCGGTGTGGTAACGGCGGCACTCAACGGCGGTGTGGCTGCCGAAAAAAAGGCGGCGCAGAGCATCAAGGACAAGTTTGTGCGTATTTCGTCGGTGTTTGCCACCAAAACAGATGCCATTGCCAAGTTGGAAACCGTGATTGTGGGTTTCCGCACATTGCCCGAATCGGCATTTGAAACCATCGGCGGTACTCGCTATTTAGATGATATGGCTTCGATTATCAAAGAGTATCATGCTGTTATGAGCAAACGCATCGACGTTAAGGTAGACAAAAACAACGCTGTGCAAAAAGCACGTATGGCATTGATAGAAACCATTCAGGGCGTTACCGAAGCGATACGCTACGCCCAAGTATGTTTAGACGGTGCCGAAACCGAACTTGTAAAGGCCTACAACACTGTTTTTAACGAAATATCCACCGCCCTAAAACAAATGGGTGGTCATAAAAAAGAGGAAGAAACTACGGAATAGATTTTTTGTACGTTTAACATTTGAATAGTATGGGCGGATTGTGAAATCCGCCCTTTTTTGTATTAATTATTTCGCATACTTTATCCTCAGTTTTCTTCCAATCCTCAGTATGGTTGTGGGAGTGATATTGTTGAGGGTGCAGAGGGTGTTGACTGAGGTGCGGGTCTTTTTGGCTATGCCGATAAGGGTGTCGCCGTTTTGAATGGTGTAGGTGGTGCAGTTGGCGTATTCCTTTGCCTCAATTTCGGCAAGTGTAACAGCCGAGGCGGTGTCTTTTAATACAAAACTGCCGCCGTCGCGACGAATGCCGTCGTAGGCGTGCTTGATGTCGTCCATTGTGATGTCAAAATCGCGGTTTACGCTGCGCTCAGTGTCGGAGAGCGAGTGCGAAAACAGCCATTCGTATGTTTTGGGATGATAGAAAAGCCTTGCCAATGCAGAGTGCGATGAGCCTTTGAGCCAAGTGTACATTAGGAGCGAATCGTTGTGCTGTTCTTCAAGTTGAGCC
>JAGCVU010000164.1 GCA_017962175.1 Bacteroidales bacterium | reverse complement strand
TCGACAATGTAGATGCTGTACTTACCGATTTGCGGCGGAATGCGCACTTTGTCAATTAGTTGGCGGATGTCGTCAACCGAGTTGTTAGATGCGGCATCGAGTTCGTGGATATTGTACGAGCGGTTTTCGTTAAACGCCTTGCACGATTCGCACTCGTTGCACGCTTCGAGGTCGTCGGTAAGGTTCATACAGTTGATAGTCTTGGCAAAAATACGTGCACAAGTGGTTTTGCCCACACCACGCGGACCGCAGAACAGATAAGCCTGCGCCAACTGACTGTTTTTGATAGCATTTTTGAGGGTAGCGGTGATGCTCCCCTGCCCTACCACGGTGTCGAACGACGCCGGACGGTACTTCCTTGCCGAAACGATAAAATTTTCCATAATTTATACTTGCATTTTCAAATCACAAATATAGGATTAATCGGGTGGAAAAAAAATTTTTTTGCGAATAAAAATTTTGGTCGTTTAGATTCAGAACAGAATATGGTTGTTACTACAATGGACGGACAAGGCGGACAGAATGTGCAAAACTGCCGTCGCCGGGGTAGCCGAGACCGACGCTGTCTGAGAAAAATTCCAAGTCCCACGCATTGCCGTCGTTGTTGGCTGACGAAGACCAGTAGTAGCCGCATTCGCCAACACCAAGGCCGACATCCGTACCGTGGCGTAAACCGGTAGTGGGAAGGAACACCGCTCCTGCGGATTCCATCTTATGCCAATCACCTGAGGAATAATTATTTTTGGTCTTGTAATATCTCTCACCAAATTCACTCGTCACACCACTATTGAATGAAAGGCCAGCGGGCAACATCCAGTCGTCAGGAAGCAAAATCAACCCCTGAACACCATCAACCTCTGCCACACCATATTTTTCTGACGCATTTTCACGACCTGTAATAAGATATGCCCATTCATCGGATGTGGGAGTCTGCCATACGTCTCCACCATCTATCTTTGAACCCCAGTCGGCGAAGGTGGTATAATCTTCGTTGTTTGAACTTGCAAGAGTAGGATTGTTGCCTGTACCCCAACCAAAGAGGTCGATATAACCGTCATAATCGTCGGAGATGTTTTCATTGACATAACCTATGCGGTAGTACTGAAATGGGGCAAAACGCCATTCCTTGTTTTTGCAATGATACTGTAAATTGCCGGAGGAGAAATAGACTTTCTTGGTTGCAGAAACGGAAAACGCCTTAGAGGTATACAAGTTGTGAGACCTAACTGTCACCCAGATTACGACGGTTATGAAGCCGCTCTTAGCAGTGATTGTAGCCTCTCCTTCTTTTACAGCAGAAACCTTGCCTTCACTCACCGTTGCTACTGCGGCATCGCTCGTTGCCCACGACACTGCCTTGTCGGTGGCATTGTCGGGAGTTACGGTGGCTGTAAGAGTAATTGTTTCACCTTCCACTAAGGTTAAAGACCCTTTGTCGATGGTCAGACCTGAAACGGCGATTGTTTCTTCATCGTCTTTGCACGAATAAACGGCGAACAACGCGAGAGCAATCAACCAATAAAAGAGAACTTTTTTCATGTTTTGAAGTTTTTATTAGTAAAAAAATCCCCTAAGGAATATCCTTCATATCTGTGTATTCCAAAGGGGAACTATAATTGTCAAGTATATATTTCACCTTTGTCGTCTTTTGCTTTGATATCCACACGGTTAAACTTGTCTTCGGAATCTAACTGATTGCTTTCACTTTCGAGAATCTCTTGAATTTTGCATTTTTTACCCAAAAAGACCTCAATGAAGCCTTCGAGTATAGCAAAATTTGCCTTGTTTCGCAAAAGTGTCTTAATAGCAAAGTCGAATCTGACAAGAAAATCGTTTTCCATAAATCTATTAATTATTTTTCTGGGCAAATATAACTAACAAAATACAAAAAAGCAAAAAATTTTACAACTCAAACGTATACGCTATCGAAAATACGTGTTCGGCAATGTCGTTTTTGTATTTGGTGCGCTTGGCGTTGGTGCGGTTAAAATGCTCTTCTAATTGATACTCAAAGCCTAAGGTAGAACGTTTTGAGAGTTTTTTCTCCACGCCGAATGTCCAACGGTCGCGGTCAACAAGTCCACGGGGAATATTGTAAAACCATTCATAACTTACATAAGGAGTGAGTTTTATGGGTTTAATCTTATATTGTGCCTGAAACCTTGTACGAAAATATTGATCTTTGGTATCCTCGTCGTAATCGTCGGTGTAGAGAGTGTATTTTAGACGGCAATCTAATTTTAAATTTCCAAAAGCGTATTTACCCTTGGCGGCAAGTCCGAGACGACCTTGCCAAGCCGATTCGCCATCCTCCACCTCGTATTTTACACGATATTCGGCACCGAGAACAAGGTAATTAATTGGCGAATATTGAATAAAAGGCTTGATACTGAAATCCTTAGAATTGGCGGCATTGCAGTAATTAGCCTCCACATCGGCACCTGTGGTGAGCACGGGCAAAATCTCTTTTTCGATAGAAAAAACTGGATTTATTGTGTAACGGTGCTCGGTTTGCGCGTTCAGCGATGTGGCAAAAAATAATATCACTAATAAAAATGCTGTGTTTTTGATTGTTTGTTTCATTATTATAATTATTTATCAGATTCGACAGATGTATTTTCAGTATCAACGGTTTTGGATTCAAGATGAGCGGTTTTGTCGTAATAAACACGAAGAATGGCTATATCTTTGAGGAAATCAATACGGACAAAGTCGAAACGTTTGATTTTTAATCCTGTACGTTTCTCTAAATCAGCCATTAAGACATCTTTATTCTCGGATTTTACATTCTCTATTTTTTCGTAAATAATGTCAATATGACCCTCGCTCTTGATAAGGAATTTTTCTAAAAGAAAAACGCAAAATACAATTGCGGCGTTGGTAAGAACAAGTTCTGCTACACTTACCTTCTTATTAGCCAAGGCGTTGAGCACAGCGATACCGATTACCACAAAGAGATAAGTCATTTCGCGGATAGGAATTGGATCGGTGCGGTATTTTAGGATTCCAAAAACTGCAAAAAGTCCGAGGGCAAAACCAAGTTCCAATTTTACATCCTCTAACAAAAAGCACATCAAGAAGATGGCAGTGCCGAGGGCGTAATATGTGAATGTAAACTCGCGACGCCCGCCCTTGCCATAAATCAAGTTGATCAGCACAAACAAAATGCCTGTGTTGAATAGCAAACGGAAAAAGAGTTTTCCAAAATCGCGGTAATCTATCAGGCTGAGGTTATAAAATTTTATATCCTCCCAACTTGCTACCTGCGTTGTGTCTTGTAAAATATCTAATATCATTTTAATTACAAATTTTTAATTTCTCATTATTAATTATGAATTATGCATTATGAATTATGCATTATGCATTAAACATTACTCCCAGCGCATTATCCAGTCGTTTTTGCAACATTCTGATTCTCACGCGGAAAAGGTTGGTTTTCAGGTCTTTTTGACC
>JAGCVU010000163.1 GCA_017962175.1 Bacteroidales bacterium | reverse complement strand
TCGTTGCCCGAAGACGTGTTGAAAATTTATCAGCCCGTGCAGAATTGGTTCAAAGAGTACTGTCAAGACCCGAATCCCGAGACTGAAATCGAGTTTAACCTCGACTATTACAACTCGTCAACATCGCGCATAATAGTAAAACTACTTATCGAGACGGAAAAGATCCACAACAAGACCTCCAACGTCCACATCCTGTGGTTTTACCGCGCCAACGACGAAGTGATGAAAAACCGCGGACTCGAACTCAAAAGCGTAGTAAACCTGCCGTTCGATATGGTTGAAAAATAAAACCGACAATAAATTATATTACTGTAACACAATAAATTCCGTTAAAAATGGAAGCACAAGACCCCATCTCTATCGAAAATCAGGCACAGACTCCTGATAATGTTCCTCAAACACCCGCCGGCGCAGCAGAACAAACCGTTGCGCCGTTGTCAGAAACAAATGAAAATGGCGATGCCAAGAAACTTACTGCAGCTCAGATAGTTTTGCAGAAGTTAGCAGCCAAAAAAGCCGAGCCTCTCGAGCAGATTATCAACGAAGTGGAAACCGAAGGTGCGGGCGAAACCGCTACCGAAGATCCTATGGACGAGGCTGATACCGAAAATGAAACTGATATCGAAGAACGTCCAAAAACCAACTATTCTGAACTTTCAAAAGAACAGTTGCTCGACGAGCTTAAAAATCTCGTGCAAATCGATGATATTCAGCAGACTAAAGACGACATCGAAAGCATCAAATCTGCTTTCTATAAAATATATCGCGCCGAACTTGCAGAGCGCAAACAGAAATTTTTAGATGAAGGCGGTCAAGAAAAAGACTATAAACCTTTGGTTGACCCTTCAGAAGTGGTTTTCAAACAACTTTATGAACAGTTCCGCACCAAAAAGAACCGTATGTTTGAACAGCAGGAGCGCCAAAAAGAAGAAAACCTCAAAAAGAAATACGAAATAATTGCCAAAATTGAGAGCCTGATAAATAGTCAAGAAACTATGAATCAGACTTTTGACGAATTTAAATCACTTCAAAAACAATGGAGCGAAATTGGTCACGTGCCGCAAGCCGAAACTCAGAAACTTTGGGATAGTTACAACTATCAAGTAGAAAAATTCTACGATTTTGTAAAGATCAACAAAGAACTTCGCGACCTTGACCTCAAACGCAACACCGACGCCAAGATTGCCCTCTGCGAAAAAGCCGAGGAACTCTTGCTTGAACCCAAAGCAGTGAAAGCATTTAAAGAGTTGCAAAAACTTCACGAGCAATGGCGCGAAATTGGTCCCGCCCTCAATGCTCACAAAGAGGAACTTTGGGAACGCTTTAAACAAGCCACCTCAAAAATCAACAAAAACTATCAAGAATATTTCGAGAATATCAAGAAGGAACAGGAAAACAACCTGAAAGCCAAAGAGTTGATATGCGAAAAAGCAGAAGACCTTATTGCTCCCGACTACAAATCGCGCAAAGAGTGGGAAAACAAGTCGAAAGAGATTCTCGAACTTCAGAAAATTTGGAAACTGATAGGATTCGCACCCAAAAAACACAATACTAAAATATACGAACGTTTCAGAAGTGCTTGCGACAAATTCTTCGACAAGAAACGCGAATTTTACACACAAAACAAGGAGGAGGAACTCAACAACTATCAAATGAAAGAAGACCTCTGCGTTCAGGCCGAAGGTCTCAAAGATAGCACTGATTGGAAAAAGACCACCGAGATATACATCGATCTTCAAAAGAAATGGAAAACCATCGGTCCTGTTCCGCGCAAACATTCCGAGGAAATTTGGCAGCGTTTCCGTGCAGCTTGCAACTATTTCTTCGAGAAAAAACAGCAACATTTCTCCGGCGTTGACCAAGAGCAGTTGGAAAATCTCAAACTCAAAAAACAGATTATCGAAGAGATTGAGAACTTTAAGTTTGAGGAGAGCGACGAAAAGAATCTCGCAGCCCTCAAAGAGTTGCAAAAACGTTGGTCGGCAGTTGGTTTTGTTCCGTTTAAACAAAAAGAAGAATTGCAAGAACGCTATCGCAAGGCTGTAGACAAGCAATTTGCAAAACTCAATATCGACGAGACCAAACGCAGCGAAACCAAGGTGAAAGCTTTGATAGAATCTGCAAAAGGTCCTCAGGCATACGAAAAACTTCGTGCCGAGAAAGAGCGTCTCAAAAGCCGCGCTGAGGCTATTATGCAGAAAATCACCCTCGCCGAAAACAACCTCGGTTTCTTTGCTAAATCAAAGAAAGCCGACAGTATGGTAGAGGATTTCAAACGCAAAATGGAGAAAAATAAAGCAGAGGTGGCAGCTTTAAACAAACTGATTAATATGCTCACCAATGCTATCAATGAGATTGTAAAAGATCAAACCCCCAAAAAAGGTAAATAATTAAAAATGAACTCAATAGATAAAAACAAAGTAATAGGCATTGTACTTCTTTTAGCCATATTTGTTGGCTTTTCGATCTTTATGAGGCCGAGTCAGGAGGAGGTTGAGCGTCAACGCAGATACCGCGACTCGATTGCCCAAATAGAAAAACAACGTTTTGAACAGCAACTTTTAAAACAGGCCGAGGACAGTATCCGTTTGGCTCAGGAACAAAGTCTTGACACAATTGCTACAACTGATGACTCTACTCGTGTGTCGGCTATCGCAGCTTCGTTTGGCGATTTTGCCGCAGCTGCCGACGGCGTGGCTTCTGATGTGATACTCAGCAACAACAAGTTGTTTATCACTCTCAATTCCAAAGGTGCACAGATTTCGTCGGTGAGAATCAAAGGTTACAAAACCTACAACGGCGACTCTCTGGAAATTGTGAAAAACGATCCGGGAAACGAAATGAACCTCGACTTCTTTAACGAAAATAAGGCCATTTCTACTAAAAACCTGTTTTTTACGGTGGCTTCGCAAACCGATAATTCTGTAGTTTTCCGTGCTAATGCGGGCAACGACCGTTGGTTGGAATTTTCGTATTTCTTGCCTGAAGATAGTTACACTGTTGATTTTACAATCACGTTTCACAACCTTAAAGGACTTATCAAGCAGAATTCCACATTTTTGGATTTCTCATGGAATCAGTTTTTGCCGATTCTTGAACGAGGCAACAATTGGGAAATTCAGAACACCGGATTGTATTACAAATATACCGGCGATGATGACGACGATATGGAAAACATAACCGTTACCGAAGGCGAAAGAAGCGAACAACTTAACACAAGCACCAAATGGATTGCTTACAAAGGTCAATTTTTCTCGTCGGTGATTATCTCCAAAACATCGTTTCCTAACGCAGTGGTTTCAGCTCAGAGAACAAATCTCAACGGCAATCTTCACTTTATGAGTTCAAGAATCGCAGTTCCAAATACTTGCGAAACAGACTCAATGGCGTTTTATTTTGGACCCAACAAATTTAGTCTTCTTTCCGACTTATCTGTTGGAACAACAAGTGCCGATGACCTCGACCTTGAAAAACTCGTTCCGCTTGGATGGGGTATCTTTGGATGGGTAAACCGTTGGGCAATTATCCCGTTGTTTAATTTTCTCGGTTCGTTTATCAGCAACTACGGACTCATTATTCTGCTGATGACAATCGTTATCAAATTGGTGATATTCCCCCTCACCTACAAATCGTATAAGTCGTCGGCAAAGATGCGTGCCCTTAAACCTATGGTTGAGGAAATTGGTAAAAAATATCCCAAGCCCGAACAGGCAATGCAGAAACAGCAGGCTACAATGGATCTTTATAAACGTGCCGGAGCCAACCCGTTGGGCGGATGTTTGCCGTTGCTATTGCAGATGCCTATTTTGATTGCAATGTTCAGATTCTTCCCCGCAAGTATCGAACTTCGTCAGCAGAGTTTCCTTTGGGCTTCTGACCTTTCGTCGTATGACTCAATACTCGATTTGCCATTCTCAATTCCGTGGTATGGCGACCATATCAGCTTGTTCACATTGTTGATGGCTGCCGGTATTATTGTTCAGCAGAAAATGAACTCGGGTCAAATGGATACAGGTCAGACAATGCCCGGTATGAAGTTGATGCTCTACTTGATGCCTATAATGATGATTTTCTGGTTTAACGATTACTCTTCGGGATTGAGTTACTACTATTTCCTCTCTAACGTAATCAGTATCATACAGATATACATTATTCGCAAACACATCGATGAAAAGGCTCTCTTTGAAAAACTCAAAGCTAAAGCCGACAAAAGTGCTAAAGAACCCAAAAAGAAAAGCGGATTTATGGCACGTCTCGAAGAGGCTCAACGCCGTCAGATGGAACAGTTGAAAAAACAACAACGCAGAAAATAATTAATTCTCTTTCATAGGAATATAAAAACAAAACCCCGGACACTCCTTAGTGCCGGGGTTTTATTTTATACTGCGGTGTGTGTGTTTAACCTAATCGTTGCTTAAAATCTTGATAACCAAATCGTTTGATAAGTTCTATTGAACAATCGCTTTTCATCAAGTAAATATCGGGCAATGGCATTCCGTTGAAAGTGTTGGTTTTTACCATACTATACAGAGCCATGTCCTCAATGATGATTTTGTCGCCGATATTGATTTCGGTTTCAAACGAATAGTCGCCAATAACGTCGCCGGCAAGACAGGTCATTGAAGATAGCCTATATACGTGTTTGCCGTTGGCATTGTCTTCTGCGTTGAAGATGGGCGGCATAAGAGGCATTTCGATAATGTCGGCGCAATGGCACGCTGCACTGAAATCTAAAATCAAGATTTCCAAGCCGTTGCGAACCTTGTCCATAACTTCGGTAACCATATAACCACAGTTGAGCACCACGCCTTCGCCGGGTTCAAGGTAAATTTGAACGCCATACTTATCGCGAATACGGATAAGAAACTTAATCAATCCCTCCACATCGTATTCGGGATGCGTGATATGGTGTCCGCCGCCAAGATTGAGCCACTTGATTAGTGGAATATACTTGCCGAACTTTTGTTCAAAGGCTTCAAATGTTTTTTCCAAATCGTCGAAACCTTGTTCGCAGAGAGTGTGGAAATGGAGACCCTCAATATTTTGCGGCAGAGAGTCGGGCATTTGGTCGATGGTGACGCCAAGACGCGAACCGGTGGCGCAAGGGTCGTAGATATCTTGGTCTTGAGTGCTAAACTGAGGGTTTACACGTATGCCGAGACTCGCCTTGTGACAGTTGGGCGAATGCAATCGGTATTGATTCCAAGAGTTGAAGACAATATGATCGCAAATTTGGTCTAATTCGCTGATGTCTTGAGGTTTAAAAGCGGGAGCAAACACGTGATTCTCCTTGCCCATCTCCTCGTGACCAAGCCTTGCCTCGTAGATACCACTTGCTGTGGTTCCCGAAATGTACTTACCTATAAGCGGATAGAGGGCAAATGTGGAAAAACATTTCTGCGCAAGAAGAATCTTGCAGCCTGTTTCACGCTCTATACGGTTGAGCAACTGCAAATTATCAATAAGTCTGCCCTCGTCGATAACAAACGACGGCGTGGGCAGACTTTTAAGAGTTTTCACCTTTTCAGGTTCAATGAAATGAGGTTTCATTCAAAACTATATTGTTTTCATTAATCAACCAGAACAGGATTTTCTTGCACATTCCACGGCAGACCAAACTTGTTGAGCATATCCATAAACGGATCGGGGTCGAAGTTTTCGAGATTGAAAACGCCCGTGCCCTTCCAAGTACCGGTAGCCACCATAGCCGCCGAAATCATAGCAGGAACACCAGTGGTATAACTAATTGCCTGAGAGCCAACCTCTTTGTAGCATTCCTGATGGTCGCACACATTATAAATATAGAGAGTGCGTTTTTTGCCGTCTTTGATACCGGTAAAAATACATCCGATATTGGTTTTGCCCACGGTGCGAGGACCAAGTGTTGACGGGTCGGGCAACAATGCTTTGAGGAATTGAATAGGAACAATCTTATGTCCCTCAAAATCAATAGGAATAGTGCTCAACATACCCACATTTTCGAGACATTTCATGTGAGTGAGGTAACTCTGACCAAAAGTCATAAAGAAACGCATACGTTTGATTTCGGGGAAGTTGGTGGTGAGAGATTCAATTTCCTCATGGTGAAGCAGATACATATCCTTCTGCCCTACCTCGGGAAAATCGTAAACTCTCTTAACCGACATAGCGGGAACACCAACCCATTTGCCGTTTTCAAAATAGTCGCCGGGAGCGGAAACCTCGCGGAGATTGATTTCGGGATTGAAGTTGGTGGCAAAAGGATAACCGTGGTCGCCGCCGTTGCAGTCGAGAATGTCTACATAATCTATCTGGTCGAAATAGTGTTTTTTAGCGTATGCGATAAACACATTTGTAACACCCGGGTCGAAACCGCCACCGAGCAAAGCCATCTTGCCCGCTTTTTTAAATGCGTCGCCCATAGCCCATTGGTCGGAATAGTCGAAATAAGCCACAAAGCCCTTCTCCTTAACACGTTTTTCGTATTTTGCACGCCAAACGGGTTCGTCGATATCTTCAGGCTCGTACGAAGCGGTGTCCACATAGTTGACCTTGCACTCGATACATGCCTCCATAATTACAAGGTCGTGATAAGGCAAACCGAGGTGAAGCACCAAGTCGGGTTTGTATTGGTTGATCAACGCCACGAGATCTTGTTTTGAATTAGCGTCAACCTTTGCGGTTGTAATTTTGACAGAAGTGGTTGGTTGCCACTTATCTTTCATTGCGTCGCACTTTGAAAGCGTACGGCTTGCAATGCACATTTCGCTGAAAACCTTGCTGTTTTGACAAATTTTGGCAATTGCCACACTCGCCACGCCGCCGCAGCCAATAACTAATACTTTGCTCATCTTTTTGATAAATCTTTATGTAAAAGAATGTTAGACATTGCTCCGACCGGAGGGATGCTGCCTGCGGAGCGAACCTAAAATCGCACCCCTTCGAGACAAATATAACGAAAAAAAACGATTAAGTGCCGAATATTTGAAGATTTTTTTGAACAAAAAAACCGCCGTCCCTTCAAAAAATGATTTAACCATTTGGGACGGCGTGATTTAGGAAAATGGAAAAGCCGTTGTTTGGGAAAGTTTGATTAATCAAAAACCAACGGTGAAGTTTTTAAATATCTTACATTAAGCGATGCAGTTTTAATTTCGCTTTTGGGTATAAGCCAACTGTTGTCGCTACTCTGTGTTCCTTTGATGATGCCAATACTCAGCCACCGTGATACTGTGTGTTTGTTTACCCAAAACATTTCGGCAAATTGTTCTAAAGTGTACGTTTGATCCATAATTGTTCTTTTTTAATTTAACGTTACAAATATACATATATAACTTTAAATTTGCAAGTATTTAACAAACTTTTTGCAAATTTTATTACACATTTTTTTTATTTTGTTGTGCATTTTACCAATTAGAAATAAAATATTAACTAATTGTTATTTTAATGTATTGATTGTCAGTTAGATTGGGGTTGGTTAGAGAAATAATACGCCGTAGGTTTACGACTCGAAATTCTGGTTGATATTGTTTCCGTCTTGTTGATTGATTTCGGTTTCGTAGCGTTCCTCGTCGATCTGCTCGATAAAATCGCTTATATACTTGTCGTCTGACGGCATATAAATAAAATTGAATACGAAACAGATGGTTGAGATAAACATAAACATCTTGTTGAAAGTGAGGAACATAAGTAATATGTTAACAGCAAGTGCCGCAAATATCAAATTGTTTTGATATCTATTGGCACGGATATAAACTACACGTTTGATATCTTCATCGGGGTTGTCTTTATTTTCGGTAACAGCCTTATTGTAATGACGATAGCCTATTATAATAAGAACGCCCGTAGCAATTATAGACGCATATTGCAAAGCGAGAGTAACATATGGGTTGTAAAGAAGCGGATGCGAAAAAATTTTTAAATTCATAAACACGATACCCACTCCAAAAAGCACAAGAAGTATTATAATAAGTCTAATGTAATACCTTTTGAGATTAAGCAGTGGCGCTACCGTGTTCATAATTCAAATATTCAAAGAACTACAAATCCTCTTCATCGATTCCGTCGCCAGTTTCTTTGAGCACGATTGGCACTTTAGAGACATTTTGAAAATCTCTTCCGGCTTCGAGCAAGTCGCTGTCGCTGTAATACCAAATGATGTCCACCTCTTTGCCCTGGATCTCGTTGATTTTGTTCAACTCTTTGAGAATGTTGTAGATCCAAATCTGCGAACTTGTGTTGTAATAGTCGAGCGATAGGTGTACGGTGGTTTTATCCTTAGGATTCTGCACATACTCGCTAAGTACCTTGAACACAGGCTCATAGAAAGCGAATGTGTTCTCTATAATCGATCTGCCTCTGACCTCGAGGAAGCCGTTGTCGCAGTCGAAATTTATAAATGGACTTTTGGCAGTTTCTGCAATCTGTAAGTTTTCCATCTCGTATCTTATAATATATAATGTGTATCCTTTGTTGTTTAAGCAAAGAAAATACATTCTTATTCTCTTTGCATATTTGACGCAAAAGTACGAAAAATTTGTTAGCAAAAAAAACAAAACACGAATATTTTTATAAAATGTGTTAAAAGTTTTTAATGATAGTGCGGGATTTGATAATTATCAGTATCTTTACGCTTGAAAAAAAATGATTCATTATGAAAAAAATTGCATTAATATCGTGCGCATTGATGTTGTCGGTCAACATTATGGCACAGGAAATTTCAGAATATCAAAACGTTGACAACAACGAAACGCAATATCTTCAGGAGTACAACTCTGAACCATATTCGCAAACTCCGGTGCGCGAAAGCATACGACAAAGCAAAAATCGTCAAGCCCGTACTGAGGTGGATATGGGTATGGGGTTTTCAAAAGCCGGCTCCACTGAATATATTTCGCCTCGAATGACATTTCAACCCGGCAAACGCTGGCAAGTAACTGCTGGTATGGGAATGGCATTGAGCAACTTTAAAGCTCCGGTATTTAATTCTTATAGTGAAACACCTGATTATCAGAATTTAAGAGCCATTTCAAACTACTACAATGCCGAGGTGGCTTATATGGCATCAGAACGTCTGCTGATTACCGGTAGCATTATTTACGGACAATCGCGCTTTTTGGGTCAACAAAAGTATTCGTCAACCAATGACGGATATATTTGCACTTTTGGTGCTACCTATCAGATAACACCCGGATTATCAATAGGTTTTGAGGTTTCAAGATCGCAAAATATGTATCCTGTTTATGGCGGATACGGCTATCCTTATCACAGATTTTGAAAAAATATTGCGTTTATAAGCAAAGAAACAATAAAATAATACAAAGATTGATGCCACTATCGTTTTTTTTTCGTAAAATTGCGGTATGAAATTTTTGATAAATACACGGCAGAAAATGGGCAGCAACAAGCTGCGCAGAATGGCTGAGAAAGTACAGCGTGCCAAGTCGTATCACAATATCGACTCGGCTCAGAGCATAGGCCTATTGTTTGACTCTACGGTACAAGCCAACTATTTTGCGGCACGACGGTTTATCACCGGACTCGCCGACACTGGCAAAATAGTTGACGCTCTCGGTATGGTTCTCAATGAGGAGATGCTTCACTACTATACACCTTGTCCAAACATACGATTATTTTCTTTAGAAAAAATAACATTCTTTGGCTATCCAGCCAACAGCGAGGTGGAAAAATTCATAGCCAACGATTACGACATACTTATTAATATATGCACCGAGGAAAACCTGTGTATCGACTACGTTATGGGTATGTCGAGGGCAAAATTCAAAGTGTCGATCAAATACAAAGACCATGACTATGCCGATTTTGCTCTTGAATTTAAAGACGGTAGAATTCCTGAAACTGAGGAACTTATCAACCGCATAAAACAATATTTGTCGGTAATATCTAAAAAGTAAATCATACTAAAAAACTGAGAACTATTATTTTACACACGAAACACTTACACAATAATTATGCAGAGTGAATTATTCAACGGCACAGGCGTTGCCTTGATAACGCCTTTCGACGATGGTGGAAACATCGACTATCCTTCGCTACAAAATCTTTTGGACTATATAATCAACGGTGGAATCAACTTTATAGCTATGCAGGGCACCACAGGCGAACCCTCTACCCTAACACCGCAAGAACGCCAACAACTTAGAAAATTCGTTGTTGAATACGTAAACAACAGAGTTCCAATAATGTATGGCATTGGTGGAAACAATACTGCTGCCATTATCGACGAATTCAAAACCACCGACTTTAAAGGAATCGACGCTATTCTGAGTATTTCTCCATATTACACAAAACCCAATCAACGAGGCATTTACGAGCATTTCAAGGCTATTGCTGCTGCAAGTCCGGTGCCTGTAGTGCTTTACAATGTGCCCGGTCGCACTTCGCGTAATGTGGATGCTCAAACTATAGTACAACTTGCCAACGATTGCCCAAACCTCATTGCAGTAAAAGAGGCGAGCGGCAATATGTCGCAGATAATGAACATTGTAAACAACAAGCCCGAAAGTCTTGCTTTGATTTCAGGCGACGACTCACTTACATTGCCGATGTATGCATTGGGCGCTACAGGAGTGATCTCGGTAGTGGCAAACGTTGTTCCCAAACAATTCTCCGAAATGGTAAATCTCTGTGCCAAAGGTGATTTCAAGGCAGCATCCAAAATTCACTTTAATTTGTTGGATCTTATGAATGCATTGTTTGAAGATGGAAGTCCTGCCGGAGCAAAGGCAGCCCTCGCCCACCTCGGCATTATCAAGGAGAACCTTCGTCTGCCGCTTGTGCCGGTGTGCGATAGTGTACGTCAAAAAATTGTAACTATCTTAGACAATGTACGTTAGCAACGGTTATCCCCGTTGGGCTGCGAGCGCGGTTTGGTATCAGATTTTTCCTGAACGCTTTTGTCGTGCCAATGACGAAAATCCTATCAACGCCTCCGACATTGAAGGTACTACACCGTTTTCTCTCAATCATCGCAATGCTTGGGGAATTCACGATTGGACATCGGAGTGGTATGCTCTTGATGCTAACGAGAAAAAAAACGATGCCAATCTTAAAACCAACCTTTTGCGTCGTCGCTATTGTGGCGACATTAAGGGTATTATCAGCAAACTTGACTATCTTAAGCAACTGGGAGTAAATGCGTTGTATTTCACTCCGTTGCAATATTCGCCATCGTTGCACAAATACGACGGAACCAATTTTTTGCATACAGATCCGTTTTTTGGAAGCAATCCACGTGCTGATATTCAAACCATAGCGCATGAAGATTTCAACGATTTTGACAATGCAGCATGGACTATAGCCGATAGAGAAACTTTGCAACTTATCCGTGAGGCACATCTACGTGGAATGAGAATTATTTTTGACGGTGTGTTTAATCACATTGGCTACAATAGTCGACCGTTTCAAGATGTGCTAAAACATCGTCAGAAATCAAAATATGCTTCGTGGTTTCATATCGACTTTGAAAAGTCAACATCAAAATCGCTCAATTATCAGAAGTTTTGGGGATGCGTGAAGGAGATGCCAAAACTCAACTATTCGTCTGATGAAGTTCGCCGCTATGTGTTGGCCACATTAAAACGATGGCTGCTTCCCGTGGTCGACGGAAAAGAAGTTGATGGTATTGACGGTTGGCGTATCGACCACGCTATTGGTGTGCCGTCTACCTTTTGGGCTGAGGCGCATAAATTTGTAAAATCTCTTAAACCGGATTCTTTATTCATTGGCGAACTTATTGAAGACGAGGATATTATCAAGCCTTATCTCAACGATCACATTTTTGATTCGGTAATGAACTACTGTCTGTTGACGGAGATGTGCAGATTTTTTGCAGCCGAAAAAAATTGCATAACCGGCCACGAATTTGATAAAAACCTCAATTATCTTTTGAACCTCTACCCTACTGATAGCAACTATCTGATGCAAAATATGTTAGGTACTCACGATACCGAACGTATTGCTTCGTATATAGTAAATCGCAGGTTGAAAAAATTTGGCAATATCGGGATGTTTTTTGCCAATTCGCACGCGGAAGACCCGCATTACAATACCCGCAAACCATTTAAACGTGAGCGACAGATTCAGAAAATGATGGCTGTATTTCAGTTTGGATTTATCGGTGCACCAATGATTTACTATGGCGACGAGGCTGGTATGTGGGGCGCCAACGATCCCGATTGTCGTAAGCCTATGATGTGGAAAGAATTGAAATTCAGCGGAGAACATCCTGTGATAAATGGTATACAAAGCCACAAAACCGACCATGTGAAGTTTGACGATGGATTGTTCAGTTTTTACCAAAAGTTGACTGCACTTCGTAGAGAACACAAATCGTTGACCACAGGCACCTTTCATACACTTGCTGCGCCCGACGGACTGCGGCTTTACTCATTTGCCCGCCGTTGTCAGGGCGATGAAGTAATTTTTGTATTCAACCGAGAAAAACAATCTTGCCGTATCGACATCAAGTCAAAAGCCAAAATGCTCACCGACTATTTTTCCGGTCAGGAGTATATCAAAAAATCCACAGGACTGTACCAATTGGAGATTGAACCAAACTCAATGCTCGTTTTACTGTAAATTTTTAAAGAATGGCATAGTTATTGTAAATTTATATTTACATAATAACTATAATTCTTAAAAATATTACATATGGAAAATATATCAAGCGGCATTATCCGCAAAGGCTTTGTAAAGATAAAACTCGCTTTTGAAGCAGAAGTATGCGAAACTGAAAGAGTCAAGATACTTGAACATTGGGCAGAAACAATGACACATTCCGATGTCAAGGTTATAGAAACCCGACATACAGAAAAAATGAGCGCAATGATAGCGCGAATCAATCATCCGCACTGCGCCAGATAGAATCAGTATTTAGTCTTCGAAATCCTCGTCGTCGTCGTTGAAGGAGCGTTTATCTTGGTACGATCCCGGTTTTACAAGGTCGAAATATGATTCGATTGTCTTGTTAAACTGTCCGATAAGTTCCTTGCGCTGTGCTTCGGTGAGTTTCGGTTTGTCGGTTTCGTTTTCTTCGAGAGTTAGGTAACTAACAGTAACACCGAGAACGTCGGCAATCTTGATGAGCGACTTGATGCTGTAATTGTTTGGGTCTTCGCGACTGAGCATAACACGCAAACTTACTGTAGGAATGTCGGTTTCGCGGGCAAGCTTTGCCACCGACCATCCTTTCTCTTTGCGAAGGCGTTGGATTTTTGTGGTAATGTTCATAGTTAAAATGTTTTAAATCAATTACTTACTATAATTCTTTAATGCAAAATAT
The DNA here is from genome assembly GCA_017962175.1 of Bacteroidales bacterium. Taxonomy (GTDB): domain Bacteria; phylum Bacteroidota; class Bacteroidia; order Bacteroidales; family UBA3824; genus UBA3824. The sequence goes on along the minus strand of JAGCVU010000163.1, from coordinate 11,824 downwards.
GCACTTAAAGTATTACTACAAATATAATAAAAAATTATTTAATCCAAATATATTTTTATGATTTTTTTTAATTATCATAAATTTTTTTCAAGAAAATCAACGCTTTCTCAGGATTTGTGATTTTTTCTACCACGAGACATGGTTTTCCGTTGACCGGTTTTAGTACGGAGTCTTTGCCGTTGTGGTGGGAGATAATACGTCCGAATACTTCCGACTGATAGTACGGAGAGTCTTGATCTTCAGTAAAATAACAAATCATTTTGCCATTTTTTAGAATAATCTTCAACATACCGAGTTCGATAGCTATCCAACGCAAACGTACGATGTTGAATAGTTGTTGGGTGGGTTCCGGAATTTTGCCAAAACGGTCGGTGAGTCGTTTGGCTATCTGTTGCAGAGCTTGTTCGTCTTTAACATTATCCAGCTGACGGTAAATTTTGAGACGTTCGGTGATGTTTTCTACGTATGATTCAGGCAAAAGCAGTTCCATATCAGTGTCGATGATACAGTCTGAAGTAAACTTCATATTCTGCGGCAATGGCACAGGCGCTGTTCCATCGCTGTTGTCTTTGTTGTTGACCATTTCTTGGTATTCCTGCTCACGAATTTCGATGATAGCCTCGTCGAGAATTTTTTGGTAGGTTTCCATTCCGATTTCAGATATGAAACCGCTTTGTTCGCCGCCCAAAAGGTTGCCAGCACCACGGATGTCCAAATCTTGCATGGCGATGTTGAATCCGCTGCCAAGTTCCGAAAAACTTTCGATAGCCTTTAATCTTTGACGTGCCTGCGGTGTCATAATCTCCTCGGGACGTGCCATAAGGTAGCAAAACGCCTTTTTGTTTGATCGTCCCACGCGACCGCGAAGTTGGTGTAGTTCGCTAAGACCAAAGTTTTGCGCATCTAACACAATGATAGTGTTGGCGTTAGGAATATCTAATCCGCTTTCGATGATGGTGGTGCATATCAATACATCGGCTTCATTGTTGATAAAACCGAGCATAATATCTTCGAGCATTTTGCCGTCCATCTGACCGTGTGCAGTGATGGTTTCGGCATGGGGACAGAGTTTTTTTACGAGTTGCTCAGTTTTGTGCAACTCCTTGATTTTGTTTTGGATAATAAACACTTGACCGTTGCGGTTGAGTTCGTAGTCAACAGCCTCCTTTATGATTTCGGGATTGAATGTATGCACCTCGGTGATAATCGGATAACGGTTTGGCGGTGGAGTGTTGATGATTGAAAGGTCGCGGGCACCGAGAAGCGAAAACTGCAATGTACGCGGAATAGGTGTAGCAGAGAGAGTTAGCGTGTCTACATTCAACTTCATCTGTTTGAGTTTTTCTTTAACAGCCACGCCAAATTTTTGTTCCTCGTCGATTATGAGAAGTCCCAAATCTTTGAAAATCACATCCTTGCTAATAATTTTGTGAGTTCCAATTAATATGTCGATATCGCCGTTGGCAAGACGTTTGAGTATATCTCTGATGTCTTTTACTGTGCGTAATCGGCTGATATACTCCACTGTACAAGGGAGATCTTTAAGTCGTTCTTTAAATGTGTTGTAATGTTGTAAAGCCAAAATTGTAGTGGGCACAAGCACAGCCACTTGTTTGCCATCGGTTGCAGCTTTAAATGCAGCTCGGATTGCCACCTCGGTTTTGCCGAATCCCACGTCGCCGCATATAAGACGGTCCATAGGTTCCGACGACTCCATGTCGGCTTTTACGGCAGCTGTTGCCTTTTCTTGGTCGGGAGTGTCCTCGTAGATAAACGATGCTTCGAGTGCCTGTTGCAAATATGAGTCGGGCGAAAAGGCAAATCCTTTTTGCTGTTTGCGCTGAGCGTATAGTTTAATAAGTTTTTGTGCAATATCTTTAACCTTCGACTTAGCCTTTTGTTTCAGCTTGTTCCATGTGTTGCTGCCGAGTTTGTAAATTTTTGGAGCTTCGCCGTCGGCACCTTTGTATTTCGAAATTTTGTGAAGTGCGTGAATACTTACATATAGAATATCGTTGTCTTTGAAAACCAAGCGGATAACTTCTTGAGGATGACCATTTTTGTCGATAGTTTCCAAACCGCCGAAAGTGCCAATGCCGTGGTCGGTATGCACTATATAGTCGCCGGGTTTAAGACTGTTCATCTCGTTGAGGGTTATTGCCTCGCGGCTTTTGCGAATTTTGGCTTCCTTTAAACGATACTTTAAGTAGCGCTCAAAAATCTGGTGATCGGAATAGCAGCAAAGCTTTAAATCATTGTCGACAAAACCTTGATGAATTGTCATTACAATGTCGTTGAAATCTACCGAACCAATTGCAGAATCGGCACTAAAAATATCGTGGAGACGTACAATCTGTTTGTCGTTGAGAAAAGATACGTATGTTTTATATCCCGACGACTGATATTGACGTATGTTGGAGGCAAGTAGCGAGAAGTTTTTCTTAAATATCGGTTGCGGTGTGATGCTGAATTTTACCACCGATTTAAGGTTGGCGGTAGAGCCGTTGTCGATATAATGTTTTTGTTTTAATGATTCGTCAAACTTATTGATATCTACAAAGATAGGAATATCTAAATCTTCTTCGCCACCATCGGCAACAAACACTTCGTCGTCGGCAAACGATTTGATTTGGTCGCGGCAAAAATCCAAGTCGGAAAACCACAATACACTCTCTTTGGGCACAAAATCGAGGAAAGGTATTTTTGGCAAGTCGGCATTCTGTTTGCAAATGTCGGGGATGATGGTGATACGGTCTACCTTTTCGATAGATAACTGGTCGATGATGTCGAATGTGCGGATGGTGTCGATTTGATCACCGAAAAAGTCTACACGGTAAGGATTGTCGTTTGAATAAGAAAATATGTCGATGATGCTGCCTCTTATTGCAAACTGTCCCGGTTGAAAAACAAAATCTACGCGCTGAAAATCGTATGTTTCAAGCACTTCGGTAATGAACTCGGTGTTGACTTCGAGTCCTGTATATAGTTCAAGAGTGTTTTTTTGAAGGTCGGCTGATGAAATCACATTTTCGGCAAGTGCCTCGGGATATGTTATCAGCACGAAATTTTTTTGTTGCTGAATTTTGTCGAGCACCTCGGTTTTAGATAGCAGAAATTCGGGGCTGAGAGTGTTCTCGGCTTTTTTTAATGCAGATTTTTTGTGCGAAAAGGGATAAAAGTAAACGGGGCGATTCTGCTCAGCTGTTTGAAAGTCGTTGTAGATATATGCGGCATCTTCCTCGCCGTCGGCAACAAAAATAAGTGGTTGTGCTGCAAGTTTGGTGTCGGAGGCAGCAAAAAAAGCCGTTGCCGAAGTGTTAAGACCTATAATATGAACTTTTCCTTCGGTATCAAATGCGTTTTGAAGAGCCAAGTGCGCAGGGTGCTTTTTGTAAAGCGCAGTAATGATGTTTTCCAAATCAGATAATTTTTTGACAAAAAGAAATGAGTGTGTATATATTAAAAAGCCGGAAGATTGTGCTACGACATTCCTCCGGCATTTAGCTTTTTAGGATTGCGGACTATCCGGCTGCACCCTCTTCTTCAAAGTACGAGTTGTCTACGGTAGTAACGCCGTTTTCTGCCTCGCGCTCCAAAGCGGCTGATGTAGTACCGAGAGCCTGAGCCTCGGCAGCCTGAGCAAGCATTTTGGTTTTGGTTTTGTCCACAGAGTTGATGTGGTGCATAACCTTTGCGCCAAAATAGAAGGCAATCATCATTTGGAATGCTGCCATAAATTCAGAGAATTCGGCTTCGAGACCGATAATCTTAACGTTGGCAAGTTCGATTACCACTGTGATAAACAGTAGCGAAAGTGTTAAAATGCCACGGAATGTACCACGAGGCATGTTGAATGTTTCACCATCGCAAGGGTTAGGATTTTCTTTGGTCCAATCGCCGAAGGTGTACTTCTTAAACATTATCACGATAAAGATTAGCGAGAGTATCAGCCAAATCATTACCGGAATGTATATCGCAGTGAAGTATTCTATATTATGGTTTTCATAATACTGCACTTCCTGCATGTACTGATTTACTTCCATGATTTATAACGTTTTATTTGAATAATTTGGTTTACTTTATTTTCTGTTAGTTAAATAGTTACTTAAATAGAACAGCCCCTACTATGAATCCGACTCCCGCTGCCACACCGCAACCGATAGTTGCCCATCTTGCACGGCGTCTGTATTTCTTAGCGTCTTGTGCGGCGGTGATAGCATCGTTTCTACAATCTTTTAGTTCACCTTCGTAGTATTGACGATCTGATTTATGGGTTTCTATTAGTTCATCTTTTTGATTGATAACTTTTCGGAGAGTGTCGCATTTCTCTTCGAGAAGTGCTGTTTTCTCTTTTTCAAGTTTGAGCAAACGACCTGTTTCAATTACCTTGATCATACGGTAGTTGTCCATCACCCAAACTGTGTCGTTTTGGGGTTGTAACAGTAGTTGCTCGCCGGGTTTTACGCATTGAAGAGTAATTTGCGCCGATGCGTTTTGAATCCAAAGCAGCGACATTACCAATAATGCCAATATGGTAATATGTTTAGTCATCTTTTTCGTTGCCATACATTTTTTCAAATTCTGCCATCATTTGCTCAGTAGACATCATACTTACTTCTTGTGTTACTGTCTCCTTTTTTTGCTCGATGACTTGAATTTTGTTATCAAGTTTTTCTATCTGTTCCTCAAGTTTTTGGATTTCTGCCTCTTTTTCTGAAATCTTGGCGTCGTATTCTTCTCTGTGTTCTTCGTCGTTGAGCAGTCCCTGCTTTGCTTTTGCAAGAATTTCGTCAACGCTTGAAACCGAGTTGCGATTGAAGAATATATTCTTCATCAGCATATACGGACCCGCGAGAGCAGCAAACAACTTTGTTAGGGTTGTCCACTTGAAATTGAGGTATCCTGCATCGTGAAGTACTCCTATCACTATGAGCACTACGATTATGGAACCGATAATAATAATCCATTTTTTCATTTGCGGTGTATTTTAGTTAATGTCGATATATCTTCCAAATACCCATCCCTCAATAGAGGTGCGTATCTTGTACCAACCGTTCTGCTCGTCAACAATGCTAACGAGAGTACCCTTTGAAAGAGGTTTGGCAACAAGAGCTCCGTCAGATTTAGGTGTGCTTCTGATGTTGAGGGTGTTTGCCATAACTCGTCCTGTATCAGGCATTTCGGCACCGCCATCGTTTCTGCGGTCAGAACCAAGCAATTGTTCGCGAAGTTTGTCTAATGGGAATGCCGGACCCGGATCGGTTTTGCGAGCGGGAGCAATCTCTTCGTGACCAAGAATCTGCTTGATGTTGGGATAAGCCTCGATGAGTTCTGCGCACAATTGGCGTACGGTTTCGATTTGTTCGGCTGTGTATATATGCCAATATTTAGCGGTGTTCTGATTGCGGTGGATGGCCTCAACTACATCGCTCGGATTATATGCCGAACCGTACCAAGAACGGTAAACGTTGCCGCTTTTGGTTAGAGGGCCGGAGTTTACGATTTCGATACCGATTGAATATTTGTTGTAGCCCGAACGACCGCCGTAAGAACTTTCGCCTGCGTGCCACGCTATCTCGTTGAATGGTATCAACTGTGTGATGCTGCCGTCGCGATCGATGAGCACGTGCGCCGACGCTTTTACTTTCGGATTAACGAGAGTGTTGAGCGATGACTGATAAGGTCCTGCTGTATAGTGTATTACTATAGTGTCGGGATAGCCTCTTTCGAATTCACCGCTGGTTTTGGTGCATTTCACCATTTTCCTAACGTTGTCTCCGCTAACTAAATAATCCTCTATTCTTAACATACTTTCGGATTTAGATGTTTATATTTTTTCGGTAAATATACGCTTATTTTATTATTTTTCCAATTTTTTTGTCTATTTTTTGAAACTTTCTGTAAGATTTGTTCCAACTAAAAACTGAGAAATCACGTTCGGAGGTCCTTCGTAGCCGCAATTTTCGGTTTTAACCATAACAGCTACACGGTTTTCGTATGGGCTGATGAGTACGCCCTGAATAATTTTGCCAACGCAGAGGTTAAACTCTTTTTCGGTGTAGTTGTAGATTTGTTTTTCGCCAAGGTCGGGCGATTTAAGGTTGATCTGAGTGCTCTTAACCACTTCAAAGCCAAAATCTTCGTTGGTAGCCATTTCGTTTTCGATTACTACCTTGAATTTTTTGTCATTTTTGGTGAATTCGGTGCCTTCGATGGTGAAATTTTTCTGTTGAATGATTCCGTATTTGTTGAGTTTTTCTACAAAAACAGTTTCATAATCTTTCCACATTTGTTTTACGTTGCCGGTTTCAACCTCCTCGTCGGGGTCGAGTTCCCATTCGTATACAATCTTGTCGCTGATCATGTTCTGAATTCTGAACTTGAAGAAATAAAGACCGGCGGCTTCGTCGGCAGGTTCAAGGATATAAGCAAAGTGTCCGTCCTTGCTCCAGCCTATTGGGTAAAATTTATCGAAAAGGTATTCATCGCTCTGCTGACAATATTTGAGTTCGGCGGGCGCAAAATATCTCTCTTTAACGTCCTCGATTGGTACAGGATCTTGATTAGGGTCTTGGTTTTGCTCAAGATGTTGTTCGGTGAGTTGCTCCGACTGACGTATCTGAATCGAATCACTATTGGTATTAGCGGTGTTTTCGCCGTTTTCACCCGTGTTTTGATTGCCAGAACTATTGCATCCTGCCAAAACCATTGCCGCTAAACCAATACTTAAAAGTCTAATTTTCAAATATTTGTTCATCTTTATTTAATAGGTTTGTTTTCTATTTTTAGCAGTTATAAATGTATGACATTTTTTTTAAGATTATAACGATTTTAGCATTTTTTTTTTATTTTTAATGTATTTTTTTGTAGAAAGATGGTAAATAATTGGTTTACAATATGTTGTCTATATCATTTTTTTTATAATCAAAAATAGTTTTTTTTTTACAAAAAAGTTTTTTTTTTCGGAAAAGGGTTTTTACCTTTGCACCGCAAAACCGCAAGGGACGCACTCGGGGTGTAGCGCAGTTGGTAGCGTACAACGTTCGGGACGTTGGGGTCGCCAGTTCGAGTCTGGCCACTCCGACCAAGTGCAAAAAACCGCTCTATTCAAGGGCGGTTTTTTTTATTTTTCTCCTAAAATAATTACTATATTAATAAGGTGTGGCGATTAGCTTTTTAAAATAAATAAAGATTTGCAAATCCTTTGGTGCGTTTCTTTCGTTAATAGTAGATTGAGTTATTACACAAGAACTAAATATTTACATTTTTAAATATCATAATTATGAGAATAATAACCAAATTATCTTTTATTTCTGCTTTATGCTCACTTCATTTGGAGCAGGAGCTCAAGAGGCTGAGAATACTGCGCCAGTGGTAATGGGTATTCCAGGCGAAAGCATTGATGAAGGCAAGAAGTTTGCCCCCATTAAGTTAGACAAATATGTAACTGACGATTTTGACAAGCCAGAAAAACTCAAGTGGTCGGTTTCGGGCAACAAGCAACTAAAAGTTTCTATTTCACCTGAACGCGTTGCTACTATTGAAATCCCAAACGAATATTGGAACGGTTCAGAAGACATTACCTTTCATGCTACTGACACAAAGGGTGCTGTTGGCTCGGAAACAGTAAACTTCAACGTGGAATCGGTGAACAATCCACCTGTAGTTAAGCAGATACCAAACCAAACAATAGATGAAGGTAAAACCTTCACTAAAATCAAATTAGATGATTATGTTACCGACCCAGATCATCCAAAAAATCAAATATTATGGGATTTTGACATTACACCTATAGGAACCGACCAGGCGGATGGTGATCTGACTGTAGAAATTGACCCTAACCGTGTGGCATCTATTATCATTCCTGATGCAAATTGGTACGGTTCTGTCTCAATTAAGTTTACGGCCACCGATGGTGAATATGCTTCAGATTACAAAACCGCAACATTCACAGTGAATTCGGTTAACGATGTACCGCAACTTGTGAAGCAGATTCCGAATCAGATTATCGACGAAAAACAGACATTCGCTAAGATCAAACTCGACGAATACGTGAAGGATGCCGACCATAAGAATAACGAATTATTATGGGAAGTGGATGTGAAACATCAGGGCAAGGAACCACCGTCAGGTACTCTGAATGTAAACATTGATAACAATCGCGTGGCTTCCATCGAAATTCCTGATATATATTGGAATGGTTCTGCCGTAGCAACATTCACAGTATCAGACCCTGAAGGCGCTACCGCTAAGCAGCAGGTAACATTTACTGTCAAGTCTATCAACGATGTTCCGATATTCAAAAAGATTCCTGATCAGACTATCGAAACGATGGACGAATTTAAGCCTGTCATGCTCGAAGACTACCTTTCTGATGCAGACCATGATTTTTCCCTGTTGAAGATTGAAATTTCGGGAAACAAAGACATCAAGGTTAACTTGAATAACAAAACCCACGAAGTAACATTCGGCACTCCGACCGAATTCTGGAACGGTTCTGAAACCATCACCTTTAAAGCAACTGATCCCGAAGGTGCTTCTGCCTCGTGTAATGTTGTACTTACAGTAGAAGTTCCATTAGAAGTATTGTCTATCACAGACGAGCAAAACGAAAAAATTGCCACATTCAATGCGTTGAATAATGCTTCTATCACCATCTCTGAGCCTATCAATGTTAAAAAAGTGATCATTATTCGCAATTTTACAGCCGATAGACCATCAACAATGATATTACCCTTTAGTTGTGATGCAAGCAAATTCAGTAGCATCGGTACATTCCACACCATTTCGAGCGTTGAATACAATCAAACAACCAAAGAATGGGAGGCAAAAGCTTCTGAAGCTTTAACCTCTATTGAAGCTAACACACCCTACCTCTTTAAGCCTAAGCAAAGCACTTCTGCTGAGAATCCTATTGTGATTGAAGCTGAGAAAGATTCGCACATAACAATTGTTGCCAACAATTCTACAGAACCATACACAAATGTAGGCACCCAAGAAAACTCTACACAACCTTCATATTGGAAGCTCATCGGCGTTTACCAAAAGAAGAGATGGACTGAGGATTCAGAAGATGAATATGGTTTTTCGGCAGTTGACGTTGCAGAAGACGGAATATCGGCAGGCGAATTTGTACGCGCAGGTAGTGGTGCATGGATAAAACCAATGCGTTGTTACCTTAAATATACCGGCAATGAATCTCAATTTTTGTCTAAATCCGCACCAATACTGCCCCAAAGCATCCGCGTAATCTTTCCAGAAACAACTGCCTCTGTGATAGATACCAACGAACCGTCGATAAACCCGACAGAATCTGACGAAATAGTTACACCTGTTTCTGAAATCTATACTGAAAATGTGGTTAAAGTGTGGTCTTTTGGCAAGACAATTTATATTGAATCTCAGTCCGAAACTCAATACCATATTATTGATCTTGGCGGTAGAATTATCAAAAACGGTGTAACCGCCTCCACACACGAAGAAATATCACTCAGCCGCATAACAGGTGTAGTGATAGTAAAAATTGGCAACAAAATGTTCAAAATATCAATGTAATAATACCTTGTGTACGTTAAAATAAATAGATTAACAATGGAAAAGATAGAAAAAGATAATAAGAAACTTCCGTATGAAAAGCCAGAAATTACAGTTATCGAACTTGGTGAATCACCAAAGTTACTTTCAGGTAGCGACGGCTTAATGAAGAAACACCACGATCAAATGGACTAACATTCGTTAGTTAACGCATATCAAACACCCCCGCACAATGGTAAGCTATACCTCGTGCGGGGGTGTTTTTTTTCAAAAAACTGGGATTTATAGATAAAATATTTTTATCTTTGCCCAAAACAATTATTAAAACTTTCTACTATGAGAACAAATCTATTACTTTTTAGCCTATTTGCCTCGGTAATGTTGGCAAGTAGTGCAGTGGCACAAAACAGAGCCGACAGCACGTTTATTGATGCTGAGGTGGAAACTTATACACCCAATTTTGACAAGGTGTCGCCTCTATTTGAGCAATTCTTGGAGCAAAATTCCGTAAGAATTGAAGAAAAAACTAAGGACTACTATGTAATAACCTATTCCTTGGTGATGTGGAAATCGCAATTTGCCGATCTGAAAAACCGTTTGGACGAATGGAAATGTCAAACTATTAAGTTGAAAGAAACTACCCGATACATTCCACGAGAAAAGATGTTGTTGCAAGACCGCTTTGACGAAGATGAAGATAATATCCGCGAATACCAAAACGAAATTCGCGAATTGGATTCTAAAAACGGAACCGTTGTACTTGACATTAAGTTGATGCGTGAACTTACAACTCCAAGTGCATCAATGAAAATCAGGTTTGTGAATATGCCGGGATTTGAATTCAGTGTTTTTATGCCCGAAAATCCCAAGGAAGGCGTTTCGGCTGATATGTATTACGGATATATGTTGAAATATCTTTTCACCAAGGGCAAATCGTACATAACCGTTGGCGCGTTTAAGGCTGATGAAGTGCTGCAAAACGATACACTAATGTATTCTGACATTTTCAATTTCAGTTTCGGACAGGATTTCTATTCCCGTCATTTGGGTCGCGGCGGACGAAAATTCCTCAATTTGTATTCAGGTTACAATATTGGCTATTTGGTATATTCGGGCAAAAACAGTTCGCTCAAAAACTTTTACGTAAGTCCCGCCGTTGGAATAGAATTGTTTAAAAACAATTTTATGCTAATTGACACCAAAATGACTTATATGCTTCCATTTACGGATAATTTATATTTACGAGGTTTTCAGTTTGCAGCGGCGGTGAATTTTGTGTTTTAGGTATATGTTGATAATAAATTTCATTATATATTTTGTTATTAATATTATTCTTATTAATATTGAACCCAGAAAAAGGATATTTTCTTGCCGCCTAAAAAAGGTGAGAGTTAATTAAAATAAACTAATTTTAATATGAAAAAAATTAATAATTTAATGCTTGCAAGCCTATTAATGGCTTTTGCATTTGGTGTAACCTCTTGTAACAAAGACAAAGATGATGATGATGTGGATTTGTCAAAAGTTATCGTCGGAATATGGGATTACACAAGTCATGAAACGTACATTGACGGAAAAACCTATAGAGAGTTTTTAATAGAGTTTTTTAGTAATAATGAAGCTGATTTAAATGGAGACGGTATCATTAATGAACAAGATAAATTTGATATTGATGCTTTTTTAGGTGATGATGATGATGATGATGTGGTTGAAGCCTATATCGAATTTAAAGCTGACGGATCAGCTATATCTTATGCCAAATATCAAGACGGTGACGAAGACTCTGATCTAGTTAAATATGAGATTTCAGGTAATAAGTTATCTATCATTGAATATGAAGATGACGAAGAAGAAAACGAGCCTAATGTGTATGAAATTTCTATAAAAGGAAAAACTCTTACCATGAAATATGAGGAAGAGTCGACTTTTTATTTTGACAAAAAGAAACACACACGTATATATATTAGCACATGTACAAAACGATAGTATACTTTGTCATATAAAATAAAAAAATCCGTTTCGAGATACAATCGGAACGGATTTTTTTGTGCGTTATGAATTATTTCACCTTAATATACCTCGCCTCTTTATTTGCAAAATAGAACCCGCACACCGACGACATTGGAACCATCATTGTGCTTTCGGTGAGTTCAATTCCTGTGCAAGATGTTACATCCAACAACTTGAAAACCTGAATTTTATGCTCGTGAAGCGGTGTTGACGGATAGCCGATTGCGGGACGGATGCCGGTGTAATGACCTTTGATGAGTTCGTCGGGCGAAAGGTTTTC
>JAGCVU010000162.1 GCA_017962175.1 Bacteroidales bacterium | reverse complement strand
GAAAGACGCCCCTAAGTTCGCCTTCACATGGCCAATAATCAAAGATTATCTCACTAATTGGAATTTGCTATTTTCGGGACTATGTATGGGCGGTGCCACCGTGCTGTGGTTTTATATCCTTAAGCATGTGGATTTTTCAATTGCCTATCCCTTAATAAGTTTTAGTTACGTGTTTGGAATGTTGGCAGCCGTCTTCGTTTTTCACGAAAACGTTCCGCCCACCCGATGGATAGGCCTCGCGCTCATAGTTTCGGGTGCATTCTTAATTTTGAAATAAAAATTGGCAAACGTTTTTGTTTATCATTATGCCCGTAGTTTTGGCTCGTACAAATTCTTCTGAGGCGTAAAGATATCCGCCAAATTTGTTGTAGTTGCCCCAACTATTTTTTACAATGTAAAATTTATTGCCATCAAGGTCTTTGGCTGTGCCTATTATCTGCATACCGTGGTCGTCGGTGGTTCTGCGGCTTTCAAAATCGGCTTGACGGCTCTCTTGCGTTACCTCGGTGTGGCGTGGCATGGTGGCGTAACCCTTGCTTTCGTTAAAACCTGTTTCTGATACATCGGACGACCATACCACTGTGTGTCCTTGTGCCAACGAACTGTCAATGGCGGCCACCAAATCATCGATTGGCACATTATAAAACTGTCCCCAGCGCCAATTGTCGGGCAATTCCAAGATGCAATATTCGTAAAATGGGTGATGGGTAAACGATGTTATTTGCACATAATCATCGGGGTTGAGTTTCACAACCTCTTGTGCAAAGGTTTTGGGAGTGTAAGTTTTGCCTTTGTATTCAAATTCTTGCGGCACTGTGCCAAGAAAATTATCGGTTTTTTGGGTAAAAATCTCAAACCATTTTGGATCGATGATTTTGTTGTCGTCGGTAGCCACCGAATCAATAAAGGTTTTCATTTTGCCCGAAAATCCAAAGTGATAGATACTTGCGCCTTTTCTTAGAGTGTTGGGATACGCATCTTCGGGCACGAGACCATAATTTTTCATAGCGTAAATGTTGTCGTAAAAAAATCCGCCTTCCGAAAAATTGGTGTTGCCGTGCATCATAACGTATTTTTTAGCCTTGTCGAGATACGAATATCGCACCACAAACATTTCTGAAAGGTTTGGAATATCCTCTGCACCGGCGGCTTTCATCTCGCTTTCAAGAAACGAGAGCGTTGAAAAACACCAACATGTGCCCGATTGCGCTTGATCTTGCACCTCAGGACACCATAAGCGATTGGTTTCAATAAATGTTAATCCTTTTTGAGCCGTTGCCGAAAGGGCTGTTGATATTGCTACTAATAATATAAGTGTATTTTTCATAGTGTTTTATTTAATTTGCGAATGTAAAGGTACGCATTTTAATTATTGAAAGCAAATTTTAATACTGCCAATTTGTCATTTTGCGGTCGTGTGGCAAACTATTTGAACCTATATATGCAGATATTAAAAACATATACAAATATGAGCAAACGAAAAAGACACCATAGTTCTTATAATAAGGAAGTTAAAATGGAAGAGCAAGAAAACACAGAACTCACCGACGAGCAAAAATCACAGCCCGAAGGTGGTAATGCCGATGACAAAACGTCAGAAACTGACAACAGTCAGGACAAAACGGCAGCGAATGACACTGACACCACCGCTCAAGATACTGACAATGGCGGCGATCTTCAAAAAAAATACGACGAACTCAACGACCGCTACTTGCGCCTGATGGCAGAGTTCGACAACTATCGCAAGCGCACTCTCAAAGAGAAGATGGATCTTACCAAATATGCCGAGGAAGACGTTATCAAAGGTATTCTCCCTGTGGTAGACAATATGGAACGTGCCATCAAGAGTCTTGAATCGGCTCAAGATATCAACGCTGTAAAAGAGGGTATTGATTTGATTTACAAAAAGTTCAAAGAATTTCTCGAAAAACGTGGTATCAAAGAGATTGAGGCTCTCAACAAAGAACTCGACACCGACCTTCACGAGGCTGTTACCAAGTTTGCAGCACCGAGCGAAGACCTCAAAGGCAAGATTATCGACGTTATTGAAAAAGGCTATTACCTGCACGACAAGGTGATACGCTATGCAAAAGTCGTGGTTGGTGAATAAATAAAACTACAACAATGGCAGAAAAAAGAGATTATTACGAAGTGCTTGGCGTAGGCAAAAACGCCACTAAGGACGAACTTAAAAAGGCCTACCGTCAACTCGCGCTCAAATATCACCCCGACCGCAATCCCGGCGACAAGGAGGCGGAAGAAAAATTTAAAGAGGCAGCCGAGGCTTACGAGGTGCTTAGCGACGACCAAAAACGTGCCCGCTACGACCAATTCGGACACGCAGGAATGGGCGGCGCAGGTGGTGCCGGTGGTTTCTCAATGGATATGGAAGACATATTCAGCCACTTTGGCGATATCTTTAGCGGCTTTGGTTTCGGCGGCGGCTTTGGCGGCGGCAGTGGTTTCGGTGGCGGACGCGGTCAACGTGTCAACAAAGGCAGTAGCCTGCGCGTAAAAGTGAAACTCAGCCTCAAAGACATTGCCAACGGATGCGAAAAGAAAATCAAGGTTAAAAAATATTGTGCTTGCAAATCGTGCAACGGAACAGGTGCCGAGGCAGGTTCAAGTATGAATACATGTCCCACATGTCACGGCACAGGTGTGGTAACCCAAGTGCGCAACACAATTCTTGGACGCATGCAAACACAAACCACATGTTCGGCGTGCGGCGGCACTGGAAAAATCATTGCCAAAAAATGTAAAGATTGTGGTGGCGATGGCGTAGTGCTTGGCGAAGAGGTTATCTCTATCAATATTCCCGCAGGTGTGGCAGACGGTATGCAGATGACCGTCCCTAACAAGGGTAACGCACCCAAACACGGCGGCGAAAATGGCGACCTTCTTGTTGTTTTTGAAGAAGAACAAGATCCGCAACTCACCCGCGAAGACAACAATTTGATTTACAACCTCAGCATCAGTGTTCCCGACGCAATACTCGGCGCCACTGCCGAAATTCCCACAATAGATGGCAAGGTAAAAGTAAAAATTGACCCAGGAACTCAGCCTGGCAAGGTGCTCCGTTTAAAAGGAAAGGGTTTGCCCACATACGGCTCTTACGGTCGTGGCGATTTGCTTGCCATTGTCAATGTTTGGATTCCTAAAAAACTCACCAAAGATGAGCAAAAAATGGTAGAAGGTTTCCAGAAATCTGATTCGTTTAAGCCCGGAACAGAAGATTCCCAAAAGTCGGGCTTTTTCGACCGACTATTTAATCGTGGATAATTTATCAGAATAAATACAACTATCACCATAAAAGGGCCGCAGTTATTGTGGCTCTTTTTTTTAACAATTAATTAACATCAGTCCAGATTATTAATCCGCACATATTCCGTATATTTGGTTAATCAAATGTTATCCCTTTGTTAAAAGGCACGTAATTTGTATATTTACTCTCGATCACCATTAAATCGTACACCTATGAAAAGAACTTCTGTTTACTCAAAGATACTTAGGATAATTATCCCCATTGTGGCTATCACATTGATAATTATGATGGCGGTAAGTTATCATATTAATTTTAAATCTCAGAAAACTTTCTTTGAATACTGTATGCAGGAACTTTCGGCTAAATCTGCTCAGGAGGTAACTGATAAACTCGCCACTATGACCGACGAACTTAAATGGATTGCTTCGGAACAGATTTTTACATCAATGGACGAAAAACAGTATTCAAAACGTCTTGACGCTATTGCCAAAGACAAAAAAGAGTATTTTTCGATGATGTTTGTGGCATATCCCGATGGCAGTTACTACATTAATGGAAAGGGTTTTTCTAAGGCCAATATCGCCGACCGTCAATATTTTAAGAATATTTTTCAACTTGGTAAGGACTTTTCTATGACAAGTCCCGACATTTCTAAATCTACCGGCGAAAAAAAATACACTCTTGCCGTGCCCATCAAGCGCGATGGCAAGATAGTGGGTGCTTTCTGTGCCAATGTTAGTCTCAACACTCTTAAAAAAGTGGTGTCAGAATGTAAGTTTGGCAATAATGGCGTTACTTTTATGGTAGACGAAAAGGCAGTGATTATCGGCAGCATTTACGACGATTTGATTATGAATTTCAATCTCATAAGCGATGGCAAAACTGTTTACCCCGGTCTCGAAGAGGTGGGCGAGGCTGTGCTGCGTGGTGAGGATTGCATCAAATATTGCAAAGATGCCGCCTCGGGTGATTATCTTTACACTATGAGCCGCAAAATCGAAGGCACTCCAGGATGGTTTGTTATCGGTAGCCTTCCCGATTCGGAACTTAAAAGCGCTGCCACCGAAAACCTCCGAGTTATGGTTATTTTCCTTGTGTTTGTGATTGCTATAATTGCCATCGTGGTGGTTGTATGCCTCAAACGTATGCTCTCAAATCCCCTTGCGCAACTTTCTACAGCTATCAAAGATATTTCTAATGGACAACTCAAAAGCCGTATCGACTATAAATCTAACGACGAGATTGGCGAAATGTGCGACGACATCCGCGATATGAGTACAAAACTTGCCGGAATTGTTGACACTATCAAGGCTGGTTCCGAAAATCTTGCTGCCAATTCCGAGCAGGTTAATGCCACTTCGCAGCAGGTTATGCAGGGTTCTATGTCGCAGAGCAACAATATCGAAGACCTTTCTGCCACTATGCAAGAGATGACTTCGAATATTGAACAAAATACCTACAACGCTAAGCAGACCAACAATGTAAGCCAAGATGCCTGCAACAAGTTTAATGAGGTTGTGGTAAAAATCAACAGCCTATTAGAAAACAATAAATCTATTGCCGAGGCTATTTCTATTATCAACGAAATTGCTTTCCAAACCAACATACTTGCTCTTAACGCCGCAGTAGAGGCAGCTCGCGCCGGTGAATACGGCAAAGGTTTCGCAGTGGTGGCAAAAGAGGTTCGTTCGCTTGCCGAAAAATCAAAGAGTGCTGCCGATGATATTGTAGAGATGTCGCAAAAGAGCCTTCAACTGTCGGAGGAGGCAAGCACTGTGATGCAGCAGACTATCCCAAAGATAGAAAACACTCGCACTCTTGTCAACGAAATTACTAATGCAAGTATGGAACAGAGTGCGGGTGCAAATCAGGTTAATAACATTATTCAGAAACTCAACGGCACTGTTAAAATCAACGCTTCGTCGTCGGAGATGCTTGCCGCAAGTGCCGACAATTTGGCAACTCAGGCCGACAATCTGCGTAATGCTATCAATTACTTTAAGTAAGATTAGTGTTCATCGTGATCATGATCTTCATCATGTTCGTCGTGAATATGAATTTCTACAGATTTAAACACTGAAAATCCAGCTTTGTCGGTAACTGTTATCATAAAGTGATAGTCGCCACCTTGATACTCGTCGCCGTCGGGTGCGTGTGCCGGTATTTCAATGGTGTTGGTAACATTGTATTCCTTTAATCCAGCGGGAATTGTGTAATCTTGCGAAAAGAAAAATCCGTCGCCTTCTTCGCCATCGTGGTGATGATGTTCTTCCTCGTCGTGATGGTGTTCTTCTTCGCCTTCTTCGGTAGAGTGCGAGTGATGGTCAAAATTGCTGTGAATGTTTACGCTGTATGCTCCAAGTTCCATATTGTCGGCAAGACGGATGTTGAGCGTAAAACTTTCGCCAAAATGCAGTTCAGAACCGTTCTGAGGAAATGCTCCGGCAAACGAAATGTCAATGGTGGGTTTTTCAAGGTCTATTTCATCGTCATCTTTGTTGCAAGCTGAGAGTGTAAGTGCTGAAAGTGCTAATGTAATATAAGTAAGTTTAAAAAAGTTTTTCATTGTTGATAAATTTTTATAAATTAAAAGATAAATTGATAATAAAGTTTCTGCCTTGTGCGGGCAAGTTGATAAGTCGGTAAAACGATGTATGCTCGTAATACTCAGTGTTTAACAGGTTGTTTATCCTCATAGAGATTGATATAGAGCGAGAGCCGTGTTTAAATGTAGTGCCGGCAGAAATTCCTGTTGTAAAATATCCGTCGGTGGGATTTTCGGGCGGCACAATGTCGCTTTGTTTTGCCACTGCCTTGCCTTCTGCACCTATTGAGACTTCTATTTTGGGTGTCATTACCCGTGTGTATTCTGTTGAAAGTCTGATAGATGGGGGAGGAGCAAATGGTAATCCGTAGCCTTTTTTGTTGCCCGATGTTTGACGCACTTTTACATATTCCATCGTTGCCTCAGCCTCTATTTTACCGTTGTGCCCGGGAATGTCGCGGTTGTCGGCACAGAATTTTATGGTAAATTCGCCACCGTGACGCATTACGCTACATTCTTGATAGTTGTAGATTTGATTTCCACAGCCATAAAATCGGTCGAATAGGGGAGTGGGGTCGAGAAAAATGTAATTGGTAAAATATCCTGCAAATGGCGAAAATACAAACATCCAAAGACGTGATGTGTAGTAGATTTCGCCGTCGATTTGATACGACGATTCGCTATGAAGGTCGGGATTGCCTTTTTCGTAGCTAAAATGGTGATAGTTAACGCCGTTGCAAGCCAATTCCTGTGCCGATGGAATGCGGAAACTTTTGCCGATATTGGTTTTGAATGTGAATTTTCCGCTTTGCAATGTGGCGCCGAGTAGCCAAGATATGTCGTTGAAATTTCGGTCAATGGCTTTGGCACGTTGCACATATTCGCCTTCGGACCGAAACCAATCGCTGTAAGGCTCGGTTTCAAGATGTCCCAAATCGTAGCGAATGCCGCCTTCAAAAATAATGCTGTTGATATGGTAGCCAACATTGTTGATTTGGTAATTGGCAGAGGCGTATATTCCGCTTTGCAAATTATTGAATGCAGGAATTATAAAAGCACGTCCGTCGATTCTATTCTTTTGATATTCCGACGATAAGCCCGTTTTGATGGCAAGCCTGTTAATCATAAAATTGGTTTTTATGCCTGCCGTGTACACATCTTTGTTGTAGAGATACTCAATGTCGGGGTCGCCTTTGTAGGTTTCGGGACACGTTTCGGGCATATAACAGTGGCTTACGTATGGACTACTTTCGGTGCGGTAGTTGTTTTGATAGCCAAGGTCTGCCGAAAGAGAATATTGCGATGTCCAACGTTCTAAATTGTATGCAGCGCGAAAATGATTTACACTTTGCGACGGTTGCAAAATATCGCGAATGCTCTTGTCGTGAGTTTCGGTATCTACATTGCGCGGCTCTAAACCGTGGGCGTTGGCAAAAAATCCGCTGTAAGAGTTTACATCAGAGATAATTATGCGATGTCGCCATCCATTGGAGATAAATCCAAATGCGGCATTGGCATCGTATTCTCGTCCGGCGGTATTGCGCAAACGTCCGTTGTTGAGGTTGATGCGATACGAATAGATGTTTACAAAATCTTTTGGCACACAAAAATCGGCATAATCTTGCGCCGTAATGCGTAGCGATGCAAAAAACTTGTCGCTTCTGCCGCTTACTCCTGCCGAAACGCCCAGATAACGGTTGTTGCTTTTGGCGGTGAGCATGGCATCGGCTAAAACGCTGTGTTGCTTTGGTATACGTGCTGTTGACAGCCTTATTACTCCGCCGATAGCGTCAGACCCATATTCGAGCGACGATGCACCTTTTATCACTTGTGCATTTTGAAGTGCGTATTGGTCTATTTCTAAACCGTGATCGCTGCCCCATTGCTGTGCTTGGTGCTTGATGTTGTCTTCAATTACGGCAACACGATTGAAACTAAGTCCGCGGATAACGGGCTTGCCTTGTCCCGAGCCAATATTGATAGACGATACGCCCGGAAGGTTTTCAAGACTTTCCGAAAGACTTCCACCCATGTTTCGGGTTATGTAATCGCGGTCGGCGGTTTCAACGGTTTGTGCTGTATTGCGCACACGCTCGGTGCCAGCGCGTTTTACAACGGCTGTGCCAAGACGCACCACGGGCATAGTGTCATTTTGTCCGTATGTGTTTGATATAATGCACAATGCACATAACACCGCAGCCGCAGCGCAAAATTTGCTTTGCATTGGTTTTGTGTTTAAATTAAAAGAAAATGAGGATAAACGTTTTTGCCTGTTTCTTTTAATTTATTGGCGGACCGCGAATTATGATACTGCGATGATAGTTGCGACTATAACCGCAAAGTGTTGGGGGAAAGTATATGTTGCAAACAATATCGGCGGTTTGTTCACAATCAACATCTTCCTGAACGCTGAATGTAGATAGTTGAAAACAACATACAGGACAGTCGCAATGATGTTCGCCGCCCTCGTTGTGGCAGCATTTGTGCACAATAGGGTGATATTGTTTGGCAACGGGAATGCACAGCACAAGCACAGCCATAATTATGGCTGTAATCAAATATGATATTTTGTGTGCTGTGCGCATTGTTTACTTCTTGAATCTCAATCGTTTATATTCTTGAACAATATTGATAATAAAGTCGCCGATTTTTTCTAAACCGTTGATTATTTCCATATAGAACAATCCGCTGGTATACTCGTAACGTTTTTTGGTGGTGATGTTTTCGATGTTTTCTTCGCGGAGTTCAGCACGGAGACGGTTGATGCGGTCTTCAATTTGGAACGATTTTTCGATTTCGCTGCGTTGAATGGTGCTGAATTTTTCTATTATGTAGGTCATTTGCGCCATAGCATCGCTTACAATGGTGTACATCTTAACAATGCTATCTTTTTGATAATCGGTACATTCGGCTTTGCTGTCGTAGCGTCGTTGAATGCTTCGGGCAATGTTGGCACCGCTGTCGCCAATGGATTCAAGTTCGGAGATTACTTTGAGTATTACACGAGTTTTTTCTTTGGCATCGTTACTAAGGTGGTTTTTACCTATCTTGGCAAGATACTTCGAAATTTCAATCTCCATATTGTCGCTGATGGTTTCGTATTTGAGCACGCGGTTGTAGAGAGCCTCGTATTCTTTGCTCTTGTTAGTGGGCTCTTGAATAAGTTGCTCCACAAAACCAAACATTTTTTGCATACGGCGACCCATTTCGAGGGTCTCTAATTCGGCGGCGGTCATACCTGTATCGCCAATTTGCACATACGAATTGCTTCCAATATATTTGAGTTTGCCTTCGGCTTCGTCTTCGTCGGTTTTTTTGATAATCTTGGCAATGATTTTTTCCATATAATTAACCAAGCCAATGAGCAACAATACGTTGCATACGTTAAACGAGGTGTGGAATGCAGCAATATATTTGGGTAATTGTTCGGTTTGGAGATTTTCAAACGAGCCGAATCCCCATACGTATGCTACAAAATTGGTAAACGGTGTAAATAATGCAAACACCCAAATTACACCAAAAAGGTTGAACATAAGGTGCGCCAATGCTGCCCGTCGAGCCGAAGTGGAGGCTTTCATTGCCGAAATGTTGGATGTGAGCGTGGTACCGATGTTTTCGCCAAGCACAAGGGCAATGCCTTGATCTATTTGCAACACTCCGCTGGCACAGAGCAACTGTGTAAAGGCTACAATGGCTGCCGACGACTGTACGCAAAATGTTAATATTCCGCCAACCAACAGGAATAATAATCCTGAATACCAATGTCCGTTGGTGGTTTTAAAAAAGTTGATTACAGTGTCGTTGTGTCCCAAATCCATTGCTTCAGCGTTTGATTTGAGAATGGTTAATCCAAAAAACAGAAACGCAAGACCGAAAACAAATTCGCCCAAGGTGCGTGCCTTGCTGCGTTTCATATAGATACAAACGATGCCAATTACAAAAATTGGGTAAACAATTTTGCCCATGTCGAACGAAAAACCAAGGCTCATAATCCACGCTGTGATGGTGGTGCCTATGTTTGCGCCCATGATGATGGGAATGGCTTGGTTGAGGGTAAAGAGTCCCGCGTTTACGAATGTCACCGTCAAAAGAGTGGTGGCGGTCGACGATTGTATGGCGGCGGTAATGCCTGCGCCGGAAAGTAGTCCGGTGAAACGATTTTTGCCCATTATGCCGAGAAACTTGCTGAGACTGTCGCCGGCTAATTTTTGGAGGCTTTCGGTCATGTTTTTAAGACCGAACATCAATAGGGCTAATCCTCCGAGAAATGTAAGTATCTGAAATATCATTTATTTGTTGTAATTATCTTACAGCTAATTTTTGTCCAAGACGAAGAATTTTATTTTGGCTAATGCCGTTGAGTTTGCAGATACGCGCCACTGTGGTGTTGTATTTTCGGGCAATTGCTCCGAGAGTGTCGCCACTGCGTACGGTGTGGTAAACTCGCTCTTGTGTGGCTGCCGATTCGGCGTCGGTCATGCCGTAGTGCGAGTAGATGTTGAAGTAATGACGTTTGAGTGTAAAGATAGAATCGCGTAATTCGCCGGTAGAAAAATCAAAAATTCTCTCTGAATCGAATGGTTTGCCCATATAGCGAACCTCAAAATGCAAGTGAGGACCAGTGCTGCGACCTGTGTTGCCGCCAAGGGCTATCGGTTCGCCGGCTTTTACAAGTTCTTCTTCTTTGGCAATAAAGCCCGAAAGGTGAGCGTAATATGTTTCCAAACCATTGGGATGGCGAATTACCATAAGATTGCCGTATCCTCCGGCGTTGCCCACTGTGCGTACCACGCGAACTTTGCCGTCGAATGCTGCGCGGATAGTGTCGCCTACTGTTAGGGGAATGTCGGTGCCGTTGTGATTGCGGGTTTTGCGAAATTTAAATCCTGAACTAATGCGACCTGTAATGGGTGCGCAATAGCCGTGAGTGCTGTCTACAAGGGCAAGGTCTATTTCGGCAGGCAACGACGAAACGGGAATATCCTTGCAAATATGAATGCTTTCGATGTCCCAATTGTCGGCAAAATCGTCGTCAGAAATGGCAGGACGGTCGATGTCGATATAAGCCCAAGTGTTGTCGTTAAAGAGAACCACTTTGCGGTATTTGTCGGCTGTGGCAAGAGTGTCGATTGCTGTTTTGTTGCCGATGGTGTCGATAGAAGATTTGAGCGTATCGGCGGCGGGTGCGGCGTTCGCTCCGGCAATGCAGCACAATGCTGCGGCTAACGAAAGGATTATCTTTTTCACTGTTTTACTATATTATTTATCAAAATCCTGAATTATCAAATCAATAACTGTGGTGTCGCAGTCGGTTGAAGCTGTTTTTTCGGCGGCGGTTCTGGCTATCGAATCTTTGGTTCTAATTATCGACTTGGCTAAAGAATCTTTGCGTAATGAATCTGCCGTGGCACTATCTACTGCGTTTTGGTTGGCAGATGTGGAGCACGCTGCCGCTACCGAAAATATAATTAGCAATAATGTTGCCGTTTTTATAAATCTATTCATTTTTATGTCGTTTTAAAATTCTTCCATTTCTTCTTCCGCTTCTTTGGCGGCTTTTTCTTCTTCTTCTAATTGTTGCGCAGTGATGGGCTTTTCAGTGATTTCGCCCCAAACAAATACATCGTCGCGTTTGTGTGGACGGTGCTTGTCGTACCAAACAAATCCATCGAGAAACTGCTGACGCTTTGTGAGACCTTCAAGCGGGTAGATGGTGCCTTTTGGCTTTTTATAAAACCAGATTTTGTCAACCTTGCCTTTGGTGAAGTGAATGTTCATATCTTGGCTCGAAATAATATTCATACCAGTGGCTATACTATCTTCTACGGTGTAATACACGGTGTTGGCTTCGGAAATCACTTCTACCTCCTGAATTTTGTTGCTGTCTAAGTATGCCACCATATTTTTGCCGAAGATTTGGTTGTAATGGTTGAGCGAGTCAACCTGCGAAATCACAAACGCTTTGTTGAGCAGTTCCACCATGTCGATATGATTATTTGACGTGTAGAACTTCATATTTTCGGCGGTGATTTGGTTTTCGTTGTGCCAGATTACAGGATTGCGGTTCATTGTGATAGTGCTGTCGCTAAAATCGTAAACCATACTATCGCACATAGCCTGAATGTCGCGACGAAACATTTTGGTTTTGTGATACGCCTTTACCATTCGATATAGCGAATCGGGCTGGTCTACAAACGGAACCATATACGAGCAGATGGTGTCGGCGTGCAGATACAGCGTGTCGATGTCGGAATAATATATCATCAACGCCTTTTTGGTGAGAATACTTTTTTGGTCTTGATCGTAGTAATGAGCCTCGTCGCCAAGCAGTTTGATGGCCTTAACGGTGTCGGTGATTTCCACATTGCTGCGTCCGTATCCGTAGTTGCGAGCGCGGTCGTAGAATATGGTGTCGGCATCGAGTCGTCGTTCGTTGCTGGTCATATAGTTGTGCTTGGTGAGTTGACCTTGGTCGGTAATATGGTTAAACCATCCACGCTCGGTGTATAGGTAATCGCTGTCGCTGATGATTTCGGTAGGACCAATGAAGTTTGAAATCTTGGTTTTGATGTTGTATGTAAGCGTGTCGGAACGCATCAGATAGTCGGGATTGTGAATTTCTACATCTTTGGTGTACTTAAGGTCGTTGGTGTTTGGGTAGAAATGCCCGTAATCTGATATAAGGGTGTCTTCGCCTGAGAAAGTGGTGCCTCCGTCGAAATAGTAAGCCACGTTGGCGGTCATATCAAAATCGAGGTTTTCGGTAAGCATCACCATGCTGTCGCGTGTCATTTTAACATTGCGGCGGGCGGTGGCAAGTTTAGTGTTGCCGTCGTATGAAGCCGAGTCGCTCCAAAGGTGAACAGTGTCGTTGTCTGACATCAGACGCTCGATGTGAATTCGTCCGAATGCCTTAAAAAAGTTTTCTTTGTTGTTGTAGAGTGCACTGTCGCAATACATATATGCGCTGTCGTGGTAAAACGCCACATCGCCTCGCAAGATTTTGATGTCGGGTCCGTATGTCTCGTTTACTTCGAGTGTGTTGGAGTTTACAATCTCGATCTTGGGGTTGGTCTGTGCGGCCGATTGCAAAGTGCAGGCGATAATCAACAATATGGCGGACAGAAACTTTTTCACTTTATTTACTTTTAATGTGGTTTATAGGTTGCTTAATGTATGTCCCATGCGGTCGCGTTTGGTGATGAGGTATTTTTTGTCAAATTGGTTTGGCGGTATCTCGATGGGAACGTTTTCTACAATTTCTAATCCGTAAGCCTCTAATCCTACACGTTTTACGGGATTGTTGGTGAGCAAGCGCATTTTGGTAACTCCAAGTTTGCGAAGAATTTCTGCACCTGTGCCATAGTCTCGTTGGTCGGGGTCGAATCCAAGATGAACATTGGCGTCAACAGTGTCGTAGCCTTGTTCTTGTAGTTTGTAGGCTTTTATTTTGTTAAAAAGACCAATGCCACGTCCCTCTTGATTCATATAGAGAAGTATGCCTTTACCTTCTTGACTTATGCGCATCATAGCTTGATGAAGTTGGTCGCCGCAATCGCAACGCATTGAACCAAAAATATCTCCAGTGGCACACGATGAGTGAACGCGCACAAGTATCGGTTCGTCTTTTTCCCAAGTGCCTTTTACAAGTGCCGAATGTTCTAAACCATTGCTAATCTGACGGAAAACTGTCATTTTAAATTCGCCGTAACGTGTTGGCATATTTACCTGAGGCGAAGCTTCTACTGTGGTTTCGGTTTTTAGACGGAATGCAATAAGGTCGCGGATGGTTATTATTTTGAGGTTGAATTGCTTAGCCACTTCAATCAATTGCGGCAAACGAGCCATTGTGCCGTCGGTGTTGAGTATCTCGATTAATGCCGCTGCGGGATAAAGACCTGCCAAACGTGCCATATCTACCGAAGCTTCGGTGTGTCCGGCGCGGGCAAGCACTCCACGGTCTTGTGCGTAAAGCGGATTGATATGTCCGGGACGAGCAAATGTTTCGGGTTTGGAATCGGGGTCGGCAAGAGCCTTGATGGTGGCAGTGCGGTCGTGAACAGAAACGCCTGTGGTGCAACCTTCTATTTTGTCGACCGTTACGGTAAATGGTGTGCCAAGTACCGATGTGTTGTCTTCTACTTGATGTTGCAATTTTAATTCTCTTGCACGCGAAATGGTAATTGGCGAACAGAGCACACCGCGACCATATTGGAGCATAAAATTGATTTTCTCCTCGGTGATAGTTTCGGCGGCAGTGATAAAGTCGCCTTCGTTTTCGCGGTCTTCGTCGTCAACAATTATTATGATTTTTCCTTGACGGAAATCTTCAATTGCTTCTTCTATTGTGTTTAGTTTTATTGTATCCATCATTTAACTTAATATATTAAGGTGTGGCAGATTTTCTACCATTGTTGTTGCCGGTTTGGTAGTAAATTTATGCACTTTTTTCTTGTATGTTACTGCGGCAATGATAATTCCTGCCAATGCCAATACCACCGCCAATATTACAAACTTATGTTTAAATCCGTGTTTTTTGTTGATTACAAATGTTACACCGGCTAATACTAATGCCAATCCACCGAATATGAACGATGCGTTTTTAGTGGGCGTAAAGGCAAATGCCAATGCTATAATTGAGGCTATGATACCGATATTCAGGCAGTAAGAACGCACGGGGTAATTGCCGGTATTGTTGCCGGTGTCGCTGAGTTTGCCAAATATCTTAAAGAATCCTACCACTTTGTCCCAAACTCGTGTCCAAGCCTCTTTGTTGAATAATTGTGCGTCAACAGTGGCTTTGTAGGTGAGGAATACTCCTAACGGCAAAATCACTATTGTGCTTAGCCACATACCTTGCCATGGTTGCCAAATGCCTTCGCGCGACATTTTCATACCGGCTGTGGATATTATGTAATAGATAATAAACACCAAAACCGAAACTACAATGGGCAATCCAAATCCGCCTTTGCGAATAATGGCTCCAAGCGGTGCACCAATAAAGAAGAATATCAAACAAGCGATTGACAGAGTAATTTTTTGATGCCATGCGTTGCGGTATTTTGCCATAGTTTTCTGTTTGCTCTGCACATCTTCGGCGTTGCGCGAAATAAAAGTGCGAGTTTCGTTAGCAAATTCTTTGGTTTTTTCTTTTACTTGCTTGTATTTGTCGTCAGGAAACGACTGAAGTAGACTATCAAGATTGATAATCACCTTGATATCTTCGGGCGATACGGAATAAATGTTTCGTAAACTATCTTTGTGACGTGCAATCAGCACTTTTGTGATAGAATCTCTACGAAGAAATGCAGTGTCTTGATTGCTATTGATGTCGGTTCGCTCAAGGTCGTGAACGTTGATAAACTGTTCGCTTGGTTGGTTGTTGTATCTTGCCAATTCGGCTTTTATAGAATCCGAGTATGCTTGATGAGTGTGTTTTGCACTTTTAAGGTAATAAGAGTTGGTGAGAGTATTGCTCAAGCCGTATGCATTGTCTAAAAATGCACCTTGCAACGAATCTCCGGTATGTTTCAATTGGTAAAGGTTCATTACCTGATAGTTGTTGCGGAAAAGGCTCTCGTCTGAACGGTCAAAGTCGAATCCGGCCATACTTTGCATTATAGTTTGCTGGTCGAATGTGTTGATACGGTGAGCGTATTTCTTTTCGGCAGTGCCGCTTTTGTCTTCGTCTTCCTGATAGGTTACTCCGCTATAAAGTGTAAGAATTAGGTAGCGGTTGTCGTCGGTCATTTTTACGCTGCCCGAATCTGCCAATGTTACCATATAATTGCCCTTGCCGAGCTGATGATCGTAGATGCGGAAGTCGTACATCATATTGGTAACGGGGTCTTTCTTGCTTATGCGTATGCTTACCTCGCCAAGGTCGTTGTTGAAAATGCCCGGCTTGATGTTCATCTCGGGTCGTTGCTGCTTGATACTCCATAATAATGAGTGCATTTTGAGACTTGCCATCGGAATAATGTCGTTGGCAATAATAAACGCACCGAAACTAATCATCACGCTAAAAATAATCAGCGGACGCATAGCACGCTGCAACGAAATGCCGGCGGCTTTGATGGCTGTTAGCTCAAATTTTTCACCGAGGTTTCCAAAGGTCATAATCGACGCCAAAAGAATTGCAAGCGGCAGAGCCATAGGTACTAAGGTGATAGATGCGTAAAAAAGCAATTCAGCAATTACCGATGCTTCAAGACCCTTGCCTACAAGCTCGTCGATATATTTCCACAAAAATTGCATAAGCAACACAAACAGCGAGATGAAAAATGTGGCTATCAGCGGTCCTATGAAACTCTTTATGGTGAATATGTCTAACTTCTTCATAGCTAGGATGTTTTAGTTCTTTGGTTTAAATGTGTCGATGTGTCTTGCCTTTTTGTCTTGGTAAACATCATCAACGGTGATGAGTATTCCTGTTTCTTCCACGTCGCCGAAATATGGGTTGGGGGCGGTTCCGAAAAGTTTCATTGTAGATGAAAGGTTCATATAGGCGTTGAACATCGGTGGAATGTTTTCTCCAAGGTCGCGCACAAGACGGTTGAGACATTTGAAGTCGTCTTTATAGTTTTTGTTGGGGAACGCCTCGGCTATCTGTTCGGGTGTGAGCGCCGGTTTTATTTCATTAATTGGTGTTACAAGATTGTCGCTGTCGTTGAAATAGAGCTTGAGAAATGCGAGAAGATAATCGCGAGCGGTCTGATTAAACGACGTGTACATTGTCATCTTGCCAAAGAAATATTTGATATGGTCGCGGTTGAGAATGTAAATGGCGCCGAGTCCGTCCCAAAGATTGTCTAACGCATATATTGCTTGTTTGAAATATTGACGGCTCTGAAATTTTGGTTGCACAAAACTACGTCCAAGCTCAATTGTGTTGGGCAAGTAGTTATTAATAAAGGTGTCTGAGAAGTTGAAAATTTCAGCGGTAGACAATTCAGGTTTGCCGTCCTTGTCGTAAATTGGCAGTGAACAGTCGATAAAGCGGTATCCGCCAAGTATTTCGCCCATTTCTTCGCTCCAAACAATAAGCTGTTGGTAAGGAATTTCGCGGGTGTCGCATTCGTCGATGTCGCACGATTTGCCAGTGCCTCCGCCAGCCTGACGAAAAGCAAGTTCGCGCAGACGGCCTATCTCGCGCATAGTGTTGGGAGCATTGTGCGCATTTACAATATATATCTTGTTGCCGCCGTAGTTGGTGTCTCTGACGAAACGTTCGTCGGTTAGCTCGCTGAGCAGCAGTTGTTTGTCGATGGGTGCTATGATGTCTTCCATTTCTTTTAAAAAGATTAGTTATGGTTTTAGCATATAGGTCATTTTGCGTACGTATTGAGTACGTTCGGCAGAACCCTTTATCTCTGATAATACAGATGGCATAATTGGTTCGCCGTAATATAGATTGATTGGTTTGTCGTGATATTTAAATACTTCGCCGGGCAATAGCACAAGTTCGTAATTGAATTTGATGCCGAGTTTTTTGCGGATGTTTGCCACCGAATAAAAGAAACTGCTGTTTTGAGCATCTACATACACCGGCACAATGGGCAATTTGTATTGCACTGCCATGCTTATAAACTTGTTTTTCCATTCTAAGTCGGTGATAACGCCGTTGATACGTCTCGAAACCAAGCCGGCAGGGAAAGCGCAGATGTTTTCGTTTTGGTCTTGGTACAAATCCTCTATGCCTTTGAGTATAGTGGGAGTGTTGTGTCCGTAGACGTTTACGCCGCAGAACACGCTTTTGAGACTTTCGATATAGAGCAACAGATTGTTGACAATGGCTCTGCTATGTCCAAAGTTTTTGCAGATAGAATAAATAACAGCCAAACCATCGAGTCCGCCAAGAGGATGATTTGCCACAAACATCATACGCTGACCTTTTTCTACATTCTCAACGCCGTGTTCAATAATGTCTACATTAAAATCTTTGAAAACCGCCTCGATAAACTCAGGACCGTCCAAATGTCCGTAAAGAGTAAGCACGCGGTTGATTTTGTCCTGACGGATGATCTTTTCAATCATGCGGATAACAAACCGTGGCAACCTCTTGTGGAGCTTCGGATTGAAGTTCTTGATTACGGAGTCGATATATATTAGCTTGTTGCGGTTTTCCACTATTGATGCATTATAAATATTTTCGGGTGCAAATGTAAAAAAATAATTCTGTATTGCGGAGATTTTTTTTTGAAAACGGCATTATGCGAATATTAAAAAAATGAAAAAAAAAGAGACGTGCGAAAGCACGTCTCAACACTAGATACAATATGAAATAATCTAATTTTTATCTGTAATTATCCAAATCGCTTTCTTCGCCGTTGTCGATATACGTTTTGCGCTGTTTGTTGTCGGCGTAGGCGAGTTTGAAGAATGCGTTGGCGGGTTTCTCAAACTGTTCGCCACGGAGGGCGTCGGTAAAGAGAAGGTATGATACGATGATGTTGCCTGCCATTTCTACAAGGTTGCGTGCTTGGAAATCGAGGTAATCCTGATTTTTGAGAGCGGTAACTTTTTCGATGGCTGCCTTGTAATCTTCGGTGAGTTCAAGAAGTTTGGCTTTTTGAGCGGCGAACTTGCCAGATTCTTCCAACATCTTGTCGTATTCTGCCATGCGCTCAGCAAATACGCCTGTGGTAACGCCTTTGATAGCGGCAACTACCTGAAGCTGCGATGTGCCTTCGTAGATGGTGGTGATACGTGCGTCGCGAACCATACGCTCAATGGGGAAATCTTTCATATAGCCCGAACCTCCGTGAATTTGGAGCGCATCGTAACAAATTGAGTTACACCATTCTGATGAGAAGAGTTTCAACAGCGGGGTGTAAGCGTCGGCCATTTTGGAGAAATATTTGAGGTCGTTGCGAAGTTCGGTGGGAAGTGTGCCGAGTTTTTTCTTCTCTTGAAGCAATTTGCTCATATCCACAAAACGTGCTGTTTCGTAGAGGAGCGAACGCATACCTTTGATTTTGGCGTTCATATTGCCAAGCAATTGGTATACAGCGGGGAACTCAATGATGGGTTTCTTAAACTGTTCGCGTTCGTGAGCATATTTGAGAGCCTCGCGATATGCAGCCTCAGAAATACCTACCGACTGTCCGCCTACACCAAGACGTGCGCCGTACATAAGGCTCATAACGTATTTGATAAGGCCGAGACGTTCGTCGCCGATAAGTTTTGCGGGAGCATCTTTGAATACCATTTCGCAAGTGGGCGAACCGTGTATACCGAATTTGTTTTCTACACGGCGTACAATTTCGCAATGTTTGTCTTTGTCGTAAACAAAGAGCGAAAGACCACGTCCGTCGGTTGTGCCTTCTACACTGCGGGCAAGAACTAACTGAATGTCAGCGTCGCCGTTGGTGATAAAGCGTTTAACACCGTTCAAGAGCCACATGCCCGACTCCTCGTCGTATTTAGCTTTGAGCTGAACAGCCTGCAAGTCGGAGCCTGCGTCGGGTTCGGTGAGCACCATCGAGAGGGTTGCGCCTTTGGCAAGTTTGGGAAGGTATTCTGCCTTGATTTCCTCAGAAGCAAATTCGAGGATGGTTTCAGCGCAGTCTTGCAATCCCCAGAAGTTGGCAAATCCGCCGTCGGCACGCGATACCATTTCGCCTACCATAATGTAGGGAACGTTGGGCATGTTCAAGCCGTCGTATTTGCGGGGCATTGTGATACCCCATGCTCCGGCTTTCAAGAGTGCCTGGAAGTCGGCTGTGGTGTAGGGGTTGTATTTAAGATGGTCGTTTTCGATAGAGTGACCTTCGAGGTCGTTGGCTTCGGCGTTGGGTGCAATCACGTCGGCACATACTTCGCCGCATATCTCCATTACCTTCTCCACCGAGTCCATAGCGTCCTCAAAATTCTTGGGGGCGTAGTCGTATTTGGCGGCGTCGGAATATTCGTTGTCTTCCCTGAGGTCGATGATGCGTTTCATCAACGGATGTCCGAGATGAAATTTAAGATCTTCGTTATCGTTATAAAAATTTGCCATTTTTCCTGATTATTTAGAGTTTGCTTTGTAATATTTTATCATTTTGGGCAAAACGGTAGCCACGTCGCCAGTTACCACATAGTCGGCAATAGCGTTGATAGGAGCGTTTTCGTCGGTGTTGATAGATACAATTATCGACGATTCCTGCATACCTGCGCGGTGCTGTACCTGTCCGCTGATACCGCAAGCGATGTAGAGTTTGGGACGTACTGTAACGCCTGTTTGACCAATTTGACGTTCATGCTCGCAGAATCCTGCGTCAACGGCTGCACGGCTTGCGCCTACCTGTCCGCCAAGTACTTCGGCAAGTTCGTGGAGCAATTGGAAGTTTTCTTTACTGCCAACACCGTAGCCACCAGCCACAATTACAGGAGCGGCTTTGAGGTTGATTTTCGATTTCTCAATATGGCGTGAGATGATTTCTACGGCAAAGTCAAGGTCGGTAACAGATTTCTGCCAATCGATTTTTTTGATTTCGCCTTTGTAATTTTCGTCGAAAACCTCTTTTTTCATAACGCCTTCGCGAACGGTAGCCATCTGAGGACGTGTGTGGAGGTTTAAGATAGTGGCAATAATGTTGCCGCCAAATGCGGGACGTATTTGATAAAGCAAATCTTTATAAGGTGTAACAATTTGCTTGATTTCGCCATTTTCTTCTTTGATGGTTTTCTTTTCTTCGTGGTCGCCGATTTCGAGACTTGTGCAGTCGGCTGTTAAACCACAACGGAGAGCGCTTGCCACACGGGGAGCAAGGTCGCGGCCAATGCTTGTAGCACCAAAGAGCATAATCTGCGGTTGTTCTTGCTTAACAAGGTCGCAGATGATTTTTTGTGTGGGAAGTGTTTGATAGGGAGCAAGTTTACGGTCGTCGGCCACGTGGATAACGTCAATGCCGTATTTAAAAATCTGTCGTCCTATATTATAAAGGTTGTAATCTACGGCAATGGCTTCGAGTTTGCAGCCAAGTGTCTGTGCGAGTTTTTTGCCTTTTGAAAGCAATTCGAGGCTGACGTCTGCCACAACGCCGTTCTCAGTTTCGCAAAATACAAATAAGTTGTTCATTGTGAGTATTATCCAAGAATGTGGTTAGACAATAAATCTTTAATTAAAACGTCGATGTCGGCATCCGAATCAGAGAGTTTCTTAGATTCTTTGGCCTGCAAAACTACGGCGTCGATTTTTTTAACTGTGGTGGGCGAACCTGCCTTACCTACTTTGTCGTCTTCAACTTTGATGTCGTCGGCGCCCCAAGTGGTAATTTTCGACTCGTCGTTTTTGTTTTTCATATAGAATTTGGCGTTGCGTGTGCGGCAGGGAGCAGCTGAGCCGTGTACTGTAATGAGCACGGGGAAGGGAGCTTTAACGGTTTCAACGCCCGATTCCAAGCGGCGGCGTATTGTGATGGAACTTTCCGAAATGTTTTCGATTTCTTCGGCGTAGGTAACTTGCGGAATACCGAGTTTTTCGGCAGCCTGCGGTCCTACCTGTGCTGTGTCGCCGTCGATAGCCTGACGTCCGCAGAGCACCATATCGTAGTCGCCTACGTTTTTGATAGCCTGTGCAATGGCATAGCTTGTAGCAAGGGTATCCGAACCACCAAGTTTACGGTCGGTGAGCAGAATACCTTTGTCGGCACCGCGGTAAAGGCCTTCTTGAAGCACTTCGGCAGCCTTGGGCAAACCCATAGTGAGCACGGTAATCTGAGTTTCGGGATATTGGTCTTTGATTCTGAGAGCCTGCTCGAGGGCGTTCATGTCCTCGGGATTTATGATAGCGGGCAGGGCGGCGCGGTTCATAGTACCGTCTTCCTTCATAGCGTCTTTGCCCACATTGTGCGTGTCGGGCACTTGCTTGGCAAGGACAATAATTTTAAATCCTTTCATTGTATTATGTTTTCGTAAAAATTAATTTGCCGCAATATTAATAAAAAAAGAAGATATACAAAAAAATAATTAAAAAAAGGTCGTACATTGTGTACGCCCTTTTTTATGGCTATTTTAAATTTGCTAATTCCAAAACAGTTTTATAGTTTTGCACTATAAAACAATTTAACCCATGAGTCGATTTATTAACCCATATACCGATGTAGGCTTTAAGATTATCTTTGGACAGGAGATAAGCAAGCCGTTACTATTGGATTTTCTTAATACCCTTTTGGAGGGCGAGGAACATATTGTAGATTTGTCGCTTTCTGATAAAGAACAAGTATCAGACTACGAAGACGACCGCACTCTTATATACGATGTACTCTGCACCACCGACGATGGTAGCAAGATAATAGTAGAGATGCAAAACAAAAAGCAAGGCTACTTTAAAAAACGTAGTCTCTACTATGTAGCCCGCGCCATATCGCGTCAGGGCGAAAGCGGCAAAACGTGGCGTTATGACATCAAGGCTGTATATTTTGTCGCCTTTATGAATTTCTCCTTGCCCGATATGCCCGACTTCCGCACCGATGTAATGCTTATGAATGTTAAGCACAAAAATGTTTTTTCTAAGGACATCCGCATGACCTTTCTTCAACTTCCGCTTTTTACCAAAGGACAGGATGAATGTGAAACTAATTTTGAAAAATGGATTTATATCTTTAAGAATATGTACATATTAGAACGTATGCCATGGGCTGCCCAGAATGCAGTTTTTAATAAATTAGCTGACATAGCCGAAGTGTCGCATCTAACCGGCACTAAGCGCGATGAGTACGAAAAATCCCTTAAGCGTTACCGCGATACCCTTGATATATTTGAAACCGCTCGCGAAGATGGACACGAAGAGGGTTGGCAAGAAGGTCGCGAAAAAGGATTACAAGAAGGACGTGCAGAGGGTCGTGCAGAGGGTCGAGCAGAGGGTCGAGCAGAAGGTCGAGCAGAAGGTCGAGCAGAGGGTCGTGCCGCAGGATTGCAAGAAGGTCGAGCTGAAGCAATGAAAGATATGGCTCGCTTTTTAAAATCATCGGGCAAAATGTCTGTTGAAGAAATCGCCGCTGCCACCGGTCTCGCCCCTTCCGAAATAGCATCGCTATAAAGAAATAAAAACCCTTGCTACGTAAAATACGTAAACGCGCCGAAGATACGTAGAACTTTTAATTAAAGTACGTAATTTTGACCCGCAAAAACAAAATACAGAATTACAAACACATTTTATAATAATAACGACTATGTCTGATATTTCTAATGTTGAAGTCAACGACTTCATGGCGAAAGTAATCGCTAAAAACCCCGGCGAAACCGAGTTTCACCAGGCTGTTAAAGAAGTAGTAGAGTCTCTTATGGAGTACATCGACGAAAACCCCAAGTACAAAAAGGGTAAAATTCTCGAGCGTATGGTAGAGCCCGAACGTGTTATCATGTTCCGTGTTCCTTGGGTAGACGACAAAGGCGAAATCCAGATCAACCGCGGTTTCCGTATTCAGATGAACTCTGCTATCGGACCTTACAAAGGCGGTCTTCGTCTTCACCCCACCGTTAACCTCGGTATCCTCAAATTCTTGGCTTTCGAGCAAGTATTCAAAAACTCTCTTACCACACTTCCTATGGGTGGCGGTAAAGGTGGCTCAGACTTCGACCCCAAAGGCAAGTCAGACAACGAAGTTATGCGTTTCTGCCAGAGCTTCATGACAGAGCTTTCAAAACACATCGGCGCCGACACTGACGTTCCCGCTGGTGATATAGGTGTAGGTGGCCGCGAAATTGGTTACCTCTTTGGTCAGTACAAACGTTTGCGCAACGAGTTTACCGGCGTTCTCACTGGTAAAGGCCTTGGCTGGGGTGGTTCTTTGATCCGTCCTGAGGCTACTGGCTACGGCGTTGTTTACTTTGCTCAAGAAATGCTCGCTACCAAAGGCGACACCATTAAAGGTAAAACAGTTTGTATCTCTGGTTCGGGCAACGTTGCTCAATACGCTGTTCAAAAATGTATCCAACTTGGTGCTAAGGTTGTTACAATGTCTGACTCTAACGGTTCTATCTACGACAAAGACGGTATCACCGAAGAAAAACTCAACTGGATTCTCGAACTCAAAAACGTTCGTCGTGGACGTATTAAAGAATATGCCGACAACTTCCCCGGCGTTGTATACATGGAAGGTCAACGTCCTTGGTCAATCAAATGCGACATCGCTCTCCCCTGCGCTACACAAAACGAGGTTAACGGCGAAAACGCTAAGGCTCTTGTAGACAACGGTGTTATCTGCGTTGCTGAAGGTGCTAACATGCCTTCATTGCCCGAAGCTATCGAAATCTTCCAGAACGCTAAAATCCTTTACGCTCCTGGTAAAGCTTCTAACGCTGGTGGTGTTTCAGTATCTGGTTTGGAAATGTCTCAAAACTCTGAGCGTCTCTCTTGGACAAGCGAAGAAGTTGACCAAAAACTCCATCAGATTATGATCAACATCCACAAGACCTGTGTTAAATACGGCACAGAAAAAGACGGATACATCAACTACGTTAAGGGTGCTAACATCGGTGGTTTCGTAAAAGTTGCCGACGCTATGCTCGCTCACGGAATTGTATAATCCAGTCCATATCATAAAAATTCATATTACACAGCCGTCAGGATTTATTTCCGGACGGTTGTGTTTTTTTATACAAAAAAAACTCATAATTTTGCCGCTGAATTTTTAATCTGTATCAATCAGTGGGTAAAAAATTGTTGGGCATATTGTTTTTGCTGACAGCTGTGATGTTGTCGGATAGTGCTTTTGGACAACTTCGTGCCCAACTAGTGAACATTCGCTACTACGAAACTGACAATGGCGGCGAATATCCGGTTAAAGTGTGTGTTAGGTTTGATACTGGTTTCCATTCTCCCGACAAACTCAAATTTATTATTCGTTACGGCGAGGGCGTTACAGGCACTACTCAGGTGCGAGATTACGATTCGGCATCGGTATATTACACTTTCTATACCCAGAAAGATGTAAACAGCACGTTTGATATCTATCTTGAAGACCGACAAGGGAATCGCAGTCAAGTGTACAGAATATCTGCACGTCCCACTGATAAAAACATTATTAAAACTGATACCCAATGATAATTGCTCAAAAAAAACGTAAAGAAAACATTGCAGAGTATGTGCTCTATATGTTTCAGGTAGAAGATATGATGCGTGCCTGCAAATGCGATTTTGAAATTGTAAAGCAAAAAATAATATCGCAATATACCCAAACTCCCGAAACTATTAAGGATATTGAGTATTGGTACGACAATATTCTTGCTCTGATGAAAAATGAGGGTATTGAGCAAAAGGGACATCTTCGCGAGGTGCTCAATATTATCGATGATATGCACGACCTTCATTTGCGTCTACTTCGTTCGCCGCTTCACCCCGATTACAAAGCTGCATATCAAGATGCCGCTCCAGTAATTGGGCAAAGTATTCAAAAAACACACAGCGATGGTGTTTCTGAAATTGAGGTTTGCGTGCAAATGATGTATATGATATTGTTGCTAAAACTACAGCACAAAGAAATATCAAACGATACGATGTTTGGCGTACAGAAAATCAGCCGTTTGTTGGCGATATTGAGTGCCAAATATGTAATGTGGGAAAATGATAAATTGGAATTGTAGAGACGCCATATTATGACGTCTCTACGGAAATGTGGTTATTTCCTATTTTTAACCACCCTAAATCCGTAATTGAAATCTTGGAATGTGGGTTTTGGACCGTCGCGACCGGTAACGCGTGCCATATCGTCGACATAATACCAACTGCCACCACGCACTACGCGGAAATCGCCACGTGATGGACCTTGTGGGTCGCGTTGTGTACCTGCAGAATATTTGCCGTAAAAATCGAGACACCATTCCCACACGTTGCCACTCATATCGTAAATGCCAAGTTCGTTTGGTTTAAGCCTTCCTACTTGTTTTACACCTTTTTCGTTGGTGGTTTCGTCGTACCAAGCCACTTCGTCGATGTCGTTGCTACCAGCGTAGGTGTAGTTTTTGGTTTGTTGACCGCCACGAGCTGCATATTCCCATTGAGCTTCGGTGGGAAGGTCGTATTTTTCGCCTGTGGTTTCGCTTAACCATTTGCAATATGCTTTAGCATCAAAATACGAAACGTTTACGATAGGGTAGGTATCGTTCCACTGCCATTTGATAGCTTTGTCGTGTTCTTCGTACCAACCTGCAGGTGGAGGAGCTGGAAATGTGTGTCCTGTAGCGTTGCAGAACGCTCTGTATTGCGCCACGGTCACTTCGTATTTGCCGATATAGAAGTCGTTCAGGTGTACGTTGTGCACGGGGATTTCGTCGCCGCCAGCCTGAGCGCAGCCCATCTTAAATTGTCCGCCTTTTACAAAAACCATATCTGGCGGGTTTGATGTTTGAGCAAACGACAATTGCTGCCATACCGTAGCAAGCAGCAATGCCGATAATGCTATAAACTGAGTTGCTTTCATCCGCTTAAATTTATGACCGCTAATAAAAATTATTGAGCGTTGCGAGCAAGACGCATACCGTAATTGAAGTTGGCAAACGCAGGCTCAGGACCGTCACGACTGGTAAGTGTGGCGTAGTCGGCGTTGTAGTGCCATCCGCCGCCACGGATTACACGGTAGGGCGACAGATTGGTATTTACGGGGTTGTCTTTTTTGCTCTTGGCGTAAAAGTCTTTGGCATAGAAGTCGGTGCACCATTCCCAAACGTTGCCGCTCATATCGTAGATACCGAGTTCGTTAGGAGTTTTTGTACCAACTTTCTGAGGACCGCGCAGTTTTGTGGTTTCATCGTACCAAGCTACTGCTGCAGGCGAAGCGCTACCGGCATATGCTGTGTGTTTCGACATTTTGCCGCCGCGAGCTGCGTATTCCCATTCGGCTTCGGTGGGCAGACGGTAGCCGTTTTTGGTGAGGTCGCAGTCGATACCGCCGTCCTCGTTTTCAACGTAGCATTTATCTAATCCTTCTTTGTCGCTAAGCCAGTTGCAATATGCCACT
Organism: Bacteroidales bacterium; assembly: GCA_017962175.1. Classification (GTDB taxonomy): domain Bacteria; phylum Bacteroidota; class Bacteroidia; order Bacteroidales; family UBA3824; genus UBA3824. Next base: position 27,576 of record JAGCVU010000162.1, on the reverse strand, counting down.
GCATCGTACCACGAAATTTTGTGGATAGGATATTCATCTACCCAACCCCACCATTTTTGAGTGGGCAGAGGATAGTACTTTTTGGTGTCGGGATGCTCCACGAGCCATGCCGAGTCGGGAATGGCTGGCATCTGGTGTACACCGCGCTTGCCGGGGAAGTATCTTGATCCCTTGGCATCGTTGACAAATTGCTTGTATTCCTTAACGGTAACTTCGTATTTGCCTATGTAAAAGGAGTTTATCTTTACATCGTGTACGGGACGCTCGTCGGCGTCGCCTTTGGGCGCGGTTGTCCCCGGGTTGCCCATAGAGTAGCTGCCTCCCTCTACCTTGATCATCTGGGGCTGTGCCTGAACGCTGAGCGACAAACAGATCAATGCTGTCAGAATGGTAAGTCTATTCATCTTTCTCATTATTATTTGTTAGTTTATTCTTTGTCTTTTAAAATGGTTTTGCTACTTTAAACAAACGTTTGCAAATTTTTTATGTTGCCTTTTTAAACTTTTTTATATATTGTTGCAAGGTTTGCTTTGCTGTATTGTTGCAAAAAGTGAGCCTATTTGAATATGTTTTTGAGTATTGAGCCAAGCAAGCCGCCTCCCGATGATGAGGATTTCTTCTTGGTAGAAGATGTTGATTTTTTGGTAGATGAACTGCCTGTAATGCTCTTTGCAACTGATTTTCCAATGTTGCGAGCCATGGCTGTGCCCGCTGTGGTGATTAATGTGCCAAATATTGTGCGCTTGAAATTCGACGACGATTTGGCTTTCTCTTTTTCTTTTTTTGCTTTTTCTTTTTCTAAGCGAGCTTTTTCTTTCTCTTTTTCTTCAAGTTCGCGCTGTTTTTCGGCTTCGCGTGCGGCTTCTTCTTGGGCTGCCACTATTACCTCGTAGGCACTTTCGCGGTCGAAATAGTTTTCGTATTCTTTGATTCTTGAAGGTACTGCAGCGCGGATTTGAGCTCGTTGTTCGGGTGTTACAGCTCCAATTTGGCTCAATGGGAAAAGTATTTTTGCTTTTTGAACTATTGACGGTGAGCCGCTTTGGTCTAAGAACGAAACAAGAGCCTCGCCAGTGCCAAGGTTTGTGATGGCTTCAGTGGTGTCGAACGCTGGATTGGCACGGAATGTCTGTGCTGCGGCTTTAACTGCCTTTTGATCTTTGGGTGTAAATGCGCGTAGAGCGTGCTGTATGCGGTTGCCAAGCTGTCCGAGAATATCGTCGGGAATATCTGAAGGCGATTGTGTAATGAAGTAAATACCAACGCCTTTGGAGCGAATTAAACGGATTATTTGTTCCATTTTTTCTACCAAAGCCTTTGATGTGCCTTCAAATAGCATGTGAGCCTCGTCGAAGAAGAATACGAGTTTGGGCAATTCCATATCGCCAACTTCGGGAAGACGCGAATACAATTCGGTCATCATCCACAAAAGGAATGTGGAGTATAGTTTTGGGTGCATCATTAACTTATCGGCAGCAAGGACGTTAACCACGCCGAGACCTTTGTCGGTGTCGATGAGGTCTTCTATGTCGAAGGCAGGTTCTCCAAAGAATTTGTCGCCGCCTTCGCTTTCAATGGCAAGTATTGCACGGCTGATAGCACCGAGACTTGCTGTGGAAATGTTGCCGTAAGTGGTGGTGAATTTTGAGGTGTTTTGTCCTACAAAATCTATAATGGTGCGGAGGTCTTTGAGGTCGATTAATAGTAACTCGTTGTCGTCGGCAATTTTAAAGATGATATTGAGAACGCCTGTTTGAGTTTCGTTTAGTTCAAACAAACGACCGAGCAATTGAGGACCCATAGCCGAAATGGTGGTGCGCATTGGAATGCCTTGTTCGCCGTAAACATCGTAAAAGCGTGTGGGGCAGCCGTGAAATGTTGGATTTTCGATATTGAACTCGGCGCAGCGTTTTTCGATAAAGCCCGACATATTTCCTGTTTGACTAATGCCCGAAAGGTCGCCTTTCATATCTGCTGCAAAGCAGGGAACGCCTGCCTGTGAGAATGTCTCGGCTACAACTTGAAGGCTAACGGTTTTGCCTGTACCTGTTGCACCGGCAATTAAGCCGTGGCGGTTTGCCATTTTGCCTATAAGATTGATAGGTCCATCGGCGCAGTGAGCTATGTATAAGTTCTGATTTGTGTACATGGTTTGATGTTTTTTTGTTTCTACAAATATAGTAAAATATGTGTACGGTATAACTTTAAATTGCGAAAAATTTACGATTTTTGTTGTAAATTTTGTTTCTCTAATAAAAATAAGTGCCGATGAGTATCAAATCAGTTTTAGCAATGGCGTGCATGGCAATGATTTGCACAGGATGCGCCACCGAAAAAATAGCCAATATCAATTCGCAGCCCTACCGTTACCACGAATCTGCGGTACAGATTAAAGGACGTGTAGTAAACACAACCAACCTTTTTATAGTAAAAACCTTTAAGGTAGCCGACAAAAGTGGTGAAATCACTGTTGTGGCAGATGAAAACCGCACAGTATTGCCGCCTGTTGGCACAAAGGTGAAGGTGCGCGGCAAGGTTTACGAAGCGTTTAAATTAGGATCGCTGCAAAAAATCGTGGTGATAGAAGGTGTTGCACCACTTGTCAAATAACTGTAAGCCAAATATATAATGCCGCTATTCTTGCGGTTTTACAAGCTCTATTATGTAGCTTTCTACCTTGCGCATCGATATAGTGATGGCATTGATGTCGAAGTTTTTGATAGAGTGGATAATGCTTGTGGCCATCGACGCAGCCTTGTCCATCTGATGTTGCTGTGCCGTGGTGCGAAACTCTTCGGCAAATTTGAGCAAACTATCGAAAGATATATTTTTCTTGAGCTGGCGATATTCCGGAATAATCTTGGCTTTGAGCATTTCGATAAACTCATGCTGCGATGCGTTTTTCTTCTTTGCCTTAGTGGTGGAGGCTATGTCGATGATGTCTTTTGCTTCTTCGCTGTCGGTGTTGTAAATACTTATGTCTTTGATTGTTACAGTAAATGTAGAACCTAATCCCGGTGTGCTGTCAACAGTGATAGTGCCTTTGAGGTTTTCTACAAGACGGGCTGTAAGTTCTGTACCCGACGAGCGGTTGACGTTTTCGCCGGCAATAAACATTGTATCAGCCACTTGCTTTGAAATACCAACTCCTGTGTCGGCAACGGTTAATACAAGTGTGGTGTGTGTGTCGGAAGTGTCTTTACAATCAATATTGAGTTTAACGCTACCATTGTCGGTAAATTTGATGGCGTTGCTTACAAGGTTGAAAAGAATTTGACGAAGTTTAACACCATCGGCAATAAGCATTTTGGGAGTGTCTGGTGCAACTTCGAGAGTGTATTCAAGATTCTTTTCTTCGGCGTTTTGTTTAAAAAGGTTGTAAATATCGTCGGCAATGCGTCTGGGGTCGGCAATGCGTGTGTATAGATTTTTGCCCGATTCTATGCGGGCAAGATTCCAAATTTCGGTGAGAGTTTCGTGTACAGATACCGCATCTTTGAGAATGCCTGTGGCTTTGACAGAGTTTTCAGGAAGAGTGGCGTTGGCGGCAAGGTTTTCGGCGGTAACTATTATGTTTTCGATGGGTTGCTTTGTGTTTTGAGTCATATTGAGCAACAGTTCGCTCTTGGCTTTTGAGGCTGTGTTGATGTCGCCGTTGCCATTGCCGCCGATGTTTCTGATAGCCGGAATGTCGCGGATGGTGAGCAAAACTGTGTTGTTGCTACTTTGTGCAAAACGAGCTTCGTAATATTTGCCGTCTTTCTGATACTCAACGTATTGCGGGTCTTCATTGTTTTGAGCCTCGTTGTATGCAACCAGAAACTGCAAAAGAATGTCGGCATCAAACTTATCGCGCATATTGCGACCTACATATTGTTTTTCAGCATCGTTGTCGCCCGGAATTTTGGCGTAGGTGAATGTGCCGTTTTGGTCGATATTGAAAATGGTTTCTGGCAGAATGTTGAGTATGGATGATTGCTTTTGCGATAGTTGAGAGGCATTCTGCTCGGCTAATTTGCGGTCGGTGATGTCTTCCACAATCATAATTCCGCCTTTTTCCACTTCGCGACCGGTGCTGTAGTGGTAAGGCTTGAGTGTGATAGAAGCGTACACCTTGCCGCTGTCGGTATTGATTTCGTATTCTTGTTTTGAAATCTTGTCGCTCTGAGTTGACGAATCGGATGAAACGTCGAATCCGCGTAAAACCTCTTGAGGAACCACCGATGTAATATCCTGACCTGCAACGTTTTTATTTTTGAGGTTGAAAATCTGTGCAATACGCTCGTTGGCGGTGGTGATTTTGAAATTGTCGTTGAACTGAATGATGCCGATAGGAGTTTTGCGGAAAAGAAGTCGGTATTTTTCTTCGCTGTTGCGCAATTCGGCTTCGGCAAGTTTGCGTTCCTGAATTTCTATCTGCATTCGTTGGTTTGAGTCAGACAACTGTTTGTTGTGGTTGTTTTTCTCTTTGTAACGGAAGTAGTAGATAACTACCACTATAATAACAAGGAGTATCACCACAACGAGGAAAATTATGTTTCGATTGTTTTGCTGGCGTTCGAGGTTAAACTTGTCGCGTTCGGCTTGATACTGGATGGCTTCGATTTCTTTCTGTTGTTTCTGGCTTTCGAGACTAACTTGAAATTCAGAAAACTGCTCTTTCTTTTTCTGCTCAAATATGCTGTCGGAGGTTTGTGCGTAGCGTTCGCTGTATTGTAGCGCCTTTTCGTACATAGCGTGACGTTTGAAGAAAGTGCGCAAAATGTCGCAAGCTTTGTTTTTGATTCGCAATTCAGATATGCCGGAGTTTAATTCTTCCATTTCGGCATCGTGAAGCACTGCCTCGGCATTGGTGCGAGCTTGTTCGTCCATATTGTATTCAATCTGCAACGATGCCAATCTGGTGCGAGCCACAAGCGACTCATGCTGACGTCCTGCCTTGTGATAGTTTTCGTATGCCGATTTGAGCGACTCAGCTGCTTTGGGGGCATTGTCGTCGGTGATGTACACGTAGGCGTAGGTTTCCATTGTGTTGGCAATGCCATAAAGGTCTTTTTTCTGCTGGTATTTTTCTAAACACTCGTCGAGAATTTCTAATGCGCTATCTTGCTCATTGATAATGGCGTATGCCTGAGCTATTTTTATGTTGGTTTCTAGTATTTTGTCTTCAGCCTCAAGATCTTCGTAGAGAGTGCGGGCGGCAATTAGGTTTTTAAGAGCATCGTCTTCGTCGTTTTTGATTGTGATGTCGCCCAAAAGAGTGAGTGCTGTTGCCTGAATGTTGGGATATTTGAATTGTCGGCAGATGTCGATTGCCTTTGAGCAATATTCTTCGGCAAGGTCGTATGCCTCTTGTGCGTAGTATGTGCGGGCTATGTCGATTTGGCAGAGAGCCATTTTGTCGTTTTGAGCAAGTTTGGAGTATATCTCGTATGCCTTGAACTGAGCTTCGATGGCAAGATAGTAAACTCTTGTTTTATAGTAGCCGAATCCGATGTTTTTGTATGCAGTAGCAATGCTTGAAGAGTCGCCCCACTGTTCTGCCATTTGTTTTGCCTGAGCCGCAAACTCCAATGCCACAAATGGTTCGGTGTTGATATATTCGTTGTATTGGTCGGTGAGCGACTTGTATTGATCGGCTATGGATTCTTCTTGCGCCGATGCGTTGAGTGCCACCGACGAAATTATGATTGCCGCTATGTATGCTACTATTCTTTTCATTGTTGTAAAATTTATGGCTGGGTAATTCCCGCCTTCTTATATGGTATATAGAAGGTGAATGTGGATCCGGAGTTGAGTACGGATTTTACTTCTATTCTTCCTCCCATTCGTTTAACAAGTTCGTTAGCAATCGACAGGCCGAGACCGTTGCCTCCATACTGTCGTGCTGCACCTTCGTCGCCTTGACGGAAACGCTCGAATATTACGCTCAATTTTTCTTCGGCAATGCCGATGCCTGTGTCGGAAACAAAGAATGCTATTTCTGGCGAGCCGTCGTTGCCGGTTATAATGTTGCTGCCTATTACAATTTTGCCTTCGTTGGTGAATGTTACCGCATTGGTGATCAGTTTTTTGAAAATTTGGCTGATGCACATTGAGTCGGCGTACACAAGGCTGTCGGTATCTTTGGCGGGCTTGCTCTTTTCGGTTTTGATGTCTTTGCCCGATTCGTCAATGAGCTGTTGCAGATACGACGAAGACTCTTCTACAATGCTATTGATACTGCATATTTCGTGCCTTAGTTTTTTCTGACCTGTCTCAATCATAGAGAGTTCTACAATGTCGTCGATGATGCCGAGTAGTTTTTTGCAGTTAGAATTTATGAGGTTGAGATAGTCTTTGTGTTTGTCGGCAGACATTCCGCTTTGAATCATTTGCACAAAACCGTTGATGATGTTTACAGGTGTGCGGGTTTCGTGTGCAATGTTGGCAAGGAACACAGTTTTAAGGTTGTTTGACTCCTCGGCTTTCTTTTTCTGACCGAGTAGTTCTGTTTGGTAGTGCTTGATTTCGGTGATGTCGTTTGAGATAATCTGGATAACTTGTTCGCCGAAAAAGTCGTTGATGGGTTGCATTGTGCTGAGATACCATCGCTCCTCGCCATTGATAGTGACGCATACTTTTCGTGTAAGGATTTTGCCTTGACGAGCCACCTCTTTGATGAGATTCATGTCGATGAGTTGGTTGGCTGGTATATCGCTACCCGTTGTAATATCTTTGCCGTCAACATCGAAAAGTTCTACAGCGGTGGAGTTGAGCATAATGATATTGCCGTCGGTGTCTACTACGATGATGGGTTGCCCAATGCCATTGAAAAGTGTTTTGTAGCGGATTTCGCTTTCGGCAAGTTCGCGGCGTGCGGTTATCATTCGGTCAATATCTTGCATTACACCGAGAATGCCTGCAAATTCGCCGCTATTGTTTTTGATAAGAGTTTTATTTACAATGTATTCGCGAACAACTCCGTCGGCACATTTTATAGGACCTTCGTAAATCTGTATGCCTTTGTCTTTAATAAGCTGAATGTCTTTTTCTTGGTAAAAATCGGCGTACTCTTTTGGGAAGAAAGTGTCGAGCTGCAAAGCTGTTTTGCCGATAACAGTGTCGGGCGAAACTCCAAGCACGTTGGTGGCGTAGCTTTTATTGCAGAGAAGGTAACGACCTTCCATATCTTTGTAGAATACCGGCGTGGGTATTGCATCAATCATCATCTGCGTAAAGCGGAGGTTTTCGCGAATTTTGGTTTCGGCTTCGGCACGAAGGTCGATATTTTGGAACATTACAATTACCGAACCTTCTTTGGATGCAAATGCCGTGACTTGATACGACTTGTTGCCGTCGGTAACGGTGTCTTCGCAGGGAATAGGCGAATGGGCGGCTCTGCCAAGGAGCGGAATCCAGTTTTCTGCGTTGAACAATTTGGTTTGTGAAGCACGACGACCGATGATTTCGTCGGGCGGAGTTTTTGCAAATTGCACAAAAGTGGGATTCACACGGGTGATTACAAAATCTTCAGGGTCGAGTTCGTCGTTGTAAACGATGTCGCCGGCAAAAGCAGCCGTGAGCATATTGTTGAAAAGCAACGAGTTGATTTTTTCGGTATAGTTTAGTTGTTGCGACAAGTCGGCTTCAAGATTGCTAAACTTGCCGTATTCGCCAAATATCATATACCTCCTGAGCATAGTGCGCAGGGTTGCGTTTTCTTCTTTGAGTCGTTCAAACTCGGATATGTCGATGGTTTCGTAGTCGGTCATTGCCCTAAATAGGTGATGATTGTTTGAAAAAACAAATATAGTGATTTTTTTTGATACAAAAAAAAACGCCGCACAAAATTTTGTTTTGCGCGGCCAACTAACATTCTTATTGTTATATCTTACTCTATTTCCACTAATTCGAACGGAACGTTTACAAGTTTTTTGTAACGGTTGCCGAGAGCTTTCATGTCCTCGTCGATAGATTCGTAGTACCATCTAACTTTTACGTCGCTCTTTTCAGCTACTTTTTGAAGCGAAAGAATTACCTGAATTACTTGCTTGCTCGAAGCGGTGTTAACATATTCGAGGTCGAATTCGAATACGGTTTGCACGTTGGGTCTTTCGGCGTATTCTTTGAGCCAATCGAGTACGGGTTTGTAAAAGTCGAGTGCGTTTTCGGGCACAGATATTTTAGATATTTTGAATATGTTTTGCTCCGGATCGAGGATGATTTCCGGGGTGTCTTCTGTTTCTTCGATGAATAATTTTTCCATATTTCGGTGGGATTATTTAGTTTTTAATTGTTACTGCTGTCTGTAATATGTAGAACTGTTCGTCGTCGTTGATGTTCATAAAACGGTATTTGAGCGGACGATCGCTTTTGATTCTGAGGTCGGAGAATCCAAGACCGGTCTTTTTGGCGTCGGCGGTGTCGAAGTCAAGAAGGATGTCGTCGTAGTAGTCGCTCAGTTCGTCTTTTGACATTCCGTTAACAAATTCGAGGCGTTCGGCGATTACGTCTTTTGCTTCGTTTTTGATAATGTTGCCGGCGGTGAGCATAATGTCTTTGCCGGTTTGACCCATGAAGAATACGCCCGAAATGCCTGCTGAACTGTTTTGTTTGCTGCCGTGCTTGATGATGTTTTGGAGCATCTCAACCATAACGTTGGAAACCTTGATGGTGGTAAGGGGCATATTCATGCGGCCCTTGATGATTGCCAACAGGCTGAGAAGGTTTTCTTGATTGAAGAATCCGTTGAAATATAACAACAGATTTTCGTTGTTCATCTGCTTGTGAAGTTGTTTTACACTATCGAGCGAACTGTGTCCCTTTGACTGCTGTCCGTTGATGTCGGTGGCACCAAACGAAGAGTCGGTGGGAATTAGAGTTTGCAAGTAGAAGTATGTGTACTCGTCGTCTAACTGTTCAAAACTATATAGCAATTTGTTGCCCGATTTGCGGCTCATTTCGATAAGACCGAGACCTGCGCCACCTTTGTCGCTCATGCTACCGGTGGTGAGCATTTCACGGTGAAATTTTTTGAGTTCGTCTTGATTCAGGCTGTTGATAGTGTCGAGTTTTTCTTGCAATGCGGGTATCTTGTCGTTTGCCACAATGTTGCCGGTGGAGATGTAGTATCTCTCTCCGTTTTTCTGTATGGCAAAAATGCCCGGATATTTTTCGGTGTTAAGATTGGCTATTTCGTCTTGATGCCGTGTGATGTTTTGCAATCCCTCCACCATAATGTAGTAGATTCGTTTTTGCAAAGTAGACTGCTGATATGTTACTTTGGCAATGTTGGTATCTGCCAAAAAGAGTATCTTTTTGGTGATGTTGTGAGTGAAATATCCGCGGTATACATATTCAAAGTCATCATTGGTTATCCTCTGAAATAGGGGATAAGCGATGTCGAATAATTTTGAACCGAGTTCAGGTGTCATAGGCTTTGACTGTTTAGATTTAATTTTTATGCTGTTTTTACTGCAATAAAAGTGCCATTGTTATTTGTTTTTGTATCTAATTTTAGAGCTCTTGCAGTTAATCCTCTACCAACGGAAATTTCTTAGCGTCTTTTGGAACATCGAACGACAGCTTTATGCCCTTGCGTTCAAAGGCGGGACAGTTTTCGATTTCTTCAAGATTTTGAATATCGGCAAAGTTTATTTTCTGAAACTTGCTCTGTATCACCACTTCGCTGATTTTTTCTTCTTCGTCGGCGGTTTCGTTTTCGGTAGTTTCGCCTTCGGTGGTGCTGTCGGCGTTGTCGGTTTCGTCTTGGTTGTCGGTGTTTTCGCTTTCGGTGTCTGCCTTGGCGGGTTCTTCAACCTTGACTTCGGGTTTGGGCGCCGGTTTTGGAGCCGATGGATGTTCGTATGGATTGAGAATTTCTTGTTTGTCGAAACCTGTGGCAATAAGGGTGACGCATATCTTAGAACCGAGATTTTCGTCGGTGGTTTGTCCCCAGATAAGGTTTGCGCTTTCGCCGGCTGCTGCTTGTACGTGTTCGTTGATAGTGCCTACCTCTTCGAGTGTGGTGGGACGCTCTGACGATGATATGATGTTTACGAGCAGGTTTTTGGCACCGCGAATGTCGTTGTTGTTGAGCAATGGAGAGTTGAGTGCGCCTTTGATGGCATCGAGAGCACGGTTTTCGCCGTCGGCCTCGCCACGTCCCATCAAAGCTACGCCGCTATCTTCCATCACAGTTTTAACATCGGCAAAGTCGACGTTGATTTCGCCCGGAACGGTGATTATTTCTGCAATACCTTTGGCAGCCATTGTTAAGATGTCATCGGCTTTGGAGAAAGCCTGACGTGCCGGCATGTTGCCATACATTTCGCGGATTTTCTCGTTGTCGATAACCAGCATTGCGTCAACACCTTGCGACAACTGTTCCAGACCGGTGAGAGCTTGTTTTACACGTTTGGGTCCTTCGTATCTGAATGGTATGGTAACGATAGCCACTGTAAGTATGCCCATATCTTTGGCGGTTTTGGCAATGATAGGAGCTGCTCCTGTGCCTGTGCCGCCGCCCATTCCGGCTGTGACAAATAGCATCTTGGTGCCTGTGTCGAGAGCGGTTTTGAGTTTTTCGATACTTTCGATAGCTGCTTGTTTGCCGTTTTCAGGATTGTTGCCCGCTCCGAGACCTTCGGTGAGTTTTTCGCCAAGGGGAACTTTTACCTGAATCGGGCTTGCGTTGAGTGCCTGTTGGTCGGTGTTGGCAATGATGAAGTCAACATCGTGAATACCATAATTGAACATGTAGTTGGCAGCGTTGCCTCCGCCTCCACCTACACCGATTACTTTAATTATATTGTTTCTCGTGGGTTCACAGATAAAACCAAGAGTTTCGTTGTCTATTTCCGGGGTCATTTTGTCTTCCTTTTAGTTAATGGTTTCAAGTTACATTTTGCTATCGTTTGGCTCTGAGAATATTTTGCCGATGAGACTGTCGAACCAGCCGCGGATACCTCCTTTATCGTCGTTATCGTCTTTGGTTTTTGCTTTGGAGTTGTCTTTAGCTTTGTCGTCGGGTTTGGTAGCCTGAGAGGTTTGCTGCTGTTCGGCTGCTTTTTCTTTTTCGGCTTTGAGACGACGTTGTTCGAGAATGCTTTCGGTATATTCCATACCTTTTATAATAAGACCAACGGCTGCTGCATATCCTTCGGTAGAATATTCGGGGTTGATATACAGCGGAGTTCCGGTGCGAGTTTCGATCGACAAACGGAATTTGGCAAGCTGCACAAGGCTCTTGAGTTTTGAAGTGCCGCCAGTGAGTACCAAACCTGCGCTCAGTTGTGTCTGGTTTCTGATGGTGTCAATTTCGTTGGCTATGCCGCCGAGAATCTCCTCTACACGGGCATTGATGATAGATGCTATCGCGGTGAAAGGTATCTCTTTAGATTTTCCGTTAACACCTTTAACAGTAACAGCTTTTTTGGCGAAGTCTTTTTGCGACAACGCTGCTCCGTATTGTACTTTGATTTGCTCAGCTTGACGTTCAAGCACACCGCAACCTTTTTTGATATCGTTGGTAATGGCTTTGCCTCCGAGTGGCACTACGCTTGTGTAGCGCAGAATGTTGTCTTGAAAAACAGCTATGTCGGCAGTGCCGGCGCCTATGTCGGCAAGTATCACGCCCACTTCTTTCTCGTCTTTAGATAAAACGGCTTCTGCCGATGCCAAAGGTTCGAGAATGAGCTTGATAATTTTTAATCCAGCCATTTCCACAGCTTGACGAATATTATTAACGGCCTTGTCTTTGCCTTTTACCACGTAGAAAGTGCCTTCGAGCTTGCGACCGTTGTAGCCTTTGGGGTTGAGTCCAACGGCGTTGTTGTCGACAGAGTAGCCTTGTGGAATCACATGGATAATATTTTCGTCTTGTCCTGCCGAAATTTGGTTGAGTTCTTCGGTAAGCTGCTTAATGTCGTCGTCGGTGATGATGTCGGTTATGATTTTGGAGTGGCTGTTTACCTGACCGCAGATGTTGCGTCCGTCGATGCCTACATACACGTATTTGAATTGTACGTTGGCTGCTTTCTGGCATTTTTCAACTGCTTCTTTGATGGAATCTCTCGCAGACATAATGTTCTGCACTGTGCCACGGATTACACCCTTAGTCTCGGCTTCGCCGATTCCGAGTATTTTCACTCTTCCTTGGTCGTCTTTTGTGCCGGCTATGGCCACTGTTTTCGACGTGCCAATGTCGATGGCTGTGATGATATTGTTACACGGCATAGTTTTTATATTAGTTTCTAATTATTGTTATTTCCTTGTAATTTATATTGCTTTGCTGCATACTATCTGTCCTTTGTATTTTACACTTACCGACTGGTATTTGTTCCAACCGGTTTTTTTCAATCCGTTGGTAAAGAAGTTTTTAAGATAGAAGAGCTTTTCGTCGTAGTTGTCGATAGAACCAATTTCTAATAATTTTGGACCTACAAGAGGTACAATTTCGTATTCGTTTGACTCATTGACGTATATCTGCTCTACTTGGTCGCGCCAAAATTCGTCTTTGGCAATATATCGTGCCAGACGAAATATCTCAGCTTCTTTTGACGTCTTGATGTTTTCGTTGTAAATATTGTAAGTGTGGTGCTTGTCGAAGTTGTATTTGTCGCTGATAAAGCCGTTAGCCACCATTACATTAGGAGCTTTGCCTTTTTGACTACCCGGGAAAATTGTTCCGTCTTCGTCGATGTAGTAGTTTTTGTTGGTGGCAGTGATGATTTCAACTATGGGTTTGCGCTGTTGGATGTCTACTTTCAGGTGTCCGTTGACAGTTTTGTATATGTCGGCTTGACGGATGTAGGGTTGCTGCTGAAGGTAAATTTCCATATCGTTGATGTCGATATCGTTGAGCGGCGTGCCGAGAATTTCGTGCGAAGGGTTGTGTATCAACTGCAAAACATCATTGCGAGATATGAAACTGATTTGGTTTGAATCCTTGATGTTGATGTCGATAGCACCGCATAAAGTGTCGCGGAATTTTGACGATGAGTATATTATAGCAGCTGCGAAAACAACTGCTGCCATTATAATTCCGATATTTTTTAACGTGCCCTTGTTCACTTTTACGCCTGATTTAGAGATTTGAAAATGCCTCTGTAAGCGGCTTTACGATTTTGTCGATATTTCCCGCGCCCAAAGATAATAAAAGTTTTACATTTTTTTGCTGTATGTAGCTAATTATTTGTGATAATTCGTTTAAAATTATAACATTTTTGTTTTTCATCAAGTCGGCTATCATTTTGGATGTGACACCTTCGATGGGTTTTTCACGTGCCGGATAGATATCCATAAGAATTACATCGTCAAGTAAATCAAGGCTTTGCGCAAATCCTTCGGCAAAATCTCTTGTTCTTGTGAACAAATGGGGCTGGAAAATGCCCAACGATTTTTTGCCCGGAAATAATTGCTTGGCCGATGTGATTGTGGCTTCCAATTCGCGAGGATGGTGAGCATAGTCGTCGATGTATACAAAATCGGGTTTTTGTACGTGAATATCCATACGACGTTTAACGCCTCGGAATGTGGCTATTCCTTTTTTGATGCCCGACATTTTGATGCCTATGTTTTCACAAGCTGCAATGCAAGCCATTGTGTTTTCAATATTTACACGACCTTTTGCTCCAATGGTAATGTCGGCAACCACACCCGATGGAGTGTGTGCGTCGATGGTGTATGTGCCGTTGTCTAAGCGGATATTTTCGGCGTAGTAGTCGGCTGTGGTGTCGGTGTCGGAATATGTGATTTTGCGTATTCCGGCGGTGTCGATAAGATTATCGATTTTTTTGTTGACAACCACAAATCCGTTGCGGTGTGTTGACTGTGCAAACTGATTGAAAGTGGTTATGATTTCATCGCGGTTTTTGTATATGTCGAGATGGTCGGCGTCAACGTATGTGATGATGGTGGCAAATGGATTGAGCCACAAAAAGGATTTGTCGTACTCGTCGGCCTCTGCCACAAGCAGTGTTTCCGGATTGGAGAAACTCTCTTGCTTGCGAGGAAGCAACAGATTGCTGTCGATATTTTTGGATATTCCACCGAGAAATGCAAAGCTGTCTAAGCCCGACTCTTGAAAAATGTTGGCTATGGTGCAAGAGTTGGTGGTTTTGCCGTGAGTGCCCGAAACTGCAATAGTTTTGTATCCGTTGGCAATGATTCCTAATACCTTGGCACGTTTGAGCATAAGGTATTCGCCTTCGGAGAAAAAGCAGAAATGCTTGTTGTTTTTGGGTATGGCAGGCGTGAATATTACCATTGTGCTTTTAACATCGAGCACAATTTTGTCGGGAATTTGTTCGGTGTCGTCGGTGTAAGTGATGGTAATGCCTTCGCTTTGCAACTGTTTGGTAAGTGGCGATTCGGTGAGGTCGTAGCCATAAACTTCGAAACCGCCCTCGTTGAAATATCTTGCGAGAGCGCTCATACCTATGCCGCCAATGCCGAGCAGGTAGACGTATTTTATGTTTTCAAACTGGTTCATTATTCTAGTTCTTTTTGTCCAAAATCACAAGCTTTGAGAGCAGCTTCGGCTTTGCTGATGTCGTTGTCGATTTCTTCCACGTCGCGAGCCTTGAGCAGTGCGTTGGATATTTCGCAGAGATATTTAAGTGCTGTGGTAATGTTGTCTTGGCTGTTGACAAATCCGCGAACATAGTCGTAGCGTTCTTTGATGAGGTTGAGTTTGTATGCCTCCACAAGAGCTGTTTTGCCGTCGTAAGGTTGGTAAACATATTTAGCGAGTTTTTCCTCGTTGAAACTATCTTCGGGAATGTTGTTGACAGCTAACTGATAGTTGGCAAATGATTCGTTGAGCAGATTGTTCCAATCTTTGGAGTCTTTTTGCCAAATTTCATCAAGCATATTGATGAGAATGTTCATCACCTTGTCGGTGTTGTAACGCTGCGATGTGATGTATGAATTGATGATGTTAGCTTTTTCGTGAAGTGTAGAGTCGTTGGCTGTGCGGAATTTAGATGTGATGTTGGCGCAAGCGTTGCTAAAAGGTGAGAGCGATTTTAGCGTAGACTCGGCACTTGTAAGTTTTGTGTATTCGTGCAATGCAATGCGGTAAAGGTTGAAGATGTCGATTTTTTGACGAAGTTCTTCGTTGGTGACCACTACCGGGTTGTAGTTGGCGTCTTGATGCGAAAGCACATTGGCAAGAGCGTTGTCAAATTCGTTTTTGATAGCCACTTCTTCGATTTCGGAGTAGATTTCAGACATATTATTGAGCGCCTGAACGGTAACGCTTGCCATACGGTTTTTGGCGTTGGTTTTTTGATAGGGCGCGTTGTTGCAGCTTTGGAGCGCGGCTGTGGAAACAATTGCTGCGGCAGCTATTATCAATGTAGTAATACGTTTCATGAGTAATGTTTTTTGTTATAATTCGTTATTCTTATTTTAATTTATTATTAGCATATTTTATTACTTCTTCGGCGATAATATCCGCCGAGTTTTTAACTGCTAATTTATAAATATTTTTTGAATATGTATGCATTGTTTCGCTATCATTACATAAATTTTGTACTTTATCGAAAAAAAGTTGTTCTGCCTCGCTGTCTTTGATGATGTCGGCAGCGTTTTCGTTAACAAGAGCCATTGCATTTTTGGTTTGATGGTCTTCGGCAACGTTGGGCGAAGGTATGAAAATAACAGGTTTGGCAGCAAGACACAACTCGGAAACCGACAATGCACCCGAACGCGAAACCACCACATCAGCAGCCTTGTAAGCCAAATCCATGCGTTTAACAAATGCCGTGGGATGTATGTCGGGGCAGTTTTTGGTTTTCATTGCGGCTTCGATGTCGTTCCAATAGTATTTGCCGGTTTGCCAAATAATCTGAATGTTGCTTTCGGTTTGAAATTTTTCGGCAAATTTGAGCATGCTCTTGTTGATAGTGCCGGCACCGAGACTTCCGCCGATTATGAGCAATGTTTTTTTGTCGGGATTGAGGTTGAAATGCTCTATGGCCTCTTCGCGAGTAGCAGTGTTTTCGGCAATGTCGGCGCGTACAGGATTGCCTGTGAGCATTGTTTTGGCAGGGTCGAAATACTTGTCCATATTTTTGTAGGCGGTAAAAATTTTAACAGCCTTGTCGGCAAGCATCTTGTTGGTGAGTCCTGCGTGAGAGTTTTGTTCTTGTAGCATTATTGGCACTCCTGCTTTAGATGCAGCACGGAGAATTGGTCCTGAGGCATATCCTCCAACACCAACAGCTATGTCGGGCTGAAAATCTTTGATGATTTTTTTCGACATGCGTGCGCATTTGAGCAGTTTGAATGGCAGAGCAAGGTTTTTGAGAGTGAGTTTACGTTGCAAACCCGCCGCCGGAAGTCCTATGATTTTGAATCCCGCAGCAGGCACTTTCTCCATCTCAATTTTGTCTTGTGCGCCCACAAATAGTATTTCGGTGTCGGGTGCGGCTTTTTTTATAGCCTGAGCAATAGCAATGGCAGGAAAAACGTGTCCGCCTGTGCCTCCGCCTCCTATAAGTACTTTCATAATGCTCTGTGTTAATGGTTAACCTATTACAAACGGGTAGTCGGTGATGTCCTCGATATTTTGTTCGCGGTCGCTCTCCTCCACCTCTTCTTTTTCCTTTTCTTTACCATGTTGTTCTGAATATCTGCTGATATTCAATATTATACCTACCGATACAGATGAAATTATCAGCGACGTTCCGCCCATACTAACCATGGGCAACGGCTGACCTGTTACCGGCACAAGGTTTACCGCCACCACCATATTCGACACGGCTTGCATTATAATATTTAGTGCAAGCCCAATGCAGAGAAAGGCAGGAAAGGCGCTCGACTGGTATTTGGCTGAGATAACGCATCTGTGCATCATTATGACGTAGAGCACAATGATACCAAGTCCGGCAAGTAGTCCGCGTTCTTCGATTATTGATGCAAAAATAAAGTCGGAATAGGGGTGGGGCAGCACGTTTTTCTGCATACTTGCTCCAGAACCCTGACCTATTAGACCTCCTCGCGATATGGCTATTTTGGCTTGGTCGGCTTGGAAAGTGTCTTTTTTGTCTTGAGCATCATCGCTCTGAACGTATGCTTCGATACGATTTACCCAAGTTTCGGCACGGTTAAAAGTGCCTGTTTTGCCGAGTACTATTATTAATAGAAAAACAAAAATTCCGAGTCCGCTGCCAACTAACAAAATGTGTTTTAGTTTTACACGGGCAATGATAAGCAACATCACCGAAGTGATTCCGATGAGCAATGCTGTTGAAAGGTTGGCAGGAAGTATCAATAGACATACTGCTGCTATTGCCACAGCTGAATAGATGGCGCCTTTTTTGATATCTTCATCATCGCGTTGGTGCGTAGACATTACTTTGGCTATGAATATGGTTAAACACAGCTTGGCAATGTCGGATGTTTGTATAGTCTGGTCGATGATTGGAATTTTGAGCCATCGTTTGGCGTCGTTGGTGGCGTCGCCAAAAGCCAGAGTTATAAACAGTAGCACTAAACTTACGCCTATGGCTATGTTGGCAAGGTTGAAGAGCTTTTTGTACGAAAGGTTGCTCATTATCAATGCCGCAACAATTGCCATAATGATAAACCCGCCTTGGCTTATCAGAAAGTGCACCGGATTGCTATGCCGCTGAAATTCGAGTGCACCAGTAGTACTGTGTACAAACATCAGCGACGCTAATAGCAGCACTATATAGCAAGTCCATATCCACTTGTCGCCTTTGAAGATACCAAAAATTTGTTTTTTCATTGTCCGTTATGTTTGAGTTTCCGAGTAGTAATATTAAAGGTTGCGCACACACTCCTTGAATTGCTCGCCACGGTCTTCGTAGCAAGTAAAGAGGTCGAAACTAGCGCACGCAGGCGAAAGCAATACAGTGTCGCCCTTGTCGGCAAGAAGGAAACAGGTTTTTACGCAGTTTTCCATGCTTTGAGTGTCGATCACTTCTACCATTCCATCAAATGCTTTGTGAATAGGCTCGTTGTTTTTGCCGAGAGCCACAATTGCTTTAACCTTCTGACGAACAAGCGCATATAGTTCGCTGTAGTCGTTGCCCTTGTCGATGCCACCGAGAATAAGTATCACTTTGGTTTTGATGCTTTCCAAAGCGTACCACACTGAGTTTACGTTGGTGGCTTTAGAGTCGTTGACAAATTCTACGCCGCGAACCGACAGAAAATGCTCAAGACGGTGCTCCAAACCTTTGAAAGTTTCAAAACTTTGACGGATAGAGTTGCTGCGTATGTTGCAAGCCATCGCGGCAATGCCGGCGGCCATACTGTTGTACATGTTGTGCTGACCTTCTAAAGAGAAGTTTGCCGTAGAGATAACGGCTTCGTTGTTTTCAAGCTTAATTATCATATTTCCGTTGTTTATATAGGAACCTGTAACTTGTTCATTTTTAATGGAGAACGGCGCGAGTCTCTGAGAGAACGTGCGTTTTTTGATTTCTTCGGCTGTTACCGGATCGTCGGCGCAGTAGATGAACAGGTCGTCGGCGGTTTGATTTTGAGTAATTCTGAACTTTGAGTCGGTGTAGTTCTGCATTTTGTAGTCGTAACGGTCGAGGTGATCGGGCGTTACATTTAGCAGAATTGCTATCTCGGCTTTAAAGTTGTACATGTTGTCGAGTTGGAAACTACTAAGTTCAATAACGTAGTAATCGTACTCTTTTTCAGCAACTTGTAGTGCAAAACTCTTGCCAACGTTTCCGGCGATGGCGACATTTAGTCCAGCGTCCTTGAAAATTTTATAAATTAATTCGGTGGTAGTTGTTTTTCCATTGCTTCCGGTAATGCAGACTTTTACGGCATTGGTATATCTTGCCGCAAATTCTATCTCCGAAATCACTGGTATGCCCTTTTCTACGAGTTTTAGTATCAAGGGTGCATTGTTTCTTATACCGGGACTTTTGATTACTTCGTCTGATGAAAGTATTTTTTCTTCGGTATGATGACCTTGTTCAAAGGGTATATTATATTTTTGCAATTGCTCTATATAATTTTCTTTGATTGTACCGCAGTCGGATACAAACACTTCGAAACCTTTTTTCTGTGCTAATATTGCAGCGCCGATTCCGCTTTCGCCTGCTCCGAGTATTGATATTTTCTTTGCCATTTTTTATTTATCTGATTTTTAATGTTATAACCGATATTACTGCCAATATTAAGGCAACTATTATAAACCTTGCCACTATTTTGGGCTCGGGAATTCCTTTCTTTTGATAATGATGGTGCAACGGCGCCATAAGAAATAGGTGCATGCCGCAACCATATTTTTTGAGTGTGCGCTTAAAATACCACACTTGAGCCATCACGCTGATGTTTTCAATTAAGAAAATACCGCAGAAGATGGGAATGAGCAACTCTTTGCGCACGAGTATTGCCAACACCGCTATGATGCCGCCTATGGTGAGACTGCCCGTGTCGCCCATAAATATCTGCGCCGGATATGCATTGTACCAAAGGAAACCTATGGTGGCACCGATAAATGCCGACGAGAATACCACAAGTTCGCCTATGCCGGGTAGATACATTATTTTTAGATATTGCGAAAATATAACGTTGCCCGATAGATAGGCAAACACCAACAAGGTGGCTGCCGATACTGCCGACGTGCCTGATGCAAGTCCGTCTAATCCGTCGGTCATGTTGGCTCCGTTGGATACTGCTGTGATAATGAATGTGACCACGGCTATAAAAATTATCCATCCTACCCATGGATATTGGTTGCTATCCACAAAGAATGCTATTTTAGAATAGTCGAATTCGTTGTCTTTTACAAACGGCAATGTGGTTTTGAGCGATTTAACATCGTTGGGAAGATAGGTGGTTTCTGTAAGTCCGTCTTCTTCAATAAATTGCTCCACTTGCTCGGTAGACAACTCGGGATTTTCGCGAACCAGAATATCGGGACTGAGATAGATTGAAAGTCCGATAACTATGCCGAGAAATATCTGTGCAGCAAGTTTAGCACGACTTGAAAGTCCGTCTTTGTTTTTCTTAAACACCTTTATATAATCATCGGCAAAACCTACGCAGCCGAGCCATACTGTGGTGAAAAGTAACAATAATATATAGGTGTTGCCAAGTTCAGCAAAAAGAAGCACCGGAACGATGATGGCTGCAATAATCATGATGCCGCCCATGGTGGGAGTGCCGGTTTTTTGTTTTTGTCCGTCGAGATAAAGGTCGCGAACCGATTCGCCAATCTGACGGCGGCGCATATAATTGATAAAACGCTTGCCGAAAATCATGGTGATAAGCAGCGATGTGATAACAGCCATGCCCGAACGGAAGGATATGTAGTTGAACAATCCTGAGCCGGGTACGTTGAATTCTTGCAAATATTTAAAGAGATAATAGAGCATTTTATTTAGTTGTATTTAAAAGTTCTAACTGTTGTGTTACAATTTCTTTGTCGTCGAAATGAGATTTTACTCCCATAACGTCTTGATATGTTTCGTGACCCTTGCCGGCAATGAGAATGATGTCGCCTTTTTGAGCGGCAAAACATGCTGCCTGTATTGCGGCGCGGCGGTCGGTGATGCGTATTGCTGCAGATTTGAGTGCAGGTGTATCTAATCCGGCGAACATGTCGTCGAGAATTGCGTCGGGATTTTCGGTTCGTGGGTTGTCGGATGTGAGGATAACCTTGTCGGAGTATTGAACGGCTATTTTTGCCATAATGGGACGTTTGCTCTTGTCTCTGTCGCCACCACAGCCGCATACCGTGATGATTTTTTGAGGCGCAATGCGAATTTGTCCAATGGTTTTGAGCACGTTTTCGAGGGCGTCGGGAGTGTGAGCGTAATCAACAATGGCAGTGATGCCTGCAAGGTTTACAATGTCGAAACGTCCGCGTACCGAACGCATGGCACTGAGCGCTGTGAGCACGTCGTCGGGATTTTGACCAAGCAACACCGCTGCACTATACACGGCGAGAACGTTGTAGGCGTTGAACTGTCCGGGGAGGAATGTCCACATCTCTTTGCCGCAGATATTGAGAAGCATTCCTTCAAAGTTGCTCTCCAATACAGTGGCTTTAAAATCGTAGAAGTTTTTCAATCCGTAGGTTTTTACCTGCGCTTTGGTGTTTTGAACCATTACCATACCGTTTTTGTCGTCGCCATTGGTGAGGGCAAAGGCAGAGGACGGAAGGTTGTCGAAAAATAGTTTCTTGGCTTTGATATACTCCAAGAATGTTTTGTGATAGTCTAAGTGGTCGAGAGTGATGTTTGAGAATATGCCGAGACGGAAGTTTAATCCGCTGATGCGTTTCTGCACAATTGAGTGCGAACTTACCTCCATAAAGCAGTATTCACAACCCGATTCTACCATTTCTGCCATAAGACGGTTGATAGTGATGGGGTCGGGAGTGGTTTGTACGGCAGGATATACCTTGTCGTCGATTCGGTTTTCTACTGTGGATAGGAGTCCCGCCTTGTGTCCCATTTGACGGAACATATTATATAAAAGTGTGGCGGTGGTGGTTTTGCCATTGGTGCCGGTTACGCCTGCGAGTGTGAGATGCTCGGAGGGGCGACCATAAAATTCGGATGCTATTTTGCCAATGGCGTCGGCTGTGTCGGCTACTACAACAAATGCCACATTTTCGGGAGCATTTTCGGGTAAATGCATACACACCACTGCTGAAACGCCTTGCTTGATGGTGTCGGCAATGTAAGCGTGTCCATCGGTTTTAGTACCCGGAACTGCAATAAAGCATACTCCGGGAGCCGCTTTGCGCGAATCGGATGTAATTTCAGTAATATCTACCGAAAGATTGCCCTGTGTGTGTTCGGCTTTGATGCCGTGTATCAATTGTTGCAGTTGCATAATCTTTTGTTTTTATGTTATCCTAATTCAATTGTTATACTCATTCCCTTTTTGATTTGTGTGTCGGGTGCGATGCTTTGTCGTTTAACAACACCGTGACCTACCACCTTAACCGCAAGGTCGAGACTGCGCAAAACGTATAGCGCATCTTTGAGACCCATCCCTTTTACGTTGGGAATTGTTCCGTGAATGGGAGTGTAGCTGTCGATATATAGTTTGTTGTGATTTTCGGTGGGACGAGTTTGCACCCAAGTGGTATTTGACTGTTCTTCGGTAACCACCTCTACGTGAAGTCTCGAAAGTATGCGGTCAACAACGGCACGATGTCCAATGCGTGTGTTGGGCACTGATTGTGAATCTTCAAGTTTGGCTATGTTAAACTCTTTGCGTTGCATATCGTAGTCGGAGGTGTAAATCTTGTCGGCAATCTCTTTGAACACCGGCGCAGCCACACTGCTACCGTAGATTGATCCTTCGGGTCCGTAGATTACCACAATGCACGAATATTTAGGATTGTCGGCTGGAAAATATCCCACAAACGAGGCTTGGTGCTTGTTGGTTTTTACCTGACCTCTATATATTTGTGCCGTACCTGTTTTGCCTGCAATTTTGTATTTGTTAGATTTAATGTTGGAAGCCGTGCCCTCTTCCACAACGCCAACAAGCATATTTTGAACTTTTTTTAATGTTGTTTCGCTGCAAATAGAAGGGTTAATTACCTCGGGTTCAAATTCTTGAACTACATCGCCATAGAGTTTTGCCGACTCCATTACTTGCGGACGAAGCATTACACCATTGTTGGCAACAGCATTATAAAGTGTAAGAGTTTGCAAAGGCGTAACTTCCAACTCGTATCCAATAGCGTTTTGTGGCATAGTGGCATACGAAAAATTACTTCTCATGCCGGGGTACGGAATGTTTGGCGACATTTCGCCTTTGATACTAATGCCTGTGGGACGATTTAACTTGATGTTGTAAAGCAAATCGTAAAAATAAGTTATGTTTCGTTGAGCGTTTCGGTTGTTGAGCCGTGGGTCGATGTATTTATCTTCGGAATTGTTGTCGAATGCGGTAACAGCCATTATGCCAAAACCCACGTTTGACGAGTGTGTGAAAATATCTCTAACTGATATTTTGCCGAGTCCGCCTTTGTGGTCGTCGCGCATTACAACATTGCCCGTAACTGCCATTTCACCGTTGCCGGTGTCGATAGAGTCGTTGATGTCGTATGCTCCTGATTCCAAAATAGCTATCATAGAAGCAAGTTTGAACGTGGAGCCGGGAGCTGAGCGGTATCCCACAGCAAGATTTTTGGTTTCGGCGTATCGTCCTGTGGCAGAATCGCGCAAAAGGCTTATCATAGAACGAATTTTGCCGGTTTTAACCTCCATAACCACAGCCGTGCCTGCTCTGGCGTTGTATTTTTGAAGTTGACGCAAGAGACTTTTTTCGGTCATGTCTTGCATGTTGAGGTTGATAGAGCTTACCACGTCGCATCCGGGAACTTTTTCTTCCTCTTCCCACATATTGTAAGGAACAAACTCTCCACTAGAAAGTTTGTGCGACAGCTGAACATATTTGTTGCCTTTGAGAATATCGTTGTATGCACCTTCGATACCTATGGAGAAAATTCCGTTGGTGTCGGGACCGCCTATTGTGCGTCGAGCCATAAGATTGTCGTTAACCTTGCGTTTGTAGTCGGTTTCACGAATAAATCCCGATTTATTTTTAGGCATTCTGAATATTGGGAATTGACTTATATAATTGAGCTGCTGTGTAGTAAGTCCGGTTTTGATTTTGTAATAACGTTTGCCGGCTTGCTGAGCTTTGATGTACTCTTGTTTGTATGCTTCTTTTGTTTGGTCTTGAAAATAACTGCTCATACAAGCGGCGAGAGTATCGATGTATTTATTAAAAGTGTCTTTTTTGAGCACTTTGAGATCCCAAAATGCCGAGCAAACAGGCACCGATGCAGCCAAATAATAACCGTCGGAAGATAGAATGTCGCCACGTTTGGTGTACTTGATGTCGGTACGCTCAGTTTTTAGTTTGTCGGCCCATTCTTCGGCGGGTATCGACTGTAGATATATAATCTGCCCTATAATTGCCAAAATAACAAACAAGATGAATATGTAAACAAATACCATCTTGTTAATAATGTTCTTCCTTATTTCGTTTCCTTGTTCCATATAGTTAAAGTTTTATTGAGCAGTATTTGTCTGTTGTTTTTTCTGAAGATTTTTTCTGTGTTTTTCAAATAGTTCTTGTTCGTTTTTGAGCGAATCGGGACGATTATATTTGGCTGCCACAAAATATTGCGACGGTTCTTTGCGCACATGAATGCCGAGCGATTGCGATTCTACTCTTTCTGCTACTTCACTCTCTTTGCAAAATCTTGCAAGTTCGTTGGTAAGAATTATCGACTCGCCCTTGATGTTTTCGAGCTGTTTGGTAAGACGAGAAATCTTGGTGAGGTCGTATTCTACAATGCGGTTGTATGTGGTGAGTAAAATACTGAGAATAACAACAAATACCATCGGCTTTACAATCTTGTGTATCAGCTTTTTAAATGGTACATTCTTGCTATTGAGCATTTGAATGAGCGTGAGGACTTGATCGTCGTCGTCTTCCTCGTTGTAAATATCATCATCGCTTTCAGACGATTCGCCATAATCAGAATTGGGTGCAAAACCTCCTAACTCAGAGTCGTAACCACCTTGTGCCTCGTTGCCAAAGTCTGACATCATATGATTAGAAAACGGGTCGTCGAGTTCGCGACCAGTTTCGCCAAAACCATATGCGGCGGGGTCAGGCATAGCTCCGTTGCTCGACACACGGTCGTATGCTTCGTTGAGATGTTCCGGCTCGTAGTCAGTTTCCGGCTTGTTGTCGGGTTCTGACTGCTGTTTATTCATCTCATTGAAGAAATCGTCGTCGAAATCGTCGTCTAATAGTACATCGTTTGTCATAATCGTATTGATTTAATGAGTAGTAAGTACGTTTCGTTGTGCTATGCGAAGTTTTGCGCTACGCGAGCGTGGATTGAGAGAGAGTTCTTCGTCGGACGGTGTTATTACCTTGCGGTTAACAGCGGCGAAGGGTGCTATGATGTTTCCGTATACGTCTTTCTGTTCGATGCCCTGGAGGTTGCCCGCTTTGATAAAGTTCTTTACGGGGCGGTCTTCGAGCGAGTGGTAGGTCATAATTACAAGACGACCTCCTTCGTTTACCACATCGGGAGTGGATAGTAGAAATTCTTCGAGAACGTCGATTTCGCCGTTGACCTCGATGCGGAGCGCCTGAAACACTGTTGCGAGATATTTGTTCTCGCTGTGAGCGGGAATGCAGCTGCCGGCGGCAGCTATCAAGTCGGCTGTGGTGTTGATGGCGTGTGTGGATCGGTATGATGCAATGTTTTGTGCAAGTTTCCACGCGTTTTTGATTTCTCCATATTCGGCAAACACGTTTTTGAGTTGTTCGGGCGAATATGTTGACAACAATGCCGAAGCTGTGAAATCCGACTTTTGATTCATACGCATATCAAGCGGAGCGTTTTCGAAGCGGAACGAGAATCCACGTTTTTCATCGTCGAAGTGATGACTCGATACGCCAAGGTCGGCTAAAATGCCGTCAACTTTTACACCTTCAAGATTTAGAAAATTTGCAAAATATTTAAAGTTGGTTTGATAGAACGTGATGCGTTTGTCGTTGGGAAGATTTTTGGCGGCATCGGAATCTTGGTCAAACGCAATCAAGCGACCTTTTGGCGACAATTTTTCAAGAATGGCTCTGGAATGTCCTCCACCGCCGAAAGTAACGTCAACATATATGCCGTCGGGGTTAATATTTAACCCTTCGATGCACTCTTGCAGCATTACCGGTATGTGATATTTTTGTTCCATTCTAGTTAATTGTTCGTTAAAATTATGCAAATGTAAATAATATTTATAAATTTCCTAAGTTTCCAAGAATTTTTTCTGCTAATTCTGCAAAATTTTCAGAAGAAGGATGACTTTTTTCGTATTGTTTTTTGTCCCAAATTTCGATTTTAGTATCGAGACCAATTACACAAATTTCGCTTTCGAGATTAACCGACTGCACCAGACGTTTGGGAATAACCATTCTGTTGCTTGAATCTAATGCACATTCGGCTGTATCTTTGAAAAATTCGCGTAAGAATATGTTGTGTTCGCGGTTAAACGGGTTGAGGTTTTTGCGGATGGTTTCTACTTGACGTTGCCATTCTTGCTTGGTGTAAACGGTAAGACAGGGTTCGTAAATATCTTTTTTGACAACGAAGGCGGCTTCGTTGCTTTCTTCCATCTGCTGCAATAGCGAGGAGGGAAACAAGAAACGTCCTTTGGCATCGAGCTTTACGTCAAAATCTCCTGTAAAAACCGTCATCATTTTTTGTAGTTTTTTAACAATTCAAAATTATGGTGTTTTTTTGAATTATGCAACCATTTGTAGCCACTTTTTGCCACTTTTTGCCACATATTTTTCCACATGTATTGTGGATAAGTTGTGGATAAAGTGATGTAATACACTGTTAGTTTGAATGTTGTGTTATTCACAGGGTGTTGATAAGGTGCAAAAAAAAATCCATAACACCTCGTTATGGATTTTTTTATGGGAGGGGATGGGTTAGGCGGACGAGCCGTTATGTTGGCGGACGAACCGTCCGCACTCCAACACCAATATTACCTAATTTTTTGAATTATTTCGGCGCCCAACTTTAATCCCTCGATGTTGGCGGGGATGAGTTTGTGGTGACGTTCGGGGAGAGATTTTTTGAGTCCTGCCTCCACGTTTTCGAGCGATACTATCGGGTTTACTTTGAGGTAGCCGCCGAGAACTATCATATTGAATATCTTGCTCATATTCTTTTCTGATGCTGCTTTGGCTGCCTGCACAAGGTATACGCTGATGTCTTTGCGCGACGGGGGAACGGAGATGCCGTTGTCGTCGTAGATAAGTGTGCCGCCGGGTTTTACCATGGGCTCAAACTTGTCGAGACTCTGTTGGTTGAGTATTATGGCGGTGTCGTATGCGCTGAGGATGGGCGACGAAATGCGTTCGTTGCTGAGTATTACGGTAACATTGGCTGTTCCGCCTCGCATTTCGGGTCCGTATGAGGGCATCCAACTTACTTCCAAATTCTGCATTATACCGCTGTATGCGAGTATCTTGCCCATGGAGAGAACGCCCTGACCGCCGAATCCTGCTATTATTATTTCTTCGTTTGTCATTGTGGTAAGTGCTTAGTTTTCTTTATTAAAGTTGGTTACCTCGCGGAGAAGTTTGTAATCATCCTTGATGTCGCCGGGCACGTAATATTTAAAGGTGTTTTCTTCCATCCACTTGTTGGCTTGCGAGGGAGTCATTTTCCAACCGCTGTTGCAGTTTGACACCACTTCGATAAAGCATGTGCCTTGTTTGCCTTCGCTCTGGTATTGGAATGCCTTTTTGATAGCGGCTTTGGCCTTGCGTACTGCGGCGGGTGTGTGAACGCTCTGACGGGTTACATACCTTACGCCGGGCAACTGTGCTACTAATTCGGTGATACGGATCGGGTAGCCCATTGTGGTAACGTCGCGACCGTAGGGACAGGTGGCTGTTTTTGCGCCTTCGAGGGTGGTGGGAGCCATCTGTCCGCCTGTCATGCCGTAGATGCCGTTGTTTACAAAGATGATGAGGATGTTTTCGCCACGGTTGCAAGAGTGCATTGTCTCGGCTGTGCCGATGGCT
>JAGCVU010000161.1 GCA_017962175.1 Bacteroidales bacterium | reverse complement strand
TGTTGAAAACTATGAAGATGTTTTAGGCTCGCTTTACGATGACGAATACGTTGCCCGTGGCAATGGCTTCTGCGACCGCAAATACAGCGACGATTTCGTTGAAAGCCAGCTCGAAAAATACCAGAAACGCGTTGAAGAACTAAAAAACTGGATAAAATCTCACTCCTGATCCCTTCGTGAATTCATCGTGAAACCATCGTGAATTGTACGTGAATGAACCTGAAAATCAGAATGACAAACGATGGTAGACGGTAGAATGCAATTGTTTTGCATTTTTAAACATGGTGTTTTTTGAAAATAATGCTGTGCGGAGCCAATTGGCTCCGCACAGCGAAAAAATGAGAGTTAAATTATTTAATCATTCTTGTTTTTAAAAGCTCGATAAAAGTGTATTATGCAACCGATCGCGAAGATGATATAAACGACAAATAGAAGATAGTTTTTATTGTCATCTTGCCATTGCGCGTGTATGTTAAATCCAAAATCGATGATAAGAGCTATGGCACACAACGAACAAATTATGTTCCAAAAGAGCTTAAATTTTTTCTGATTCTCTGCTGAAATCTTACCTGTCTTTAACATTCTGTCGAAAATAAAGCGGCATGCTATTGCAATAATGAAGACCGCAATTGTGATGAATAATACCATTTCCATAATTGTAAGTTTTTGTGATAAACATTTATTGATGCAAATTTCAAAATTCAATACGACAAATGGCTGGAATATCACCGGAATTATATTGGAAATTTATTGGAATCATATTTTTGACTTAGATTATGTAGTATTTTTGCAAAAAAATTGATATGAACGACACTATCAAACCTGCTATTGTTTATCATTTACAAGAACCGATTGAGAGTATTACGGCTACAAGAGACACCGTAACAGGAACATTTTATTATCAATTGCAAATTGAAGAGCAGAAAAGCCCCACAACGCAAAAATTATTGGTTAATGGAATAATTGCGCTTGTTATTATTTTGTGCCTGTGGTTATTTACACGAAAGAGATATTCAAAGAAAGCCTCACCTTATAATCAGTTTAAGCAAACCGACATTTACAAGCTGATGCACGAAAAAGGTTATTATTCGGCGAACAAAAAGCCTGTCTTTGAAGCTGTTAGCGAGCAGGAAACCAATGAGTTAAGCGAAACGGTCTTGCAAATTTTCGCTTCGTTTTCCGATTTCTTGAAGAAGACTGATTTGAATGAAAAAGATTTGCAGTTCTGCTGTCTGGTGAAATCCCGCTTAACGACATTGGAATTGTCGGAGATATATTGCGTTTCGCAAAGCGCCATCTTCAAAAGGAAGCAGAAAATAAAGGAATTGCTGGGATTTAAGTCTAACAAAAGGACTTTGGATGCGATTTTTGAGGGGTTTTAATGAATTATCTCAATTTCAAATTGATTCCAATCTTGTGTGTTATTCAATAATTCGTTGTAGTGACAGATGTTTTTGGCGGTTATTTTTTCGCCGTTGACTGAGGTGATGATGTCGCCAAATCCAGGTCTTCACGTCGCATTTGCCCTGAAAGCCTTCGAATCCGCGCCACAGGTTGATGAGCGTCTCCTGAAACAGGTCGTTCACCTCGTCCTGGTCCTTCGAAAAAAGGTAGCACACGGTAAAAATGGCGGCTTTGTTAGCCTTCACGATTCGGTTAAACTCTAATTCTTTCTCCTTCATGGTCTAAAACCTTTTGCACATTAGACGCAACACTGATGGAAAAACTACAATAAATGATTAATTTTTTGCAAAGATAAGAAAAAAACAATTAGAACTTAATTTCAATTCCGATATTCCTGATTTCGCTGCTTGTCACACCTGATTTATACTCAGGCAGAAGGTTAGCGAACACTCTTATGCCATGGAAGATGCCCAGCATGTTGGTGTTGAAGCTGAAACCTACCTCAAGTTTCCATGGATTGAATGTGTTTTTTATGTTTTCTCCATCCCAATTGGTTAATCCCAACAAATTGGTGGCGTCTTTGCTGGTGCGAAGCTCTTCTCCGATAAGACGACCGCAGAAAATGTCAAATGAAATACTCTCGGTTTGTCGTTTGCCAAGATAATAGTTGAAAACAACAGGAACACCAATATAATAGGATTTTAAACGATTGCGCTCGAAATCCTCCTGACCATCAATCACAACTAGAGCGTAGTCTTCATATTTCACTTGATGGCATAATGATTTACGATTTGCGTTTAATAAGATTCCGGTACTCAAACTCCAACGGTAGCTCAGCTGAAAATCAGTGCTTGCCCCTACGTTAATTGACAGTGTACCATCTTCCAGCAACGGACTATTCGCATCTGGTGGATTTGTGCCCCAGCGATAGCCGAAAGATGCCCAAACATTGAGATTAGGTTTCCAAAACCTTATACGATTTGTTGTGACAATCTCTCCATCGACCTCCTTGTTTCTAATCACTCTCGAATCTTTTTTCTGATAATGCCAGCCTGGAGTTTCATCGTATTCGTCTAAAATGATTTCCCCATTTAAATTATTGGTAACAATTTGAAAATCAGTTGTATTATAAGTTGTCACATAAGAATATCCATCTCCTGAAATAGTATCTATTGTACATTTGGCGTTGTCCCAAATTTCTATGTTTGACAAGCAGTCTTGGTTTGGAATTTGATAATTTCTGATATGCAAATTGGCATAACGTGCTACAAATATGCTTTTCTGACG
>JAGCVU010000019.1 GCA_017962175.1 Bacteroidales bacterium | reverse complement strand
GCAAAGCCTTAGCGTCTTTTTTGTCGATGCCTTTTTTCTCGATTGCGGTTTCGTAGCCGCGCTGACCGTCGTAGATTGCCTCGGCGTTAACGATTGAATAAGCATTGAAATATTCGTCGGACGAGCCAAGTTCGGTAGGGCCGCAGAGCAATTTGCGGTATTCCATAGGCGTACAGTCGCGGACGTTGGGTTCGGAAGCGTCCATCCACCAAGCGTCCATACCGATAGAGCCGAGTTTGTCGTAAAGTTGACGCCAGAAAATCTTGCGAGCCTCAGGCGAATAAGCGTCGTAGAAGGCATACGTAAAGCCTTTCCAATCGTTGAGCGGGTCGGCAAGCCAGTCGCGGAGGCTGTCTTTGAGCGATTGCTGATAGATAAAGCCCTTGTCGTTCAACTCCTTGAAATGCTCAACGTTGGGATAGAATTTAGGCCAGCACGAAATCATAATTTTGGCGTTCATTGCGTGGATGTCGTCAATCATT
The DNA here is from genome assembly GCA_017962175.1 of Bacteroidales bacterium. Classification (GTDB taxonomy): domain Bacteria; phylum Bacteroidota; class Bacteroidia; order Bacteroidales; family UBA3824; genus UBA3824. The sequence continues at coordinate 52,089 of JAGCVU010000019.1, read as the reverse complement.
TTTTGCGGATTGGAGAAGCGTGCGGGGTCAAAATCGTAACTGCCCCATTGGTTGATAACCCAGTAGTTCCAGTCCATAACTATGTTGTCGATAGGGAGTTTGCGTTGGCGGAAACCTTTGAGGGCGTCCACAATTTCGTCCTGAGTCTTGTAACGCTCGCGGCTCTGCCAGTATCCCAAAAGCCATTCGGGAGCAATCTGCGCCTTGCCGGTGAGGGTTCTGTAACCTGAAATCACCTCGTCGGATTTGTTGCCCGCAATGAAGTAATAATCAAGTTGTTGTGTCATTTCCGACCAGAACGAGAGTTTGTTCTGCTCCTCTTTGCTTACGGGTTTCAACGCACGGAGACCGCAGTAAGCCTCGCCGCCGTCGGGAATCCATTCTATGCGGATGGCGTATTTCTTGCCCTTTTCCATATTGATGTTGAACTTGCGGGCGTTGGGGTTCCACGCGGTGCGCCAGATTTTGGAATCGGAGCCGAGATAGTCGTCGCTGTACACCGACTTGCCGTCGATGGTGATGGTCTGATAACCCGAATAGTAGTGCAGGAATCTGTATTCGCCTGATTCATTGGGTTCTATCTCGCCCTCGATGACAACGGAGGCATCGCCGAGACCTTTGGGAAGAAGTCTTCCTACTGTCTTAAAGTCCTCATAATAAAGCGAATCCTCGTCCCTCACAATAGGATCCTGACCCTTGATGTTGTAAGTGCCGGTGAGCGAGCCTTGTTTTCCCTCTTTATTATAAAGTGTGAACACATCCTTCAAAAACGAGTAGGGATTGGGGTTGCCGAACCTCATAAGTGAGTATGAGTCAAACATTAAGCCGTAGTTGCGGGACGAAACCACAAACGGAACCGACACCTTTGTATTATATTGGAAAAGTTCCTCATTCTTGCCCTTGTAGTTCCAGTCGTCGGCCTGATGCTGACCGAGACCGTAGATAGCCTCGTCGTCGGGTGAGTCGAACACAGCACGGTACGACCATCCGTTGTAGGTTTCGGGCTTGCCGTCGGCGTGGGTCTGCGTTACTTGATAGGGAGACAATGTTTTGCCGTTGTCAGCCTCTGAGAGAAGAAGATTGCCATTGAGGTCGGTAAAAAACACCTTTCCCGTTGAGGTCAACACATTGGCACTTAAAGCATTGGTAATTACCTTCACTGTGTCGCCGTTTTGCTCCACACGAAATTCGGGTTTGCATTTTTGATCCACCACAGCAAGCGACTGCGGGTCTTTGAATGCGTCATCCTTAGTGGCTGACACGCGGATAATTTTGTCGCCAACCACTTCGAGGCGGACAATCTTTGGAGAATTTTCCGAAACATTCTTAACATTGATTTCCACCCCCTTGGGAGTCTGCTTAAAGCCGGGTTGAGTGGTGCACGCCGGCAAAAGCAATGCTGTTGTTAACAAACTGATTATACGGTTTTTCATCTTAATAATAGGTTATGTAATTCATTTTTACAAATATAGAGGTATTTTTTTAAATATTTGCGTAAAGTTCGTATTTTTTTTAAAAATAACACAGCCTTAAAAAAACACGGTTTGCAACTTAATTCATTTTTTATACATTTGCCGCAAAATTAATATCAAAATTATGAGTGGCTTCTTTGGAGCAGTTTCCACAGCAAACTGCGTTTCAGATGTGTTCTACGGAACCGATTACCATTCGCACCTTGGCACCAAGCGTGGCGGTATGGCTGTATTTAACTCTTCAACCGGCATTTACGAGCGGGCAATTCACAGTCTCGAAAACAGTTACTTCCGCACCAAGTTTGAGAGCGATGCCAATTCGTTTTCGGGATGTTCGGGCATTGGCTGTATTAGCGACACCGAACCTCAGCCGTTGGTAATCGAATCACGCATTGGACGGTTTGCCATTGCTACCGTCTCCAAAATCAACAACATAAACGAGATTGCCCGATACTTTTTGGACAAAGGCGAACATTTTGCCGAAACATCTCAAGGCTCGTACAACGCCACCGAACTTGTGGCAATGCTCGTTTGCGAAAAACCCACCATCGAGGAGGGAATCAAAAACGTTTACAACCGCATCAAAGGCTCTTGCACCATACTTATATTATATAAAGACCGCATCATTGCCGGTCGCGACAAATTCGGACGCACACCTATAGTAATAGGACACAAAGACGGAGCATACTGCGCCGCTTCCGAAACTTCGTCGTTTATCAATCTCGGTTACAAGATATTCCAATATGTGGGCGCGGGCGAAATTGTGGAAATCACAGCCGACGGCGTTAAAACATTGAAAACCGCCGAAAAAGAGATGCAGGTTTGCTCCTTCCTCTGGGTTTACTACGGATACCCGCCGTCGTTTTACGAAGGAATCAACGTGGACGAAACCCGCTACAACAATGGTGCAGAACTTGCCACAGCCGATATGGACGAAAACGGAGGACAGAAACCCGACGTTGACTTTGTGGCAGGCATTCCCGACAGCGGCGTAGGTCACGCTCTCGGCTACAGCAACAAGGCTCACATCCCCTACATCCGTCCTTACGCCAAATACACTCCCACCTGGCCGCGCAGTTTTATGCCTCAGAATCAGAAACAGCGCGAACTCGTTGCCAAGATGAAACTGATACCAAACTCGGCACTTATCAACGGCAAAAAAGGTATCTTCCTCGACGACAGCATTGTACGCGGCACACAGTTGAAAGACAACGTAAAAGACCTTTACGAATACGGCATCAAAGAGGTGCATATGCGTGTGGCTTGTCCCCCATTGGTATACCCGTGCGAATTTTTGAATTTCAGCCGTTCGCGTAGCAACCTTGAACTTGCCACACGTAAAGCCATTGCCAAACTCAAAGGCGAAGTGGCAGAATCGGAACTTCCCAAATATGCCGACCCCGACAGCAATGAATACAAAGAGATGGTAGAAGAAATTCGTAAAGAATTGGGACTCACATCGTTGAAATTCCAACGTTTAGACGCTCTTGTTCGCGCCATTGGTTTGCCCAAACATCGTCTCTGCACACACTGTTTCGACGGAACAGGAATAGGTAACTGATAATTAGATTTTTATATGAAAATACTTACTCCTCCGCCGACAGGGTTTCAATCCAAATTCGGATTCACAGCCAACCTTTTCGGCAATACTCCGTCGGCAGAGGTGTTTGTAGAGTATCCTGTACAAAAAGCAGAAATCTGCGAACTTTCGCCCGATGACTACGCCAAGAAACTCGGACGAGAACTCAAAGTCATCAAAAAGCCGGAAATCATTTCGGCAGGATTCACCCACGAGATTTTTACCGAAAGCGGATTCAAAAGCGGACTGTTTGAAAGTCTGCTCAAAACCTGCTCACGAAGCGGATTCCCTATAGCACTCGCCACATCGTCGAGCGACATTCTCGACTATATGCCACTGCTACAGCGTGCCGCGTCGGTATATTGCGCCGTGGCAGTTAAAATTCCATCCGCCGACGACTCAGTGCTGCAACTTATGCAGCCGGGATTTCCGCTCTTTGCGCAGCGGATCGAGATGATACGCCAACTGAGCAGCGCAGGCATCAAAACCGGCGTGTGGATATACCCAGTGCTGCCATATATCAACGACGACGCCGACAGTTTCGCCACCATACTGAAAACGGCGGCTGAGAGCGGCGCCACATTCGCCCTCTACCACAAGAAACTGAAAGTGACTCCCGAATCAAGAGCCAACTTATTCAACAACATCAACATACGCTATCCGCAACTTGCGCCAAAATACGAAGAACTCTTTGCCGACAAAAATGAGACCTTCGGACCCAATTTTATGGCACTATCCAACGCTTTTTCGCGCACAGCACCTCGAAGCGGACTCAAAACCGAATGGCCGGATTTCAAGCCGCCACAACTCTCCTTATTTTAAAGCATATTTGGCAATTGTATACAAGCCATTGAGCGTAAGTGATTTATCAGTTACATCAAACACCTGTGTAATAGGCGAAAGAATGCTGTTTAAACCGCCTGTGGCAATGGTGCGAATATTATTTTGCGACACTCCGTATTGACGCTCTAAATCTGCCTTCATTTGATTTACTATGCCTTCCACAAGTCCCTTGTAACCATAAAGAATGCCGCTTTGAATGCACTCCACTGTGTTGGTTCCTAGGCTCGACGGTGGAATTTCTAATGGCACCGAAGGTAATTGAGCAGTATTATTAAAAAGTGATTTCAAAGCCGTTCCAATGCCGGGAGCAATGGCAATACCTGCAATATTAGCCTTATCATCTACCGCCGTAAACGACAGCGCAGTGCCAAAATCAGCCACTATACAAGCCGAATGAAAAGTTTCCCAAGCCTGAACAGCATCACAGAGCAGGTCCCCTCCTATCTCGTGCTCACTTCCGGCAGGCACTTTTATGGGTAGATATTTAAAAACATCAGCACCCACAATCAGAGGTTTTTTATTAATAAGTCGTTGTGTCACAATCACAAACGGACCAATAAGTAGCGGCACAACCGAACTTACCACCACATTTTCAATTTGATTGGCATTCAAGCCGAAATCTTTAAACAAAGTACGCAGCAGAGCAAAATACTCATCGCCGGTGCGCTTGGTGTCGGTGCTTATACGCCATTGTTCAATCACTTTGTCTTGATTAAACACCGCTGCTTTGATGTTGGTATTACCTATATCGAATGTTAAAAGCATAATGATAAAATAACATTTAAGGGAATTAAGATATTTTTACAAATCATACACACAAAATTAACAACAAATAATCCTACAATATCACAAATCTTCAAAATGAAACAAAACGAAAACCAAATGTAACATACTCAAAATTCAAATTCCAAATAGACAGATATAGATTTTAACAAAATTTAATAATGTAACACAATCGAAACAGAATGTAACAAATTAGATTGGTTAGTATATTTTTTGTAAATATATTTGCTATGTTAAAAAGAGTACAAATTTTAAAATATCATAATTTTAAAAGGATACATAATTTGAAATTAATACAGATTTTAAATAAAAACGACTACAGACACCTTATATATATAACCAAAATTAATTAATTATGACATAGAGAAAAGAACAGAAAACAAACCAATGAGGTTAGGACACCTCGGCAAAATTTGCCTTCAAAAGTCCGAAAAACTTAAATCGATTCATTTTATTAACTGAATTAAAGTATTTTTTATGAGACAATTTTTCTTATTGGGACTATTGACTTTATTGTTCCCATTCGCTCTGAGCGCTCAGAACATCACTGTTTCCGGCAAGGTGTTCGACAGCTCTACAAACGAGCCCTTAGTAGGTGTTACCGTTGTTCAGACGGGAACACAGAACGGTACAATCACCGACATCGACGGTAACTACTCTATCAGTGTTCCCGGCGATGCATCCTTAACATTTTCTTATATCGGATACGTTACCAACACCGTATTCGTTAATGGAAAATCAACTCTGCCGGTATACCTCGACACCGACGACAAAACTCTCGAGCAAGTTGTCGTTGTAGGTTACGGTACAATGAAAAAATCAGACGTTTCTGGTTCTGTTGCATCTGTTGACACAAAAGACATGATGAAACGTGCACCCACAAACGTTAACCAAGGCTTGCAAGGTGCAGCTGCCGGTGTTATGGTAACCCAGCAAGACGGTTCTCCTGAAGGCAAAGCTCAGGTTCGTATCCGTGGTGTTGCAACCATCAACGGAAATGCTCAACCGCTTTACGTAGTAGACGGCATTCAAGTTGGTACTAATGCTGACTTCCTCAACCCTTCAGATATCGAAAGCATGGAGGTTTTGAAAGACGCATCTGCAACTGCTATTTACGGTGCAGCTGGTGCCAACGGTGTAATTATGATTACCACTAAACACGGAAGCAAGGGTAAAGCACGTTTTGATTTTACCGCAGACTTCGGTGTTCAGACTCTTCCTTACAAAATCAAAGTTAATGGCATTGACGAATATGCAGCACAAATTCGTCAAATGAGAGAAAACGACAACTTAGATTTCTTCAACCCCATTTGGAAAGAAGAATACGATGGCAAACGTGGTTATATTGATTGGCAAGATCAGATGACTGAGACTACCTTGAAACAGCAATACACAATGTCGGTAGCTGGTGGTAATGATAAGACCCAAACCCAATTCTCTGCTTCTTACTTGAAAAACGATGGTATCATCATCAATTCTCATTATGAGCGTATGACCGCCCGCGTTAACAACAAAACAGAAATTAACAACTTCCTCGAAGTTGGTGGCGATCTCAACTATGTTTACACTACCAACAGAGGTTTCGGACGTGGTAATAACACTGTAAACTTCAACTCACACCGCGACCTCGCTTATCTCGCACCCACAATGGATTACGTTGATGGTACTGTACTTCAGAAAGTGAATGTAGTTAACCTTGATGGTACATACGGTCTCGGCATACTTGGTAAGGATCGTACAGAATCTCTCGCTGGTTCGCTTGACAACCCTTACGCTCGTCTTAAAGAAAACAACGCTGAAAATCGCAGCAACAGAGTGTTAGCTTCTGCTTATGCACAGCTTACATTCTTCAAAGGCTTGACATTCAAATCCGTAGCTTCATTGAGCTTTTTCTCTACAGACGGCAACAATTTTAACTATTTCCAAAACCGTTTCAACGTTGATCCTATAACTGGTGATTATTACGATGCATATGATACCAATCGTGACTACAACGACAAAACTTACCATGTTGCAGCTGCTGATGTTCCTGCCGACCATACAGTGAACTCATTCAGCCTCAATCAGAGTCAGTCAACAACAGTCACAGTTGAAAACTACTTCAACTACAATTGGAAGAATGACAATATGAACCTCAACGTTATGTTGGGTCAAGAAGTTTCCGACTCTTGGGGTGCTTGGGTTAACGCCAGCACAAAAGGTTTCAAGGAACAAACTATGCGCCAAATTGGTCTTTCTGAAGACGTTAAAACTGGTAACGGTGGATTCAACGCCAAAGTTAGAGGTGTTTCTTACTTCGGTCGTTTAACTTATAGCCTTTTTGACAAATACATTCTTACAGGAACAATACGTCGCGATGGTTCTTCTAACTTCGGAGAAGGCAATCGTTTCGGTGTTTTCCCGTCAGCAGCTCTCGCTTGGAGAATTTCACAGGAAGATTTCCTCAAAGACAACGAAATCATCTCTAACCTCAAACTCCGTCTCGGTTGGGGTCAAACTGGTAACTCGGGTGGTGCTACTTCAAAAGGCATAGCTCAAGTATCTACTTCTACTTACGGTGGCACACAACTTTATTATGGCTTCTACCAACAAGATCAAAGTATGGGTCTTGTAGGTGGCGGTGTTGGTTCCTCTTTCAATGTTGGAACAAAACCTGTTACTGTTGACACAGACCTTAAATGGGAAACAAATGAGCAGACCAATATCGGTATCGACTTAGGACTTCTCAACGGTGAGATCAATATCACTATGGACTACTTCATCCGCAAATCAAAAGACCTATTGCTTACTAGAAACTTTGCTGCTTCTACTGGTGTACAGTCAATCTACACCAATTACGGTGAAATTGAGAACAAAGGTTTCGAATTCCAGGTTAACTGGCAAAAGCATATGGAAGACTGGACTTTCGGAGCTACATTCACTGGTTCAACTCTCAAAAACAAGATCAAAAAAATGGGTGATCCCCAGTACTTCACCAACGACCACGGAGCCAACGACCCCGCTTGGCAGAATGGCGGTTCAATCGACGGATCAAACCAAGGATGTATCGGTTCGGCTGACGGATATCACTGGGGCGACCATGCTATTGCAATGGAAGGTGAAGCTGTTGGATCTTACTATGGTTACGTAGTTGAGGGAATCTTCCAATCTGAAGAAGAAATCAACGCTTGCGCACGTAAAACCATCAATCCCGATGGTACTACCAAAACAGAACCCTATCAATATGAAGTTGGATATGGTGTAGACAAAGCAACTGCACCTGGCGATTTCAAATACAAAGATATTAACGGTGATGGTATTATTGACGACAACGACCGTGAGGTACTCGGAAACGGTTTTCCGAAATTCAACTACGGTATCAACCTTAACGTAGCTTACAAAAATTGGGATTTCTCAATCTATGGATACGGTGTTGCCGGATTGAAACTTCTCTCTTATTCAGCTATGCGTCTTTCAACATTCTATCCTGGTGACGACGGCTGTGTTCCTAATACCTTGTCAGAAAATTCTTACTGGTCAGAAAGCAACAAAGGAGCTGATTTGCCTCGCATCACTATGATTGATGGTAACTGGAATCGTCGAGTATCTTCCGCATGGGTAAAAGATGCTGACTATTTCAAGATTAGCAATATGCAGATTGGTTATTCATTTGACAAAGATCTCATCTCTCACTTGAAAATGACCAATGCTAGAGTTTATTTTGCAATTTCAAACCTCGCTTTATTCTCTAAATACAAAAAATACGGAGATCCTGAGTGTGGTCAGGGTTGCGTGCTCTACACCGGATTGGATACCGGTCGTTATCCTAACCCCAGAACATATCAGTTCGGTATTAGTTTCTCTTTCTAATCTAACTTAATACTAATATAAGAAAGAATATGAAAAAATTAAATAAAATATTAGCATTGGCTCTCGGAACGGGAGCAATGTTGTCGGTGCAGTCTTGCTCTGAAGATTTCTTAGACGTAGACCATTACGATGTACTTAGTGCAGACTACATCTCGTCTTCGGATGAAAACTTTGAAAATGGCATTTTGTCGTGCTATGCACTTATGAACCAAGTGATCAACGATGAATCAATGAAACCTTGGCTTTGGATGGCAGGACACCCTACTATGGATACTCAGGCTACAGGTTGGGATAAAGCATGGCTCACCCAAGATTGGCCTGCCGACCAGAAAGAGCTTTATACAGAATGGAGACGTCTCTACGAAGGTATTACTTTATGCAACAACATCATACGCGACTGCAAAGATGACCAAAAGACTGCAAATCTGTCAGACGATTTGGTAGAAAACGCAATGGCTGAAGCTCGTGCTATGAGAGGCTTTTATTATTTTCTTGCAGCTCAAACTTGGGGCAACATTCCAATTATTAAGGAAGAACCAGATACCGAAGATCTCCCCGACAATGGTGGTGAAGAAGGTAATGCCGTAAAAGTTCTTGATTATATCATTGAGGATCTTTCTGAGGCAGCCAAAGTATTAGACTGGAAACCACGTAACGGACAATATGGACGTGCCACTAAAGGTATGGCAAAAGCATTCCTTGCAGAGGCATATCTTTGGAAAGCTTATCGTCAAGGCAACGCTAGCGGTCCTGGTGCTGAGGTTGATGCCGCTAAAGCAGAATTAAAAGAAATCATAGAATCCGGCACATACGAACTTCAAGAATCCTTCACCACATTGTTCGACCCCCTCGCTTGGAATAAGGAATCCATTTGGGAGGAAGTTATGGAGGAAGGAAGTACCAAGGCATGGGAAGGCTTCCATACCAACGCCCACGGCTGGACAGATAACTATGCTGCATGCCCCGACAATGGTGGTTGGGGTACATTGTACCTTTCTTGGGAGTTCTACTCTTGTTTTGAAAAAGGTGACAAACGTCGCGATGCTTCTGCATGTATACCTACTATCGATAATTGGGGTGATTACAAAGATCGCATCACAGATGAACCTCTTGAAGTTTCTGCCAAATCTGATTACTGCTACGGTGTCAACCCCTACTTAGACGAGGTTAAAAGTAAATATAAGAGTTATCACTACAACACCGGTGGCGACTATGCTCCTGGCGTATGGTCTTTGAAATGGTGGAGAACTGGTGTGAACACATGGTGGAGCAATATGTGGAATCCTGTTCACATCTATTGGAAACGTTATGCTGACGTGCTTTTAACTTATGCTGAATGTTGCTTCCGTACTGGTGACGAGTCAGAAGGTTGGGACTATGTCAATATGATTCGTAAACGCGCATTTGGTGAATTGGAAGATGGTAAGTCTAATGAACTAACTACAAAATATGTTCAGTACTATAGAAACTATGCAGCTGATCGTTCTTTAGGTATGGCCTGGGAAGTAGACCATTTCGATAATTATCCTATTCCATTCGGCTCTAATATGGCTGACTACGTACCTGGTGAGGATTATTATGATATGGTAAAAACCAAACTCGGATTCAACCTTGAAACATGGCAGGTAGCTATGATTCAGGAACGTCGTAAAGAATTCAACTGCGAATGGACACTTGCTCCTGCTCTCCATCGTGAAGGTTTGCTTGCTGAGCACATTCGCGTCAATTATCCGAAGGATGACCATGCAATTAATGAAGGTCTCTATACTTATCCTTGGACACCTCGTACATACGATTACAGCGAAGACAAGATGAATTTCCCGATTCCCGCTCAGGAACTTATCCGTAACCCCAACTTGACCCAGAATAAGGCTTACAGATAGGATTTCCCACTAATATTATTGCTTAATTAGCCAATAATAAAATAACAATCCCCTGGCGGAGAGCAACTCTCCGGCGGGGGATTTTTTATCCCCAAATTATTATTGTCAATTGTTTTTTTTTTCATATTTTTGCCGTTATCTGTTTATAACCATTACCCCTATGACACAGGAAGAACTATTGATACGGCTTACCAACAATCTCACCACCCACAAACTTGCCACCCCCACCGACCGCATTCTGCTTGCCGTGAGCGGAGGGGCTGATTCGGTGTGTATGCTCGACATGTTTGCCAAGGCAGGGTTCAGATTTGCCATCGCTCACGTGAATTTTCACCTCAGGGGCGACGAGAGCAACCGCGACGAACAATTCGTAAGGTCGCTGGCTGAGAAATACGGCGCGGAGATTTTCGTGAAATCGTTCGACACTGAACGCTATGCCACCGACAACCACCTGTCTATAGAGATGGCGGCACGCGACCTCCGCTACGCAGAGTTTGAGCAGATTATGAACAAAAACGGCTATGCCGTCACCGCCGTGGCGCACCATATCGACGATGCAGTGGAAACTTTTATGCTAAACCTTTTGCGAGGCACTGGCATTTCGGGTCTCACCGGCATGCACGAAAAAAACGGCAGAATCATTCGTCCTATGCTTGGATTCACACGTAAAGAAATTGAACAATACATCAAAGACAACGGCTTAGAATACGTTACCGATGTTACCAACTTTGAAACTGAGTTTTCGCGAAACAAAATCCGAAACTGCGTTATTCCATACTTTGAGGAGATAAACCCATCGTTTCGCAATAGTTTTGCCGACACCTTTAAATATATGCAGCAAGTAAAAGACATTTATTATGAGGAGATTGAAAGGCAAAAAGACCGTATGATTGTAAATGAAGAAAGTGACATTAAAATAGACATCGAAAAACTATTGCAATATCCTCATCGCGAGGCGTTTATGTTTGAGGTTTTGCGCACATACGGGTTTAACAAACAACAAGTGGCACAGATAGCTACAGCGCTTACTAGCGAAAGCGGAAAGCTCTTTATCAGCAACACTCACCGATTGGTAAAAGATAGGAAATATTTGATAATTAATCAATTAGATAATTTCAAAAGCACTTCTCCCCTATTGATTCCGTTAAACCAACTTGTAGAAAAATATTTGATTTGGGGCGATTGCCGATTTGAGTTTGATATTATTGACTACACCGCCGATATTAATCTAAAATGTGGCAGTCAAACGGCATTTTTCGACCTCGACAAGCTTGTTTTCCCGTTAGAAATACGACATTGGCACAGTGGCGACACCATTGTACCATTTGGACAAAAACAGCCAAAAAAACTCAGCGACATTTTTATCAATCAAAAACTCACCCTTGCCGACAAAGAGCGTGTGCCGATATTGTGTTCGGGCGGCAACATTATTTGGGCAGTGGGAATCCGCGCATCCGACTATTGCAAAGTAACCCCAAACACCAAACGTATTTTACGTATTCTCAAAGTGTTGTAAAATTTTTTGATAAAATAACACTAAAAAACATCGCCATTATACAAAAATTATTACCTTTGGGGCAAAAAATTTCAGACTATGAAAAAACTCTTATACGTATTGAGTCTTACAATGATAGGCGGCGGCATTATAGCCTCGTTGCTCGGTCATTCGTTTATCGGATTATTGAGTGCCGGTTGTGGCGTTGCACTTGCCTTGATTACCTTTGTAAGTGGAAAACTCATTGATGCCTCGCAGCAGGCCACATTCGACAATGGCAGCGAATCGCTCGAAATGAAAATCAACAACCAAATTTCCGAATCGCGTCGCAACAAGTTCAAAGCCGAAAGCGAAATACGTCGTCTCACATCGTGGACCAACGACGCCATTTTTACAGCATACTCGGCAGCTGCCCAAAAAGAAGGCATTCTGCTTGAAAAAGACAAACTTTTTGAAAAATACGACTCCATACACGAGCAATTAGGCGCAAAATTGGAGTTTGAAGCCGAAGATAAATGCGACAACTTAGTAAAAGACTACAAAGCCAAAATCGACGGCTACAAAGAGCGTATTGAAGTATTCGATCAAAAACAGGACGAATATATGAAGCTCAAAGAGAAAATCAAAGCCGTAAAGCAGAAAGAAAAAATGATGAAAAAACTCGAAGGTCACGACAACCATATGGAACAGGCCAACGAGCGCGAAATCAGTTCAATAGCTGCCGGCGATTACGATCTTTCGCAACTCACCATGAGCGACCTCGAAAAAGAGGTTTTTGAACGCGAAGAGTACTACAGACAAGTGGAAGAAACCAAATTTCTTGAAAAATTATAAAACACATATATTATTACTTTAAAAAAAATGAGAAAACTTATAGTAGCAGGCAACTGGAAGATGAACACATCTGTTGCCGAAGGAGTAGAACTCGCAAAAAAAGTTAGCGAATACACAGTTAGCAAAAACCTTCCCGCTCAGAAACAGGTTGTGATTGCACCCCCTTTCACACACCTTGCTCCCATAGCACAGGTTATCAACGCCGACAAAGTAATCCTTGCCGCACAAGACTGCGCTGCCACCACTAATGGCGCTTACACCGGCGAAGTTTCGGCTTCGATGCTCAAAGGTCTTGGCGTTAAAGCTGTGATCCTTGGTCACTCAGAACGTCGTCAGTATTTCAAAGAAAATTCTGAAATTCTTCTTAAGAAAATCAAACTCGCCCTCGCTGAAGGTCTCGATATCATCTTTTGCATTGGCGAAACCAAAGAACAGCGCGAAGCTGGTGCCAACCTTTACAACAATGTAATCAAGGCTCAACTCGTGGATACTGTTTTCACACTTACTCCCGAAGAGTTTAAAAAAGTAATCATTGCTTACGAACCCGTATGGGCAATTGGTACCGGTCTTACCGCTACCCCCGAACAGGCTCAAGATATCCACGCAATGATTCGCAAAGCTATTGCCGACAACTTTGGTCAAGCAGTTGCCGACGACACCACAATCCTTTACGGCGGAAGCTGCAAACCTTCAAACGCAGCAGAAATCTTCGCTAAAAAAGACGTTGACGGTGGTTTGATCGGTGGTGCTTCGCTCAAAGCCGACGACTTCGCAAAACTTATCGACGCAAGATAGATTTACTGATCTTATAATTTTTTGCGGACGGTTGCGTTTGTATTTATGGACGTACCGTCCGCTTTTTTATCCAAAACTACTACCGCTATGAAAATAAGGTTGAACATTTCAAAACTATTTTTTACCATCTCGCTCGTTTTCAGCGTATTATTTGCCAACGCCCAGCAAAAAACATTCCCCGACGACGAGAATTTTGTGAGTGAACTCAATAGTTTTATGGGCGTAAAAACCTCGCTCAACAAAGATTTAAAAGTGGAGGTTAAGGCATTCACCGACAAGATAGAACAAAATGCAATCACCGGCGAACTTCGCACTCAGATGATTGAAATTATGAACAACTATCTGGCTAAACGATGCACGCCGTCGCCTCACATGCTCAACCTTATAAAAACTTACAACGCTTTCTGCGACAAAAACAAGACTCAACAGTTTGCCGTTTGGTACAACTACATGAAAGAGTATATGGACGGACGTATTTCGATGTCGAAGGTCAACGATGTTACTATGTTTGTATACAACCTGATAAGCGGCAACAGTATCGAAACCCTCGGCTCTAAATCGTGGATTCTCAGCAGCGATGGTTACAAGCTATCAGTGCGTGAAAACAAAGATGGCGAAAAGGAACTTTGGGTTGAATGTTCCAACGTTGACCTCCGTTGCAAAATGCGCGACGACAGCTCGTTGGTAATATACAAAACCGGTGGAAATTTTAGCTACTCCGAAAAAAAATGGTATGGTCACGGCGGACGTGTGGATTGGCAGCGAGCCGGTATTTCGCCCGACTCTATGTATGCCGAACTTAATAATTACATAGTAGAAACACGCCGTTCGGATTTCTCAGCCGATAGTGTGGATTTTCACAATCCGTTTTTTTTCAAGAGTTATATCAAAGGCAGTTATTTCGACAAATTGGTTGTAGGCGGATTTGGAGCCAAGGCTCGATATCCGCAGTTTGAATCTTACAACCGCTATCTTACCATTCCCAACCTTATTCACAACATTGATTTTCAAGGTGGATACCAACAGCACGGAAGCGTATTCTCCGGCGTGGGCGACACGGCTGTAAACGCTCAGCTAACATTTAAATACAACAACGAACGACTAATAACAGCCAAATCTACTTCGTTTGTATACAACACCGAACGCGTAGAATCAAACAACGCCAAAATATCTATCATGTTTGGCAACGACTCCATTTCGCACATTGGTCTCAGACTCAGATACCGTGCCCGCGACTCGTTGCTAACGCTTTTTAAGCTCACCACCGGTTCGGAGGTAGCCAAATATATCGACACATACCACTTTCTCAAATTTGATGTAAACGAATTGCAATGGCATCTCGGCGACACTGCTATTTATTTTATCACAAACCGTTCGGCATCAAGCGATTATGCGCAGTTTCAATCTTACGACTATTTTGACGAAACCGAGTTTAAAAATCTCCAAGGTATGGACCGTGTGCATCCGCTCGTAGCCCTGCACAACTATATTTACGCAATGCAGACCTTCGAGATAACGCCTACACTATACAACCAATACCTACGCGAAAACTACGGTATATATATCACCGATGAAAAAGTGTCGGAGTTGCTCCGCAAATTTTCATACGACGGCTACGTTAAATACAACCCCGCCACTCAGTATGGCAACATCGACCAAAAGATTTTTGACGTGATAGGTTGCCACACACTCACCAAAGACTTCGACTGTATCGACATTTACTCCCACGCTGAACACCGTGGCGATGTAAACGCAATATTCAATATCAAAGACTACAAACTTTCGGTGTTCAACGTGTTGCCGTTTAAGTTTAGCAAGAGTTCAAACGTGGTGGTAACACCCGACTCTGCCATCGTTATCGGCGATAGCCTCAATATCAAATTCAACGGCAAAATCAGCGCTGGTTTGGCAAATTTCTACGGCAAAGACTTTGATTTTTCGTACGACAAATTTACCGTTGACATTCCCAACGCCGACTCTATGGCTCTGATGGCTTACAACAATGTGGACGGCAAAATCCAAGTGGATTCGGTGCGAAGCGTGTTTGAGCATATCAAAGGCGTTTTGGAAATCGACTCTTCGTTCAACAAGTCGGGCAAAGATAAGTTTGAACATATGCCAAAACTAATCACCAACGATACATCTTTTGTATATTACGACAAGATAACCAACGGCAAATACGACCGCGACAAGTTTCACATGACTGTGTTTCCATTCGAGTTAGACAGTATGAAATATCTATCGCTCAATGGTGTGCAGGCCAAGGGATCGTTTGAATCGGGTATTTTCCCCGACCTTGACGTTACGCTTACGGTGCAGCCCGACATGTCGCTTGGGTTCGTGATGCCAACGCCCGACGATGGTATGCAGCTGTTTTCGGGCAAGGGCACATATCACAACACTGTTACCCTCAACGGCAAGGGTCTTGGCGGCGATGGTGAAATTCAATATCTTACCACCGTGGCTCGCGCCGAAAAATTCTTCTTCTATCCCGACTCTGTTACCGGCACAGTCAATTATCTTGATGTTCAGCCGGTTACCAAAGATCAAATTGGCACAATTCCCGATGTTAAAACCGACATTCCCGACCTTCATGCCGATTCGGCTCTCGTATTCTGGAAACCTGCCGACGACCGTTTTTCTGCCACTTGTCAAGATACGGCATTCTCGCTTTACAACGGCGCAGGCAAATACAACGGCACTATCGACATCACACCCGACAAAATGGGCGGCGAGGGTCTTATGCTATACGGAGGGTCAGGCATTTTCTCCGAAAAATTCGACATTCACAACCTCAGTTTCCGAGCCGATAGTTCCACATTCTGCTACTACGACCCGCAAACACCGGGCGACTCTACAGGATACCTTTTCGCCTATCTGTACAACGCCGATTTTAATATCGACTCCACTGCTCAATGGGCAAGATTCATTGCCTCAAACGACAGTTCTAAGGTATTTTTCCCGCAGCACAAATACAAACAGAAGGCGGGCTTCTACTATTGGAGTTTAAACAAAAATTTGCTTGAATTTGGCGATGGTCTCCCCGACTACGACCTCAACATGATAGCCAAAACCGAGGAGGAATTTGAAAAAATCCGTTACCAAAACGCCAAAGACGATCCTCTACTGGGCGGCGTTACTATGATTTCCGACAAAGATACTCTCACATATACGGCTCACAGCACGTCGTTTGCGCCACTAGAGGGCATTATCAGTGTGCACGAGCCGGGGGTAATTTCGGTTGAAGATGCCAAAATCGACCCCACTGGTATTATCTCCATTTTCAAAGGCGGACAGATTGGCAAGTTTGACAATGCGCTCGTTACTTGCAACCAAGATTCGCTGATGCACAAGATTGTTAACACTTCGGTTAAAATCCGCGACAAGTACTATTTCAAGGCTGTGGGCGGTCAATACGAATACAACAACCCCAAACAAGGCATCAACTACATCAAACTCGACTCTATGGAAATCCGTAGGGTAAAACAAGACACCGCACAAACTGCCGACAGAGTACGTTGCACATTCGGTATCGGTACTGTGGATGAGTCGGAACAGTTTATGCTTAGTCCCCAATATATGTTTGCCGGCAAATACTCGTTTATGGGCAACATTCCGGGCATCAAATTCAACGGTTACGCCTACATACGTCAAGAATGCGACAGTGCTATAATGCCGTTCCGTTTCGAAGGCAACCTCAACCCCGACAGCATTGTGTTCCCGATTTCAGACCGCGTGGTAGATACCGCTCACGTACGACTTTACACCGGTTTCTTCTACAACCACGAAAAAGAAAAACTCTATTCGCTCTTTATGGGTCGCAAGATAGAAAACCGCGACGAACCTGTGCTTGAAGCCGGCAAAGGACTTTCTTACGCCGTAAGAAACAATCAATATCAAGTGGCTGCAGCACGCAAACTTGCCGATCCGTCGCTTCCCGACAACTCTATTTCTCTCTACAGGGCTCTGTGCTTTGTGGGCGGCGAGGGAAATATCACCACCAATGTGAATGTCAACCCGGTGCAATTAGTTACCAAGGGTACGATAATGCACCAAAAAGAAGCTAACAAGTTTTCAATGAATATGATTATGTCGGTAGATTTCTTTATCCGTCAGGATGTTATCAAGTCGATGGCAGAAAACCTTACCGACGTAGCCGACCCCAAACCTGTAAACCTCACACAAGAGAGCATTCGCAAACGTTTGCAATTTATGCTCGGTCTTGATACTGCTTCAAGGGTAATTGAGGACTATTCGCTCTCAGGTTCAATTTCAAAAATGCCAAACGCATTGGCAAAAACCATCGTGTTTACCGACCTGAAAATGACATTCGACACCACTGCACACTCTTACCGTTCAGTGGGCGACATCGGCGTTGGTTTCGTTGGTGGTACAATGATCAACCTCTATATGAAAGGCAATGTGGAAATCATCCGCAACAGAAAGAAGGGCGACCAAATTTCAATTTATCTGCAACCCAAGCCGGGTGTCTGGTACTATTTCAACTATAAGGCAGGGTTTATGTACTGTCTGTCGAGCGACGAGGAGTTTAACAACAAGATTATGTACACCAAAGACAAGGAACGAATCTTGAAATTCGACAAAAACGGCGAATACCAATTTGTAATAGGCAACGATGCCGTCAAGAACAAGTTTATTCGCTCATTTGAACAAGGAGTGGCTGTAGAACCCACACCTACCGAAGAGGAAATTGAAAAGAAAAACGACAATCCAGATGCGCCGGATATCAACTCCGACACTCTCAACATAGCTGTTGACTCGCTCAATATTGCCACCGATTCGCTCAACATTTCGCAGCCGCAAACCCCGCAGCCGCAAGAAGAAGAGTCGGATTTTGAAGAAGAACCTCAACCTTCAACTCAAGTGGAAACTACCGAGCCAACTACAGCTCAACCCGAAGAAGAGTCTGACTTTGAAGAACAACCTCAGCCGGAAGCACAGCCAGAACCGCAACCCGAGCCACAACCAGAGCCACAGCCAGAACCACAGCCAGAGCCGCAGCCCGAACCGCAGCCTGAGCCACAACCTGAGCCACAGCCTGAGCCGCAGCCCGCTGACGACGATGATTTTGAAGAACAGGACTTTATCGACAATTAAAAACTATGAAAGAAAACCTGCATATATTTTATTCACCCGAGGCTGCCACAGCCGGAATAGGTGGCACTATATATCTTAACGACGAGGAATCGGCTCATTGCTGTCGTGTGCTACGTCTCAACGAAGGATGCGAAATTGCAGTAGCCGATGGCGTGGGCGGAGTGTATTCTGCTATTTTGACGGTTTGCTCCAAAAACAGTTGCGCCGCCAAACTAACAGAACAATTCAACGACATTCCTATACGTCAGTATTACAATCATATAGCCATTGCGCCAACAAAAAACGCCGACCGTATAGAATGGTTTGTAGAAAAGGCGGTGGAGTTTGGTGTAGACCTCATCACCCCTCTCCTATGCCGTCACAGCGAACGCAAGGTGTTGAAAACCGACCGTTTAGAAAAAATAATTCTCTCGGCATTCAAACAGAGCGGCAATGCCATTTTGCCCAAAATTGCACCTCTCACACCATTTGCCGAGGTGATAAAAAATGCCAACGAAGATATAAAAATGATAGCCCACTGCGAATCTGGTCAAAAGGTATTTTTTACAAAAACTGCTAAACCAAATTCGCGCACCATCACTCTGATAGGTCCTGAAGGTGATTTTTCGGAAGATGAAATTGCTCTTGCCCTCAACTCAGGATTTAAACCGATATCGCTCGGCATCACCCGACTGCGCACCGAAACTGCAGGAGTGGCAGTGGCATCATTTTTGGCGGCTATCAACAACTAAACATCCGACATTATGGAGAACAATAAAATATACATTCTCGACACCACCTTGCGCGACGGCGAACAAGTGCCCGGATGTCAACTTAACACCGTAGAAAAAATTCAAGTGGCTCAGCAGCTTGAACAACTCGGAGTTGACATCATCGAGGCAGGTTTTCCCGTATCAAGTCCCGGCGACTTCAACTCTGTGGTGGAAATATCAAAATCGGTAACTTGGCCCATCATCTGCGCCCTTACCCGTGCCGTAGAAAAAGACATCAACATAGCAGCCGAAGCTCTTAAATATGCCAAACACAAGCGTATACACACCGGTATTGGCACTTCCGACATTCATATCAAATACAAGTTTAACTCCACTCGCGAAGAGGTGCTCGAAACCGCCGTTCGCGCCGTTAAATATGCCAAAAGGTTTGTGGAAGATGTTGAATTTTATGCCGAAGATGCCGGACGAACCGACAATGAATACCTTGCCCGAGTAATAGAGGCAGCTATCAAAGCCGGAGCCACTGTAGTAAACATTCCCGACACCAACGGTTATTGTCTGCCGCAGCAGTTTGGTGAAAAAATCAAATACTTATTTGAAAACGTCAAAGGAATCGACAAGGTGGTAGTTTCGTGTCACTGTCACGACGACCTCGGCATGGCCACAGCCAACACCATGGAAGCAATACTCAACGGTGTGCGTCAGGTAGAAGTAACAATCAACGGAATAGGCGAACGAGCCGGAAACACTGCATTAGAAGAGATTGCAATGATTCTCAAATGTCACCCTTACCTTGATTTGCAAACCAACATCAACACGCAAAAAATATATCCCACCAGCCGAATGGTGTCGAGCCTGATGAATATGCCCGTACAGCCAAACAAGGCCATCGTGGGACGCAATGCCTTTGCTCATTCTTCTGGAATTCATCAAGACGGAATGTTGAAAGACAAGAGCACATACGAAATTATCGACCCAAACGACGTAGGTATCGACGACAACTCAATTGTGCTTACTGCACGAAGCGGCAGGGCGGCATTGAAACACCGTTTTTCGTCGCTTGGTATCAAATACGAAAACGAGCAACTCGACAATATCTACCAAAAATTTCTTCAACTTGCCGACAAGAAAAAAGAAATCAACAACGACGACCTGATGATACTTGCTGGCATAGACCGCAAGCACAATCATCATATAAAGATTGAATTTTTGCAGTTTACATCCGGCTTTGGTATCAAACCGGTGGCAAGCATAGGTCTCAACATTGCCGGCGAAAAATTTGAAGCGTGCGCCACAGGCAACGGACCTGTAGACGCAGCCATCAACGCCATAAAAAAAATTCTATCCAACCGTCAAATGCAGATGAAGGAACTCACCATTCAAAGCATCAACAAGGGCAGCGACGACATTTGCAAGGTGCATATTCAGGTAGAAAACGAAGGCAGACTATACTACGGTTTTAGTGCCAACACCGATGTGGTGGTAGCCACCGTAGAGGCATATTTGGATTGTATCAACAAGTTTGTATCGCACTAGCAAAAAAGACACGGCATCGGATTTGGAATTGTGCAAGCCAAACCCGTTGCCGTGTAATATATGATAAAGTCCTTCCGGATTAGAAGGTCTTCATATTAATCTTTAAGCCGGTATCAGAGATATAGTCTTGAATAGCCTCTTCAAGGTCGAGGTCTTCATTGTCGTAATACCAATTAACTGTTACCTTTCCGCCTTCAGAGTCATATTTCTTTATAATCTTAAAGATATCGAGCAGGCTTTTTGTGGAGCTCGTGTTGAAATATGTCAACTTACAATTGAAAGTAAGCGGGAGACCGGTCTGAGTGTACTCCCTTATCCAGTTGATTAGAGGAGCATAAAATACATTCGTTTCTTCAAGAAACGATTCGCCGGAAATCTCGCATACGCCATTCTGATAGTTGAAATCCACAGTCGGAACAAAATAGCCGTCGTGCGACCCTGAAATATGAATGTTTTCCATGTTTAAGTATATTTTTTTATCGCTAATAACAACGATTCTTTTTTTACTTTAATTATTTACTGCAAATATATATTATTTCAGCGAAATCTACAAATATTTCACAATGCAAATATAAATTATGTAGATTAAAAAATCAATACCCAACCGAAATTTTTTTTACTAAATTTCAACACCAAGCACACACACATCGTCGATCTGCACCATATCCTGTTTCCAGTCAACAAATGTGCTCTCTAATTTATCGTATTGCATATGCATTGGCATATAGCTGGTTTCGATCAGAAGTTTCTTAAAACGCGCCAACTTGAATTTTTCAAACCTCGGTCCGCCAAACTGGTCGGCATATCCGTCGGAAAACATAAAAATTCTGTCGCCTTTTACCACGTCGATATATTGGTCGGTAAATGGCACTTCTTTGGCGTGAATGCCCACAGGACATTTTTCGGGGTTGAATACCGTTAATTCGCCCGACCTTACCATAAACATCGGATTATATGCTCCCGAATAGTTTATAGTGCCTTTTTTGTAGTCCCAAACGCAGAGAGCCATATCCATACCGTCTTTTGCCTCCTCGTCGTCGCCACTCTGTCCAAGGTTGAGTTTTACCGATTCGCGCATTTTTTCTAATATTTCCGACGCCTTTATAATATGCTGCTGTCCTACAATCTGATTCAAGAGCGAAATGCCAAGCATACTCATAAAAGCACCCGGCACCGAGTGTCCTGTACAGTCGCCCACGGTAAACACAAATTTATCGTCTACCTGATGACCCCAATAAAAGTCGCCACTTACAATATCTTTTGGGAGATACAATATAAAGTATCCCGAAATAAGATGAGAATAGTTGGCAAAGTTTCTCAAAAGCGACTTCTGAATTTTGCCGGCGTAGTTGAGGCTGTCGGTAATGTCGCGATTTTTTTGATTGATTATCTTGAGGTTAGACATTATTTCGGTATTTTGCTCGGCTATGCGATTGTTGCGCTCTGATAGTGCCTTGTTCATCTTTTTGCGTTCACTGTTGCGACGAAGCAGTAGTAGAATAATCACAATCAACATAAGCGAAACCAGAGCAATAACAATAATTGTATAGTTTCGTGCCGTTACTTGGTTGCGTTTTTGTTCCACTTCGAGCAATACCATAATTTGCTCTTTTGACAAGGAGTCAAGTTCACGATTTTTCACCTGCACTGTGGTGTCGAGTATGGCGTTTTCTTCGCGCACTTTGGTAATAACAGAATCTTGACGAATAATGGTGCTATCGCGCTCCATAACGGTATCTTGAAGCTCTTTGATGTCGTGACGGAGTTCGGCGTTTTCGTTTTGCAAATTGTTTTTGATATATTCGGTAGCGTCTTTGTACTTGCCCGAATCGTATGCTATGAGATAAAGTTGTTCTGAAATTTGCTCCTGAAATTGCTTTTCGCCAGTCTTTTTTGCCAACGCCAATGCCTCTTCAAGATATTTTTTGCTCTTTTTGTAGCCTCCAGCCGGATACGACATTTTTGAGTAACACATACCGAGGTTGTATGCTGCATTGGCTGTGTTTTTGGGCTGTTTGTGCTTTTTGCGAAGATTATATTCTGCCAAAAACGATGTGGCGGCTTTGGAATATTTCTTAGTAACATAATAGTATTCGCCCTGCACACCGAGAGCGTCAGCCTTCAAAATTTCAAGTTTGTGTTTTTCAGCAAGTTTAATGGCAGATTTGCAATATGTGTCGCATTTCGGATTTTTGAGAGCAAGATAGCGTTTGGCAATTTTTATATGCAATGCCACCTTCTCGCTGTTGCTCTTAACCGAATTAAGTTCCCGTTCAAGCTGTTGCACCTGCGGATCTATCTTGGCGAAAACGTCAGGTACAAATGCGAACGAAAACAATATCAACCATATAGCTAGCCTCATCGCTTTATTTCTTTTAACTGTGTGTTGTCTTTTATATATTTGCCAAAATTATCATCTATCAAAAATCAGCCCAAAAAAAATCTTAGCTGCAAAAATAATAAATAATAATTCAAAATTTACTATATTTGTCAAAACAAAAACAGAGCCAAAAATGGAAAAGACATTTACCAAAGATTATCGGGTAACACACAAGGACACAGACTTTAACGGATTTCTGACCCTTGCGTCGCTCGGAAATTTTATACTCGACACTGCCGGATTGCACGCCATAGAGATCAATACTAGTATCGACATTCTCAACCGTCAGAATCTCACTTGGGTGGTAACGGGAATACATTTCGACATCAACCGTATGCCTGCTATCAACACCGACATCAAGATTACCACAAGGATTGTTGACATTTCGCGTTTGGCTTGCAAGCGTGATTTTTTAGTGGAACAAGACGGCGAAAAAATTGCCGACATCTCTACCGAATGGCTTATCATCAACCGTACATCACGTCGTCCGGTGTTTCTTACCGAAGTGCTGCCGCATATCCCAGAACTGATTACCGAAGGCGAACAAGCTGCCAAATACAAGCATCTGAGATTTACAATCGACAATCCCGACTGCACTCAAGGTCACACTGTGCGATATTCCGACATCGACATCAATCGACACCTTTATAGTATGCGCTATATAGAATGGGCAATGGATTTGCCCGACCTTGAAACTCACGAACAGCAGAGATTAAAATCCGCCGACGTTAACTATATGAGCGAAGTACTATATAATCAAGATGTAACAATGCTGATGCAACGTAGCGGCGATTCCACACTTATTGAAATGCAAAACAGCGACAACAAACCGATGTTCAGAGCAGAATTTGTATGGAACAACAAATAAAAAGAGCCGAAAAAATGAAACTACGGCTTGATTTTTGCGTAATATATTAATGACATATTTATAAACCCTAATTTAAAAAAGACAACAAATACGAATCATGGACAACGTAGTAAAAGAATTTACCGACAAAGTAAGTTCGTCCGTATACAAAAAGACGTTTGTAAAACTCATCTTAGCCAAGAGAGTGCTTGAAAATCAAGAAATGAACAAGATTGTAGTTAGGTATGTGGAGCTTGACGGCCAGCCCAACTTGCAATTTGTTTACAAGTACAACCGCAACGATGTTACCAAAAACTTCTCTGTAGAGGAGGCGGTTAATCAGCTTCACGCCATCATTGGCAGCAACTTCCTCGATATCAACCTATTCACCACAAAAGAGGATCTTGAGCTGAAATACAACAACAAGCGAGTTCCAAAACTTTACGCCAAAAAACCTTCATTCACCGAAGCTGCCGACGGTCAACACGATGTGGCTAAACAGCGCCGTATCGACACCAAAAACAGCGTTTACCTTAAATCGCTCGGCATTACCGACAACAAAGGCGAACTTATACCGAGTATGAGCGCCAAATACAAACAGGTGGAG
This sequence comes from Bacteroidales bacterium, assembly GCA_017962175.1. Taxonomy (GTDB): domain Bacteria; phylum Bacteroidota; class Bacteroidia; order Bacteroidales; family UBA3824; genus UBA3824. The sequence goes on along the minus strand of JAGCVU010000019.1, from coordinate 27,355 downwards.
AAATTTGTGGAGATTATCGACTCGTTTTTCGACTGCTACAAAGATTGCAAACCGCTCAACATCGTGGACAACGGCAGCGGAAAAGGCTATCTCACTTTTGCCACTTACGACTACCTCACCAACGTTCGCGAGATGAACGTGATGATGCAAGGTGTGGAAGCTCAGGAAAATCTTGTAAAATTTGGCAACAACTTGGCTCAAAAATCGCAATTCAGCGGTCTTAAGTTTGTTCAGAGCAATATCAGCGATTTTAAAGTAGACAAAACTGACATTCTTATTGCCCTTCATGCTTGCGACACGGCCACCGACGATGCCCTCTACATGGGTATTAAGGCTGGTGCAAAACTTATTATTGTATCGCCTTGCTGCCACAAACAGATTCGCAGCCAGATGAAAATCACCGAAAACAACGTTCTAGAACCTATTCTCAAATACGGTCTGATGTTGGAACGCGAGGCTGAAATTATCACCGACGGCATTCGCGCTTTGATACTCAACCTCAACGGTTACAAAACCAAGGTGTTTGAATTTGTTCAGTACGACAATACATCTAAAAATTTGATTATCACCGCCGAAAAAGGCGAAATGCCTTCCGACGAAGAACGCACCAAGATTCAGAACCAAATCACCGCCATCAAAAACAAGTTTGGAATCAAATATCACTATCTTGAAAAACTGATTGAGAATCCCGACGACCAAAGCTGGCGAATACTTAATCCGCAGTGCGCCCGCGAAGAGTAAAATGATTAGATTCTAACCATAAAAAAAGCACGGATCAAAACCGTGCTTTTTTATTATCCCTTTATTTTCTTTATTCTGGAAAGTTCTCTGGCATTGTCGCGAGCTTTCATATCTTCTCGTTTATCTGCCATCTTCTTGCCTCGGCAGAGGGCTATCTCAAGTTTGGCTTTGCCGTCTTTGTTTAAAAACATCTTCAGCGGCACAATTGTGAGACCGGTGTTCTCTACTTTTTTCTCCAACTTGTTGAGTTCTTTGCGCTGCAAAAGCAATTTGCGTTCGCGACGAGGGTCGTGATTAACATATCCGCCGTGCGAATATTCGCCGATATACATCTTTACATACAATTCGTGGGCAGTAAACGAGCAATACGAATCGGTAAGTGCTGCCTTGCCGTCGCGTATCGACTTGATTTCGGTGCCAAGCAACTGTATGCCAGCCACATATTTTTCAAGAAACTCGTATTGAAACGAGGCTTTTTTGTTTTTTATATTTAGTTCTGATGCCATAATATTCTGAAATTTAATTAGTTGGTTAATTATTAGCGGCTTTTAATAAATCTTTTGCATTTTGTAGAGCCGCCTGTGTAACGGTTTCGCCACTGAGCATTGCAGCAATTTCGTTGACGCGTTCTTCGGGCGAAAGCTGTTTAATATCGCTACGCACAGCACCGTCTTGTTCGTGTTTAAATACCTTGAAATGGTGTGCGCCCTTGGCGGCAACTTGCGGCAGGTGCGTAATGCAAATAACTTGCATAAATCCGGCAATACGTTGAAACATTGCGCCGGTTTTGCCCGCAATATCGCCCGAAATTCCGGTGTCGATTTCGTCGAAAATAATGGTGGGGAGTTTCACCGATTTTGAAAGTATGTATTTGAGACACAACATCAAACGCGAAAGTTCGCCACCCGAAGCCGTTTTTGAGAGGTCTTGCATAGCCACGTTTTTGTTTGCCGAAAACATAAACTTTATCATATCGGTACCATCTGCAAGAAATACAGCACAGGTAAAAAACTGAACGTCGAATTGTGCATCGGGTATACCTACAGAGGCAAGCAAAGAAACCACCTCTTTAGAAAAACCTTGCACCGCATTGCGACGTCTTTCAGAAAGATTATCAGCCTCTACAGAGAGTTGATATTCAAGTTCTTTGATTTCGTCTTTAAGCTCTGAAATTATATCATCGCTATTGTCGATAAGGTTGAGTTTTTGTTTAAACTCGTCGCGTATGGCTATAAGTTCTTCAACGGTTTTTACGCTGTTCTTTTTTTGAAGATTGTAAATCAATGTAAGTCGTTGGTTTACAGCTTCAATACGTTCGGGCGAAAACTCGGTGTTTTCGTCAAGGTTTTCAAGTTCGCGGCCTATATCGTTGAGTTCTATGTATGTAGATTCGATACGTGCATTAAGTTCCGATGCCTTAGAATAATACGACGAAATATGCGAGAGTGCATTTTGAGCCTCTTTTAATTTTTGAAGAATTGTTCCTTCTTCGGCACTGATTATCAGCTGCGAAGATTGTGCTATTGCGGTTTTAATATCCTCGTTGTGCGATAGCATTTCAAGTTCTTCTTCAAGCTCTTGTTGTTCGTCGGGTTGAAGATTGGCTTTTGCCAATTCGTCGTAACGAAAATGCAGATATTCAGCCTCTTTGCGCGACGATTCTGCCTCTTTTTCCAGCTTTGATAGTTGCGCAGTTTTTTGGCTATATTGTTGATATAAGTTTTTATATTTTTCTAAAAGGTTTTTGTTGGCAGCAAATGCGTCAACAATGCTCATTTGAAATGAGGGATCGGCAATCTGCAATGTTTGATGCTGCGAATGAATATCAGTAAGAAACAACCCTAAATCTTTAAGAGTGTTGATATTAACAGGAGTGTCATTGATAAAAGCACGCGACTTACCTGTATCTAACACCTCGCGACGAATAAGCACGGTGTCGTCGTAGTCGAGGTCGTTTTCGTCGAAAAACCATTTCAGATTGTAGTTCTTTACATCAAAATCAGCTTCCACCACGGTCTTTTTTTCGCCCTGTTTTATCACCGACGAATCGGCACGTGCACCAAGCACAATAGAGAGCGCACCCATAAGGATAGACTTTCCAGCACCGGTTTCGCCGGTAATTACGGTAAGTCCGTCTTCAAAATTAATTTCAGATTCTGAAATCAATGCGTAATTAGATATTTTCAGACGTAAAAGCATATTAATTACTTCCTCCTATTTTCTGATATTTTGCCATATTGGTGACGTCAAGCTCTTTGAGTATCTGCAACACCTCGTTTTTTTCGGTTACGGGCGATTCTGAAAACACGTTGACAATCTCGTCGCTCTTAGCTGTAAAAAACAGCGAAACAACCAGCGAATTTGGTTTTGCACGTTCGGAACGCTGTATTGATTTTAATGCTTCCAACATCTTGCGACGTGCGGTATTTGGGTCGGAAGGCATAACATCGAGTCCTTGACGATGATAATAGTATTCGCCGAGACGGAGATTTTCAAAACGTTTGTCTAAAAGAGCGTCTACAAGGTTGTATCGCGAATTTTGCTTGCTGTCGGCGGTACTCCATCCTTCGTGTCCGCTGCCTTGTGCGGTAAGTGCCACACGCAAAGCTTTTTTGAAATACTCCGTGCCGCCTAATGGTGAAAACGTGTCGTAGTCGTAGCCCAAAATTATGTATGCGTAAAAAGCCAAAACCTGAGTAAGATTGCTTGTTACGGTGTTTTCGATAAATTGGAGATTTTCGCCTTCAAGATAGCGAAATGTAAATTTGCCGTCGCCCTCCTTGAATGTAAACAGCGGACTATTGTACGATGTCATAAAAACAGGACGGCTAAGATTTACCTGTATTGTGCCGGTAAAACGGTCTACGCCGTTAAACTCGGTTATAGTAATCATCACATTACATTCGATACGCTCGTTTGGCTCATAATGGTGGTTGGTCCAATGTCGTTCGTTGAGAAAAGCGGTAACGTCGGTTTGCAACGATTGAAACACCGGTGTAGGCGTGGTTGAGAGCGAGCTATAATTGATGTTGACACGGCAGTTCAACTCTTGTGCAAGAATGCCCTGCAAAGAAAACATCAATATCATCAGCAATGCAACTATCTGTTTCATAGGTAATTATTTTAACAGTTGAAGAAGACACTGAGCTATATCCTTTGCCACTTCGGTCTTCGGTTTTAGGTCGAAGTTTTCTGTGTTACCGTTTCTAAAAACGATAGAAATCTTGTTGGTGTCGTATCCAAATCCGGCACCACGGTCTTTGAGCGAATTAAGCACAATAAAGTCGAAATTTTTAGATTCGAGTTTTTTCTGTGCGTTGGCAAATTCGTTTTCGGTTTCAAGGGCAAATCCTGCAAACACTTGATTTTCAGTTTTAATTTTACCAAGAGCCGCAGCAATGTCGGGATTAGGCACAAGTGTAAGAGTCATTTCAGATTCGCCGTTTTTCTTGATTTTTTTAGGTGCAATGATTTTTGGTGCATAGTCTGCCACTGCCGCCGACATTATGGCAGCGTGACATTTTGGAAAATGTTCCACGCACGCTTGATACATTTCCTTAGCCGATTCCACGCTCACGAGATTGATGTTTGAGTGTCGTGGTTTCAAATCCACGGGGCCCGACACAAGTATCACCTCGGCACCGCGCTCTGCAAGACATTCGGCTATGGCGTAGCCCATCTTGCCGGTAGAGTAGTTTGACACAAAGCGCACCGGGTCGATTTTTTCGCGAGTTGGTCCGGCGGTAATCAATATTTTGCGTCCTTTAAAATCTTGATTTTGAGCAAAATATTGCTCCACATTTTGAAGAATGTCTTCAGGCTCAGCCATACGACCTTTGCCCGAAAGACCGCTTGCAAGTTCGCCTTCTTGAGCTTCCGAAAAAAGGAAGCCACGATTGCGTAGCGTTGCTATATTTTGCTGTGTAACAGCATTTTGATACATATCCAAATCCATAGCCGGAGCCACCATCACCTTGCATCTTGCCGACAGCACAGTGGTAAGCAATAAATTATCGGCTATGCCGTGAGCTATTTTGGCAATGGTATTGGCTGTGGCGGGAGCAATAATATAAAGATCTGCCCAGATGCCAAGCTTCACATGGCTATGCCATTCTCCGTTTTCAGGATTAAAAAAGTCGGTGTAAACGGGATTTTTAGACAAAGTAGCAATGGTGAGCGGCGACACAAACTCTTTTGCCGCGCCGCTCATCACAGCCTTAACCTCTGCGCCAGCTTTAACCAGAAGCCTTATCAGCGATGCTGTTTTGTAAGCTGATATGCCGCCGGTAATGCCGACAAGTATTTTTTTCCCGTTCAACATATTAACAATGTGTTGATAGGCTGGATATTAATCTTCGTCGCCTTTTGCTTTTTTGGCTTTCGATTTAGAGGCTTTCTTACCCTTAACCGGCTCTTCGAAATCCTCATCATCGTCGTCGTCTTCGTCGCTTTCTTCCTCAACAACAAAATCGTCGTCGCCATCTTCTTCATCGGCACCAAAGTCTAAATCTTTGGTTTCGGCAATAAGGTCGTTGAAAGCTTTGTCGCGCTCGGCAGCCTGCGAAATAGCTGCTTTGTTTTCTTCCTCGCGCTCCTTGATAGCTGCAAGCTCACGAGCCTGTTCAATTTCCTCATCGGTGGGAATACGGAAATTAACTTTGTCTTCCAAAATCTCTTGCAAAGCCAAAAGAGTGGGTTTGGGCAGACGCTCGTAAAACTTAGAAATCTCGATCTGCTCGCGGTTTTCAAAAATTTCTTCAAGGTTGTCGGTGTAAGAGGCGAATTCCTCGAGTTTTTTGTTGAGCTCGTTTTTGAGGTCTACGCCAATTTGGTCGGCACGTTTAGATGCCACCACCACGGTTTCGTAAAGATTTCCTGTCTTGCTTTCAAGTTCGCCGCAGTCGCGGGTAACGATTGATGTCGGCGCGTTGTTTTTTTTATAATCCATTGTATTTTAATTTATTACCGGTAATGAGTTTAATTTTTCCTGTGTATTGTTCGACATTTTGGTTACGTCTCTGATAAATTTGCCTTCGGGAAACACTCTGCTGTATTCGTTGAGGTCGCGCTGTGCTTCGCGAAAACGTTCATGTTTTTTTTCAGTAACGCTCATGTCAGCGTATAGATACATCGACTTAGCCGAATAGTAGAGAATTTCCTCTTTAAACGGACTGTCGGGAAAGTCGCTAATGCTGTTTTTTAAAGCTATGTTGGCAGCTTTGTAGTATCCGAGTTTATAATAAAGGTATGCGTTGTCGTATGATTTAACTTGGAGTTTGTGGCGAAGTTCGTCTAAAAGCAAGTTGCACGAATCCTTGTGATTAGTGTTTGGGTATTTAGAAATAAACAGCTCAAACTCGGCAATTGCCATATTGGTGCTCTCTTGGTCGAGCGAAGGTTTTGGCGAATCCAAATAATAGCAATATGCGCCCATATACATAGCTTCCTCGTTGTATTCGCTATGAGGATATGTGGAAGCAAATTTGCGGAAATAGTATCCTGCTGAATAATAATCTTTTACCTTAAAATTGGTCATGGCATAATAAAACATAAGTTTTTCGCCTTTTTCCAATCCGCGGTATACTGTGGTAATCTGCTCAAATATCTGCAAGGCCTTGTTGTATTTCTTTTTTTCGTAATATTCGAAGGCTTTTTCGTATTTGAGGTCGTAGTCGTTGCCTTTGAGCAGTTTGTTGAAACCGCCGCACGATGTCAACACTGATGCCGTAATTACTACGGCGAATATTTTTAGTATAATATGTTTTTTCATCACAACTATCTGAAAATTAGAGGAATCGCCTCTTTACAACAGCAATTCGAGCCACAAAGATAAAACAATAATTCCAAAAAGAAAAAAAATTTTTTTATGATTTTGCAACTCGTTGAATATCAAGTACGATTTTATTCTTAATATTTACTTTACATAAAAAAAACACACTAATAAAAGTACAGAAATGGATATTTGCCATAAATTGTTTTTTTTTGCACCCGTTTATTACCTTGAAACAAAAATTTCAAATATGACATACGATAATTTAGAGATATCTTTATCAGATATTGCGGCACAACCAGACGTGGAAGTATTAAAAAAATGGCTCGACGAGCTGAGCCAATGCCGCACTCAACTAACGTTAGACCATCCTGACGCTGCCAAAAAGACTAGCGAATTTTGCCAGACTTTTGAGGACCTCAACGAAATGGTACGACAAATTAGGGCAAGAATAAAAGATTTCAACCGTCAAGAAAACGAGCGACTTCGTCTTGAAGCCAAAGCTCGCCGCGAACAGCACCGCACCGAGGTAGCACAACGCGAAACCGAACGCAAACAGCAGGCTAAACAAGAAAAAGAGTTGAAACAAAAACAAGAGAATTCAATTCCGGTAGTGTTTATGGAAGCTGCTAAATATATACTCGACAAATACACCTTCAATTTTATTCTCGAAGAGGCAAAAAAAGCTATCGAAAAACGCCAAAATCCAAACTACAAGGAAGACGAATAGCCTTTATGTAAAAACTCGTATCGAACAATGAAAATTACTTTTAGAATCAACTATAGAACCAATTACGGCCAACAGATACTTTTGGAGGGCATTCCCGGACAGGGTAAATCTCTCCTAACCCCAAAAGCCAACGGCGACTGGGAACTCAATTACGATACCGGCAACGACGATCCGATAGAGTTTAAATACAGGTATCTGATGAAAGACAACAACCTTTCGTCTACTCTCTACGAAGTGGGCGAAAGAGTGTTTGAATCGCCTAAACTCAAAACCGACTATATCTTTGTGCACGATTTTTGGAAACCGGCTCTCACCATCCAAAACTCAATGATGTCGTCGGCATTCAAAAATGTGATTTTTGCACGCACCAACCGCTCAAAAGTTGAACCGTTGACAGAATGTGAAGATCAAAAACTACCCGTTAGGGTAACAATTCCTGTGGTGAGAATCAATCAGGAACAATATGTGGCTGTAAAGTTTCTCGCAGCCATGCCCGAAGACAACAAAATATTCCCCCTCTCCGACTCCGGTTTTCCGGTGTGGGAAGCCGAATTTGTTCTCGACCGCCCAAAACAGTATTCTGAATACAAATACTGCATTTGCGACAAAGAAACCGGCAAAGTGGTGTTGGAAGAGTATATAACAAGATATTTTCAACCTGCCGCACAAGATGGCAACACCTTTTATATATTAAACGACGAAGACTTTAAATATCCCCGTTACCCGTGGAAAGGCGCTGGCGTGGCTATTCCCGTTTTCTCGTTGCGCAGTCGCGAAGGATTTGGTGTGGGCGAATTTGCCGACCTTATTCCGCTTATCGACTGGGCTAAGAGCGTGGGACTTAAAATGATACAAATATTGCCGGTAAACGACACAGTAAAAACTCACACCTTTACCGACTCATATCCCTACGCTTGTGTATCGGTATTCGCATTGCACCCCATTTATCTGAGAATAAAAGACATGGGTCCGCTGCCGAGCCTTCTTTCAGAAGAAATTTACGAAGAACGCCGACAAGAGCTCAACACCCTTGGCAAAATAGACTACGAGGCTGTGATGAACGCCAAATCGCGATTCTTCAAAATGCTCTACGACGACAACAAGAGAGCGTTTCTCAAAGAGAAAAAATATCAAGAATTTTTTGCCAAAAATAGCGAATGGCTCAAACCTTACGCCGTTTTCTCATACCTTCGCGACCTTTACGGCACTCCCGACTATTCGCGTTGGGGCAAATTTTCGGTTTACAACCCAGAAAAAATCGATGAACTATGCCGCGAAGACAATCCCGACTACGACGACATAGCAGTTCATTTCTTCATACAATACCATCTACACTTGCAATTGAGCCGTGTGTCGGAGCATGCTCGTCAAAACGGTATCGTACTCAAAGGCGATATTCCTATCGGCATAGCCCGCAATAGCGTTGACGCTTGGGTAAATCCCCGACTTTATCACCTCGACCAGCAAGCCGGTGCTCCGCCCGACGATTTTTCTGACGATGGACAAAACTGGAAATTTCCCACTTACAACTGGGAAGAGATGGCAAAAGACGGTTTCAAATGGTGGAAAGAACGCCTCAGAAGTATGGCGCAGTATTTCGACGCATACCGTATCGACCACATTCTCGGATTTTTCCGCATTTGGTCGATTCCGCGCACACAAACCCGCGGTCTTATGGGCGTATTCGACCCGGCAGTACCAATCGAAATGCATGAGTTTGCCGACCGTGGTATCAATTTCGACTACGAGCGTTTCTGCCGTCCTTACATCCGCAAATATATGCTCGATTTGATTTTCAACGACCATGCCGGATATGTTAAGCACACTTTCCTCGAAAAAGTGGAAGACAAAGACGAGTACCGTTTCAAACCCGAATACGACACTCAAGCCAAACTCAAACAATCGTTTGCCGAAATGGCTGTGCCTACTACCGAAGATATGCTCGTATTTCAGAAAATCAAACACGGACTTATGTATCTTGTTAGCGATGTGCTCTTTTTCGAAGACCGCACTCGCAAAGGCACATTCCACCCAAGACACTCGCTTTTCAAAACATATTCGTACAAAGATCTCGACACTCAAACCAAACAGGCAGTGGCAGACCTTTACAACGACTATTTCTACAATCGAAACGAAGGCCTTTGGAAACAGCAAGCTGAAATCAAACTTCCCGGACTTACACAGTCGACCGAAATGCTCGTTTGCGGCGAAGACCTCGGAATGATTCCCGCATGTGTGCCCGAGGTAATGAAAAACCTCAACATTCTCAGTCTGGAAATTCAGCGTATGCCCAAAGAAAATGCTGGTGGCGAATTTGGTCGTCCCAACACTTATCCGTATATGTCGGTGGCTACTACATCAAGTCACGACACTCTGCCAATCAGAGGATGGTGGGAAGAGGATCACAACCGTTCGCAGCGTTTTTACAACAATGGTCTCGGCAAAAGCGGTCAAGCACCGTTTTATTGCGAAACTTGGGTAGTGAAAGAAATTATTATGCAGCATCTATATTCGCCTTCAATGTGGGCAGTTTTCCCAATACAGGATATTCTCGGCATCGACGAAGATCTCCGCTATCAAGACCCCACCGACGAGCGAATCAATGTGCCTGCCAACGAAAACCACTATTGGAGATACCGTTGCCACATTAGCGTAGAACAACTTGCCCAAGCAGAAAAACTCAATGCTCAAATTCGCGAAATGCTCAGAATTTCAGGCAGAAACGAGGCGTATTGATAATGGACAATGCATAATGCATAATTAAGAATTGAAATTGGAAGATATTTTTTTTTGTTAATAATATTAAACCTAATAATTATGACATTTAAGACACCTGAATGGACCAAAAACTCCAACATCTACGAGGTTAACATCCGCCAATTTACCAAAGGCGGCAACTTTATAGGTTTGCAACATCATCTCAAACGCCTAAAAGAAATGGGCGTTGACATCATATGGCTTATGCCTATATTTCCCATCGGCGAAAAAAACCGCAAAGGATCGCTCGGAAGCGCATACAGCATCAAAGACTACAAGGCAATAAACCCCGACTTTGGCACTTTTGAAGACTTTGACAAAACTGTTAAAGAGATTCACAAACTCGGAATGCACGTAATTCTCGACTGGGTGGCAAATCACACCGCTTGGGACAATCCTTGGATCACCGAAGCTCCCGACAGATACCACCGCGACCAAAACGGCAATATCCTTGCACCCAACGACGATTGGACCGATGTGGCTCATCTCAACTATTCAAATCCCGACACCGTGGCTGCAATGATCGACGCTATGAGTTTCTGGGTAAAAAAATACGACATTGACGGTTTCCGTTGCGATATGGCTGGTCTTGTTCCCAATCATTTTTGGGTAGAAGCACGCCGTCAGCTCGACAAACTTAAACCGCTTTTCTGGCTTGCAGAATGGGAAGATCCAAAAATTCACGAGGCATTTGATATGAGTTACTGCTGGGAAATGCACAACCTTATGAAAGCCATCTACAAAAAAGAGAAAAACGTATACGATTTCGACCATTACCGCAATTACGAACTGTTTAATTTTGAGCCCGAAGCATACCGTATGACCTTTACATCCAACCACGACGAAAGTGCTTGGAACGGAACCGAATACGATCGTTTTGGCGACGGTGCTAAAACATTTGCGGTACTCACATACTGTATTCCGGGTATGCCGTTGATTTACAGCGGACAAGAATCTGCATTCAATCAAACACTTCCCTTGTTTGAAAAAATAGAAATCGACTGGAACGATTATCCGCTCGAAAGTTTCTACCGCCGACTCAATTACCTCAAGAAACAAACTCCTGCCCTATGGAACGGCATTTACGGAGGTAGTTACACAAAAATTATGACCACCGACAACTGCAACATCTACGCATTTGCACGTGTAAAAGGTTCAAGCAAAGTGATAGCTATATTCAACCTCAGCCCCAACAGCATCGACTTCATAGCCGAAAGCGAAGTAATGGCTGGCAACTACGAAAACTGGTTTGCCAATGCTCCCGGTAGCCTCAGCAGCCGCGAGCGTTTTGCTCTCAAACCTTGGGAATACAAAATATACGTTTCGATTTAAAAACACACTACTACGGAACTCACATTTTGGCATATATGTACAGGCGGCTTGATAATGTTATGCATTATCCTGGTCGTGCTGTACATACGTGCGTCACGAAATACATCAACGGCAACACCTCCTCAAACCGGCAACAACGGCAGCAAGGAAGATGAAGCGCCTGCATATCCTGCTATGCAGCCCGCAATGTTTGACAAATTGATGTCGTCGGGTAGCGATATTTTCTTCATTCTCGACACCAATTTGCGTTTTGTGTATGTAAGCAACAATTTTCAAAAATTGCTTAATATCGACCCCGTACCGCTCGACAATTCGCCAATAATGTGCTATCTGTCAACCGAATCGTATATTGACCTGAAAAAAAACACAGCCGAGGCTGAATACAACACACCAATCAGTTTTCAAGCTCAATTGATAGGCTCCGACCACGGACACACTTTGGTAAACATCGACCTTACCAAACAAGATATGCCCAACGGACAACCGTCGTTTTGGGGAATAATCAAAACTGTAAAACTGAAACAAGAGGAGTTGAATTCCGACAAAAATATCTATCTGCAAATACTCGAAGCCGTTACCACATCGGTAATTATCACCGACATCAACGGAGTAATTGTGCACGCCAACAGCGCCGTATGTCGCAAAACGGGCTACACTCTGCAAGAACTCACGGGTCACAAAGCTCGCAAAATAGAATCGGGATTAATACCCAACCAAACCGCACTTTGGAACACTGTAAAAAACGGCGGCACTTGGCAAGGCGAATGGCAAGGAACAGCCAAAAACGGCGAAAAATATTGGGAACTTGTGTCGGTATCGCCATTGTTTAGCAAAGATGGTCAGATTTCGCATTTCGTTACCTTCAAAGAGGATATCACCACCCTCAAAGAGAAACTCAGCCACTTAGAAAACACGAGCAAAAACCTCAGCGAAAAAGTGGCTCTGCGCGACCAAATGTTTTCGCTCATAAGTCACGACATTCGCAACTGCGTGGGCAACCTCAAAAACATAAGCACGGTGCTCAACGCCGAAATCAATAGTCCCGATCCCAAACACGAACTTATCAAGCAATACGGCACCATTATAGCCGACAATAGTACCAACACATACTCAATACTTGAAAACCTTCTGTCTTGGGCAAAAAGCCAATTTGTAAAAGCAGAAGTTAAGAAAGAGATTATCGACATTGAAGATATTATTCGTCAAAACATCGAGATATTCAGCGACATAGCATCGCGCAAAAATATAAAATTAGAATGTGAGGCAGGCAACTTTACCGAAGTATTTGCCGACCTCAGAGCAGTAAACGCAGTGGTGCGCAACCTCATTACCAACGCCATAAAATTCTCGTACCAAGGCGGCACCATCAAAATATCAGCCGACGAGTATAATCCCGACGGCAATTTTGCTATTATCTCTGTGGCCGACAATGGCGTAGGCATCACCGAAGAGCAAAAGAAAACTCTTTTTGAAAGTAATTCGCCCAGCAGCACAGCCGGCACTCAAAACGAAAAGGGAACTGGTCTCGGACTGATTCTCTGCCGCGACCTCGTGGAGAAAAACGGTGGCAAAATCTGGGCAGAAAACAACCGTCCCACCGGCTCAATTTTCTGTTTTACACTGCCTTTTGCATAGTGAATGCCAACTCTTTTATTCCAACTGGCTTTTCAAATCATTGAATTCTTCGTCAAAATTACTAAAGCCATACATTACCAAACTTTCGTGCACACGTTTGCGGTCGGGTGTAATAACCTCGATATGCGGTATGCCTGCAAAGTGAAATAAATTATACTGAAGATCTTTGAACCTATCCACACCTGCATATATAACTGTTTCACCTTTAAGATAATTATCAACTATTTCACGAGTTGCCTGATTATCTTGCTGGGCTATAAAAACAAGTTTTACATCATTGCGTTTGGCTATTTCTTTTCGGGCATCTACTGAGCTCTTGATACCATAGACACATGGTCCGCACCAATCTGCCCAAAAATCAAAACATACATATTTGCCTTGATAAACATTTAAAATAGAATCAATTACAGCCATAGATTCGCCTTGTGGCAAGGGCAATACTTTTGGTGTGTTGATCTTTTCATCGCAAACATTTTTAATGCAAGTTTTAAGATAATCGTCGGTAAATGTAGAAATAAGATAAGTAAAAATGGAATCCAATTGATCTTTATCCATTATCATAATCATACTCGAATAATAGGCAACAATAGCAGCTTGCGCCAAAAAAGAATGACCATTAGTATGGAGAAACTTCTGTAAACAATTAATCTCATCATTAATATAGGCGATTTGGCCTTCTACACCAGCATACCTTCTTCCCCAATCTAAATTATGAGAAATAGGGTTCATACCAGTAAGACGAGATATTACTGTACCAAATGCATCCACACAAGCCATAAACTTGTTGTTGAAATCCATTTTTTCAAAAAAACGGTAATTGTCGAAATTATTGATAGCGGCATACTCTACTGTATCAGAAACAATTCTCCAATTTTTGCCATCGTCATCGGTCATTACGGATGTATAATTATCTTCACTAGCGTAAAAATAATCCGAAAGGCCATACAACATAGCTATTTGAGCTTCGGCAACAGCCATTTGTACTTCAATAGGTGTAAAATTGTCGCGTTTTGCCACAATAGAAATACGCAGCATAAGGTCGTTCCAAACCTTGTCCATTTCTTTAACCAATTCTGCCACTTTTCCCTTAACCGACAAAATACGATATGAGCCTATCTCGCGAAGCATTATGTTAGAATTAAGATACCTTTGCAATTGTGCGGCAACACCACCGTATGTAAAATGCAAAACACCGTTTTTTTCTTGATTTACAGTAATTTCTGTAGTTTGTCCGGGAATAAAGAAAAACGGAATTCCTAAATTTCGAATTCTGTTAGGCGACAATACATCAATAGAAGGATGCGCCGCAAGAAATTTCATTTGCACACTGCCATCAGCATCGGAAGTGACTTCGAAAGGTAGAGTTTTAATCAACTCATCATAAAAATAATGAGTATACACTTGGTTGGCAACAGGAATATTACATTCACCAAACTTGATATTAATGTATGCGGTGTCGGTTTTGAGCCAATTATCAGGCATAACGCAAGTGTTATTTTTCAAAATATCAGACAATTGCGGATACGAGAGTTTTTCTTTGCGGTCGTGAATGCCGATCACCGAATTAAACTGAGGAGAAAGTCCGCCAATAAGGTCAAACATTTTAACATTTTTGGGCATTGGCTCAAACTCTAACATAAAGTGTTTAGGTTTCATCGACAACAATCTAACAGCAAAAGCATTAGAAGTCATCATATATTCATTGCCATCGATGTCTACAAGGCGGCAATGGATACCAATAGAAAGAAAATCAGAAGATGTACTTTTAAAATAAATCTTAGTAGATTCTTTGCAAAATTCTACCTTTTCGATTTCGAGTTTAGCATCGCGGATACCCGATGCCACCATAAAATCAGGATTCTCTATTGTTTTAAGCACTTGGGCATTAGCCACAAAAGAAAAAAATGCTAACAAAGTTAGCAAACAAATTGTTTTGATGTGTGTCATATTCATATTATTTAGGGTTAAAAATATTATCTAAACAACCCGAACATACCCTTGACACCACCATTTGAAATCACTCCAATATCGGCATCTGCCACGGCAAAACGCTCTTTGAGTTTGTCGCTCAATTGTTCGGGAGTAATGCCGGTAACAATGCCGCCATATTCCGAGTAAGAAATTTCACCTCGCTCCTCCGAAACTATTATCACAAGACTATCAGAAACCTCGCTCATTCCAATGCCGCTACGGTGGCGAAGACCAATTTTTTTAGGTAAATCCATATTCGACGATACCGGCAATACACATTTTGCAGCCACTATCCTACCCTTAACCACTATAACGGCACCATCGTGCAAAGGGGCATTTTTAAAGAAAATAGCATCCAAGATTCGTGCGCTGATATTGCAGTCGAGACGTTCGCCGGTTTCGATAATGGCGGTTAAGTCGGAATGCGACGGTAGCACTATCAGCGCACCTACCTTGTGTTGTGCAAAACTATCGCACGCCTTCACTATTTCAGAAATGTTTAGTTCCTCGGCGGGCTGTTTTATCACTTTATGAAAAATTCGTTCGATGGAAAAGAATTTTGACAGCGACGACTTATTGCCCAAATCGAGGAGGAACTTCCTGATTTCGGGGTGAAAAACCACCACAAGAGCAAGAAGTCCCACGCTCGCCACATTGTTCATAATTGTGGATATAAGGCTCATGTTGAGCGCACGTACCACCATCCAAATAATGTAGATGATAAACACGCCAACTATAATATTCATTGCCGTACTGCCCTTAAACTTCTTATACACAAAATATAAGATATAGGCAGTAAGCAGAATATCAATAAGGTCTACAAAGCCAAAATTAAAAAATCCCAAGACTTTTAAAATTTAAAATCCCTGTAATTCCATTTGCCAAGCACAGTTCCTTTTTGCAAAAGAACTATACCGGGATTAGCCCTCACAATAGTTTTCAAAGTGATGTCGTCGGTATTGAAAAACTGCATCGTGATCTGATATTTGTCTTTCACACTGTTGATAACATCAGCATTGCTTGAAGTGAGCGCTCCTATCATAAACTCTTTGCGATTAGCATATTCTTCAAGATCTTTGAGCATTGCAAGACCGTCTTCATCGGCTTTTTCTAATTTGTGCATAATCACAAGCAGCACGGGTTTGTCGTACTCCATAAGAATGGGCAGATAGTCGAGACCGGTAGAATCGTCGGGCGGCACCATTGTAAAATCGTGAATCGGCGGACGATAACCCTCCTTGATAACACGGTCTTCACGGTCTTTATATTTCCAGATAGAATCGCTTGGATACTCCTCAAGAGCAAACTTTTTGATTTCGCCGGTTTGAGTATTTTCCATTATAAAAATGTGCTCGATTTCGTCGCGCGGAGCATCATCGGGAATCACCATTTGGTCGGGAATATAAGTACCTACTTTGTAGGGACGGCAATCGTAAATAGGCAGATGGTGAATTGTGTACAATTGGAAAAGTATAGCCAAGATATAAGAAGCTCCCGAAATACCAAGTTCCACATTGTCGGAAAGCGGATTGTCGATGCGTTTGCGATAGATAAGCAGAAATACAATCAACACCATCAGCACCACATTTTTAACAAAAGTCTCCCAGTTTGAGAGTTTTATGCAGTCGCCGAAACATCCGCAGTCGCTTACGGCATTAGAAATAGCCAGCCACAACGTTAGCGGAGTGAATATCAATTCCAAAATCAATGCAAGCCATATTCCCAACCTTGCTTTTAGGTTGAAAAGCAGCATTATGCCTATAGTAAATTCCAACGCCGACAACATAAAAGCCAGCGGAAGCGTTATGGATTCTAAATTATTCCATCCGAACGCAATAAAATAGTCGTGGATTTTGTAGCAAGAACCGTACGGATCCATTGCTTTTAGGAACCCTGAACCCACAAAAACAAGTCCCAATACTACTCTTACAATAAAAATTAATACTTTCATATTGATTAAACTTATTGATTTATACTTTTTTGAACTTCGTCTAATTTAATAAGATTGAAAACCGAATAATTGATAATATCATAATATCCGGCATCGATACCCTCCGAAACGATGGTTTTGCCGTGGTTGTCTTCTATCTGCTTGATACGATACAATTTCATAAGAATCAAATCGGTGATAGAAGTAACCCGCATAGTGCGCCACGCCTCGCCGTAATCGTGATTTTTGCGCAGCATAAGTTCTTTGGCCAGTTGTGCATATTTGTTGTAGAGCGACACAGCGTCGGCGGTAGAAAGGTCGGCTGTAATGGCAAACCCTTTTTCTAACTGTATCAAACCCATTATAGCATAGTTAATTATGCCAATAAATTCGGGTTCTACGCCCTCGTCTATCATAGAAGTTTTGGTAATTTCTATTTCGCGAATACGGTTGGCCTTGATAAAAATTTGATCGGTAACCGATTCGGGACGCATAATGCGCCAAGATGTGCCGTAGTCTGAGGCTTTTTTCTCAAACAAACTTCTACACCTATTTATAACTGCGTCAAACTGCTGCTCTGTGTTCATTTTTCGTATTAGTTTTGCAATGCAATTTTAATGATAATTTTGTAATCTGCCAAAATCTTCAGATAATATTTTTAACACTTTCAGAAAAAAAAAACAATAATTTTTTCATTTTTTATTTGTTTATAATAGATAATTCCGTATTTTTGTAACCAACAATTATAAATGAATTAACTTATTTAATAACACTGCAATCCATAAAAAAGTAAAATGAATTTTTTATGCTCTGCATTTAATATTTTAAAATATGGAAGAAGTACAAACTACCAATGAATTACCCATTCAAACTGTCAAAGAAAGAGTTATTTACATTATCCGTCAGTTGAATCTTTCAGTTGCAAAATTCGAACGTCTTGTAGGCTGGTCGGTAGGCTATGTAAGCACTATCAAAGAAACTTTTAAACCCAAAAAAGCCAACCAAATCAAAAAAGTTTTCAAAAACGTAAACGTAAACTTTATTTTAAAAGGTAAAGGACAGCCTTTTAAAGAGATGAAAGACGATCCCCGCAACATTTCAGAACAGACCTACAGCGGAAGATTCAAAAAAATGGTGGCTCAACTTCACGACAAAGGCATTGTACGCAATCAGAGCGACCTTGCTAAACAACTTGGCTACAACAGCACTTACCTTTCTGTTATTGCCAACCACAAAGAAAAAGTACCTGCAAACTTTATTGAAAAACTTCACCAAATCGACAATACAATCGACGGCGCTTGGTTGCTCAACGACCCCGATGGCGCTCAACCCACAGCTAAAGATGCTCAACAAACTGTTCTCGATGCAGTAAACGCACTCCCCGACACCAAGGAAGCTCCTGTGGAGAAGAAAAAACCGGGACGCAAACCCAAAGCCGAAAAACAAGAAAAACCAGAAAAGCAAGAAAAGAAAAAAGGCAAACCCGGCAGAAAACCCAAAGCAGAGGTTAAAGCCGAAGCTCCTGCTGCACCTGCAAAAGAGGCTGTTAAAGAGCCCGTTGCAGAAGCCGCTCCCGAAAAGAAAGCAAAACCGGGACGTGTTGCTAAAAAAGCTGAAGTTAAAGCTCCAGCACCCGAAATTAAAGCACCTGCAAAACCTTTGCAACCTTTTGAAACCATTATCGCCCACAACGGAATGCTTATTGAAGAAATCAAAAAACAAGGCGAAAGAATGGACGTATTGCTCGACATCATTAAGAAGAAATTCTAAATTTATCTTAGTTTTTATAATTGAAAAACGCCGGAATTATTTGAATTCCAGCGTTTTTTGTGCTGTTACACCTTATAAATATGCAAAAAAAAAGGATTTCAAAACCTTAGTTTTAAAACCCCTTTGTAGCCCCATGGAGAATCGAACTCCAATTCCCAGATTGAGAATCTGATTTCCTAACCGTTAGAAGATAGGGCCAAATTTGTCTCAATTGCGGTGCAAAGATAAGCACATTTATTACAATAAAAAAATTTTATTGCACTTTTTTTTACGAATCGGGGTCTAATTCTCTAAATCTACTTATTATCAAAGCGTTTCGTTTTTCAATTAATTTATTGATAGCCTCCTCGTATCGCTGTGGATTGTTTTTGGATTTTAAGCGGTAAATATCGTCGTTGATTTCGTCGATACGCCACTGTTTTACATTAGTTTCTTTTTCTATTAAGTCGAGCGACGACACCACCACATTTTTCACAATTTCGCCAAGTTGTTCTTCCATATCTTTAAACACCATGTCCGAAATTTTAGAGGTGATATTTTTGAGCACTTCGGCACCTTTTTCGGAGGCAAGGTCGGCAATAACGCCGCTAATAGTTTCGTAAGCAGTATTGGCAACCGATTTTTCTATCACGCTGCGAATCGATGATCCAATCACAGGCATTGCGGTAAGTTTGGCAAGTTCGCGGTTGTTATTTACAGCGTTTTTGGCCTTCTGCTGAATGTAATTCTTCAAATCATCTTTGTATTCGTTGTAAGTGTCGGTAGAAACATCGGCAAACTTGGTGAAAAACAAATCAATAACCTTATCTTTTTGCGGCTCTACCACATCGCTCATAATGGCTTTTGAAATTGGGCGACCTTCGGCAAAATCAGTTCTTACACCACGCAACACATTGAGTACCACGCGGTCGGAAACTTCTTCGATTATTATGTTTACTATTTTTATAATTTTCTTTACAAAATAGATTTTTTGAAGGTCAACAATTCGCATTTTGTCTAACCTTATAAATATAGAGAACACTCTCAACAACCTGAAAAACAGCAACGAACCCGACGGAATACAACCCAAAATATCGTACCAATGCGAAATAGGATAATCGAGCAAATGTTTTTTCTTTTTAAACACCGAAATCGACCAACCCACAAGCAAGTCAATCACATACACCGAAACAAAAACAAGGTCGTAAAGGTCGAAATTTTCGTTGATAGGCTGATACAAATTGTAAAACGACGGCGTATACTCCATAAAAAAATCCTGAACCAAGGAGAGAGAAAACAGCCAATCGAAAAATATCCACAAGAAATTTACAATCAAGACAATCATCAATGTCATGTCCCAAAAGAAATTCTTAAATAAATATGCTATTCCGCGTTTTTCGTTCATAATATAAATAGTTTTGGCAAATCTACAAAAAAAAACGATACACCTTATATATTTGTTTGTTAAAAAATTTCTTTTTTCTATATTTACACCAACAAATAATACGAATAAACAAAACAAACACGCAGAGAAATGTATCAAAACACATCAAAAGAAGAATTTATCGAAATAGTAGAATGGATCGACAATACACCCGATACACTTGTTCATCGTTTTGAATGTCGCCGCAATAGGGCAATCAAAATTGGAACGCAACTTATTGTAAGAGAATCGCAAATAGCGGTAATGCTCACCGACGGCAAAATTGATAGTATTTTTCAACCCGGACGTTACGAATTAAATCCGCCGTCAAAATGCGAAATCTATTTTGTTAGTACCAAAGTGTTTACTGCAATAAAATGGAATGCCTCTGCCAATGTACCTTTATATTATGGTGGCATTAACCGAGCCACTAATGTTCGCGCCAACGGCACTTATTCTATACAAGTAGACGATGCGGCTAAAATTATACAAAAACTTTCGGGCACTATGAGCGACTACAAAACGGGACACATTGCATTCGAATTAAGCAAAATAATATCCGCCAACTTTGCCACCATACTTACAGAAAGCGGCAAAAATCCGTTAGACTACACCGCTGCCATCAACGAAATAAATCAAGCACTTGAAAAACGCATCGGCGCAGAATCTTACTACGGATTAAAAATAGTAAAATTGCAAATCACTAACATCAACCTGCCATACGACCTCAGCAAACAAATCGACTCAGGAATAGGCATAATGGTGGGTTCAAACGTAATATATTGAATAACAGCATATAACAAAAAAAATTAAAAAATTTTGATTTTTTTCGTCAAAAAACTTGACAAAGTATTTCAATTTTTCATATCTTTAACAACAAATTAAACGTGAAAACAATCACGAAGAAAAGAGAATAAATAATAATTAACAATAAACCTAAAAGAATAGTAGACATGGGATTATTTGGAAAATTAGTTGACATCGCCAAAGGCGAACTTATCGACGTTGTTGAATGGCTCGACAACTCGCAGGACACCCTCGTCCACCGTTTCGACCGTCGCAACGACGGCGCAATCAAAAATGGCGCACAACTCACCGTTAGGGAGTCGCAAGTAGCGGTATTTGTTAACGAAGGCGAAATCGGCGACGTATTTCAGCCCGGACGTTACGAACTCACTACCAACAACTTGCCCGTTCTTACCAAACTCAAAAGTTGGAAATACGGATTTGATTCACCATTCAAATGCGAAGTTTACTTTGTTAACACCAAAGTATTTACCGCTCAAAAATGGGGCACACCTGCCAACTTCTACGTTAGAGATCAAGACTTTGGTCGTGTAACTATTCGCGCCTTCGGCACTTACTCTATGCAAGTAACCGATGCTGCCAAACTTATTCAAAAACTCTCAGGCACCAACGGGGAATATCGCACCGAAGACATCGCCGACGAGCTCCGCAGCATCATTGTCACCAATTTCGTATCTACTATTGGCGAAAGCGGCAAATCTCTGCTCGACTTTGCAGCTGCTCAGAGCGAAATGTCAAAAGCTGTTGAACAGCGTATCAACACAGAATCTGATTACGGTTTAACATTCACCAAGTTTCTCATCTCGAGCATCACTCTTCCCGAAGAGCTTCAGAAAAAACTCGACGAAGGCACGGGCATGAATATGCTTGGCGATATGAACAAATATCAACAAATGTCTATGGCCGATGCCATGAAAGCAGCCGCAAGCAACCCCGGCGGTGGCGGCGGAATGGAAGGCATGATGGGCATGATGATGATGAACAACATGATGCAAAATCAGCAGATGATGAACCAGCAGATGATGAACCAGCATCAGGGCTACGGTCAGCAGCCGGGCTACGGACAAGTTCCGCCTCCACCTCCGCCAATGTCGCAATATTATGTGGCTGTAAACGGTCAGCAACAAGGTCCGTTCCCGATTCAAACTTTGCAGCAAATGGCCGCTCAGGGTCAGTTTACCCAAAACACACAAGTTTGGAAACAAGGTATGGCTGGATGGGCTGCTGCCAACACTGTAGCAGAGTTGTCTCAAGTGTTCGGAGCTGTTCCCCCGCCTCCGCCCCCAATGGCATAACTAAATAGATCATATTCACTGATTTGAAATTTATTAAGTAAAAAAAACGGGGTCTTGCTTTTCGCAACAAGACCCTTTTTTCCATTTAAACCAAATAACGCATCATTAATATGGAATTTGATCCTCAAAATCCGCCGCAAGTATCTGATACAAATCAAAATATGATTATATGTATCAACTGCGGAGCAAAACTTACATTCGCACCCGGCTCGCTTAGCCTCAAATGCGAATATTGCGGTGCTCTCAACGAAATCAAAATAGACGAAACCGCTAAAGCCGAAGCCATCAAGGAAAACGACTATATGACCGCACTCGAAAACCTTTCCGACGACCAAATCGAAGAGGTGCACACCGTAAAATGCAACTGCTGCGGCGCCGAAACCACATTCGACAACAATGTTGTATCTTCAAAATGCGATTTCTGCGGTAGTCCTATAGCCGTTACTCAAGGCTCTACAGCCAAAATGATAAAACCCAAAGCCATTCTGCCGTTTGTTGTGCAGCAACGCCAAGGACACGATGAATTCATCAAATGGATCAAAGGTCTATGGTTTGCTCCTGGTGACCTCAAAAAAATGGCAAACGAACAAAAAATTTCGGGTATCTATCTTCCTTACTGGACCTACGATGCCAACACCATTACCGACTACACCGGACGCCGTGGCGAGGACTATTACACACAAGAAACTTACACCGATAGCCAAGGTCAAACCAAAACCAAAGACGTAAAGCATACCAATTGGTACAGAGCTCAAGGCAGGGTAAGAAACTCGTTTGACGATATTTTTGTTGTAGGTAGCAAATCGTTGCCATACAAATATTTAGACAATCTTGAGCCGTGGAATCTCAAAGACCTCGTGCCCTACGACGAGAAATTCTTAACAGGTTTCAAAACTGAAACTTACAGTATAGACCTCAAGGCTGGTTTTCAAGACGCTCAGAAAAAAATGCAAGACACCATCGATGAATCCATCAGAAAAGACATCGGCGGCGACCATCAAGAAATCACCACCAAGAGCATACAATACAACGACATCACTTACAAGCACATATTGTTGCCTGTATGGATGAGCACTTACCGTTTTAGCGGCAAAGCATACCGCTTTATCATCAACGGACAAAGCGGCAAAGTTACCGGCGAACGTCCTTACTCTGCACTCAAGATTATTGCGTTTATTGCAACTATTGTGGCTATCATCACCGCTCTTGTGCTTATACTAAGGTAATATTTAGCCAACCCAACTATAAAATTGAACGCTCCGAATTATTCGGGGCGTTTTTTTATGCAATTGTGCATTATTTCAGTTGCTAATTATGTCAAATATATATTTTAATTTCGCGTTTTAAAATAGTAACTAAAATTAAAAGATTAAAATATATATGAAATCATTAATTATCACATCATTACTAATTATTTCTTCATTTTCTATTCAGGCGCAAAGTCAAGTAAAAACCGGATGGACTTTTGGTGTATTGCCGTCGGTGGCATACGATGCCGATTTGGGTTTTCAATACGGAGCTCTCACCAACATCTACTATCACGGCGACGGCTCGCATTACCCCGAATACCTTCATTCTATCTATGCCGAAGCATCTTACACCACAAAACGCAACGGATTAATGAGGCTAAATTTTGATAGTCGGGCTCTTTTACCCGGCTATCGTCTCAGCCTTGATATTTCGTATGTTCCCGACAAAATGAGCGATTTTGCTGGGTTCAACGGCTATCAATCAGTTTACAACGACGATTGGCGCAACGATGAATCCTCCGATTATCTTTCGCGTGCATTTTACAAATATCGTCGAAATATGTTTCGTGCCGCAGCCGACATTCAAGGCTCTATAACAGAACAAGTTAATTGGAATGCAGGATTAGGCGTTCTCAGTTTTAATGTTGGCGGCGTAGACATCGACAAACTCAACCGTGGCGAATCAGAAAGTCACAAACTGCCTGATATTGATTGTCTTTACGACAAATACCGTCAATGGGGATTAATATCCGACAACGAAACCAAAGGCGGAAGTTTCCCCTTTATCCACGCCGGAGCCACATTCGACACTCGCGATATGTCGGCAGCACCATCAAAGGGCATTTGGGCAGACGCCTTTTTCACTTATACAGCCGCATTTGGCGATAAATCAGATTTCAACAGTTTGAAATTCAACGCCAATTTTCGTCAATACATTTCGCTCGGATCACCCAAAGCTGTTTTAGCCTATCGCATTGGCACACAGTTAACTTTGGCAGGTTCAACGCCTTTTTATATGCTCTGTTACCACAACAATTTGGTGCTAAAACGTGCATTGTACGAAAGTTTGGGCGGATCAAGTTCGCTGCGTGGCATAATGCGCAATAGAATTTTGTCAAACGGATTTTTGCTTGCAAATGTAGAATTGCGACTTCGCATTGTTAATTTCGACATCGGAACACAACATTTTTATATAGCATCTAACCCGTTTGTTGATGCCGGAATGGTACTACAACCCATTGATATAGATGAAGATAATGCTACACTTGCATCTGCCCTCACCGGCGACAACGCCACCGATTATTTCGACTTTGGCAAATCAAACACTTACCGTCCACACGTGTCGGGCGGCGCAGGATTAAAAATTGCAATGAACGAAAACTTTATTTTGTCAATTGATTGGGCTACACCGTTCAACGATCAAGATTCGGGCAAAAAATCAAATCTCTATATTAAAATGGGATACCTGTTTTGATATTTTTTTTCATTTTTTACAAAAAAATTGCGTATAATTGCACCGTAATTGCATTGCATTTTATAAAAAATTAATCTACAAAACAGCAACGCCATGAAAAGGATATTTACTACGGCCATATTCTCGCTAATTATTATGGCCACATTAGCACAGCAACAGGTAGACCCTGCCGAGGAGATAAAAAAACAACTCAATAGCGACGAACTCGCTCAATATGAGGCTGCCGAGGCTCTCAAAACCAAAGGCGACAACCTTATGCAACAGGCTGTAAACAAGCAAAATCAGTCTGACAAGTTGAAAACCCAAGCCGCAAAACTCAAAAAAGGCAAGGCCAAAAAACTCAACAAACAGGCCGACGCTATCGACGAGGCTGTGGCTACACAGAAAAACTCGGCTTACGCACAGTACGAAAAGGCTGCAAAAGAGTTTTATGCCGTTTACACTCAAAACCTTGAAACTCTGATAGAAGACGCTCCCGCAAACAAGAAACCCAAAGCCGAATCGCACATTGCAGAAGCTGCCACTTATTTTGCCAACGCCGAAGACAAACTCAAACATACTCCCGCCGGCAAAAAAGTTACCCCATTGCAGATAATGAAAGTGAAAGAGGCTGCCGACAAATCGTTCAACGATGCTCTCGACAACTGCGTTCAGGCTTACGCCGAAATTCTCGGTTGGTACGACAAAAAAGAGGAGCCCAAACCTCAACCCGTTGTTGAGCAAGCACCTCAAAAACCTGCCGACAAAATTGTGTACAAAGTGCAAATTGCTGCCGACGATAAACCGCTGACAATTGAATACTTACGCAAGATTTATCCCTCTACCGAAGGTCTCAACAACGAACTTGTTGACGGCATTTACAGATACTCCGTAGGATTTTTCGATACATACGAAGAAGCCGACAAAGCCCGCAAAGAAATCATTGCCAAAGGCGTTACAACAGGCGTATTTGTGGTTGCCTACAAAAACGGCAAAAGGGTAAGTGACATTACAGAAGTATACACCGCTGAGTAGCACACACTTGCAATGAACGTATTACAAAAAAAGACCACTATCAACTGCAACGGCAAATTGTTAGACCTGTCGCAGCCAAAAGTTATGGGCATTATCAACAACACCGCCGACTCGTTTTACGATGCCAGCCGTTGCAATACGCCCGATGCCATAGCAGCACAAGCCGAAAAAATGATTGCCGAAGGTGCAGAAATTATTGATGTGGGCGCTTTCAGCACTCGTCCCGGCTGTGCGCAAGTATCAGAACAAGAGGAACTTGAACGAATCCGCACAGCATTAAGCGCAATTAGGGCAAAATTTCCCGATGTGGTGATTTCGGTAGATACATTCCGCAGCAGCGTGGCACGGATGTCGGCAGAAGAGTTTGGTGTGGGCATAATCAACGATATATCAGGCGGTTATTTCGACACGGAATTGTTCAAGACTGTTGCCGAAACTCGCGCTGCCTACGTGCTTATGCACTCAATTGGCAATCCGCTCGAAAAACATCAAACTGCGCAATGCACTGATATTGTGGACAATGTAATCAAGTTTTTGTATACCAAAATCGATGCCCTACGTCAGGCGGGTGTCAAAGATATAATTTTAGACCCCGGTTTCGGCTTTGGCAAAACTCTCGACCAAAACTACGAACTACTAAACCACATGGACGATTTAAAAATTTTCAATCTGCCCATTTTGGTTGGAGTATCACGCAAGTCGATGATTTTTAAACTATTAGAAACCGACCCGGAACATTCGCTCAATGGCACTTCGGTAATCAACACCATAGCCATGGCCAAAGGTGCCGACATTTTGCGAGTTCACGATGTAAAACAAGCCGTAGAAGTTATCAAAATATGCCAAAAAACAGGATTATAATAGCCATTGCCTTTTGGCTCTGCATTTCTGCCCTCTGCGCAAATGCCCAACAAAAAGCGGGAACATTTGTAGAGATAGGCGCAGGTATGTCGGTGAGTTCGCTAAGATTTTTGCACAGCATCAAGCCGGGTTTCAACGCTCAGGTGGGCATTGGCTACACGCCGTTTATAGGTCAAACAATGTTGATTCCAATCGACACGATAGGCAACGCCCGCACTATTCACAATGTTCTCGACGAGCATATCCGAGCATATATTTTTGTGTCGTACACCTCCAAAGGCGAAACCAAAGTAAAAATCGACAATACTGAGGCTAATGGCGAAATCAACTATTTTGAAGTAAAGCCGCAGGGACGGTATTACATTCCCCTAACGCCGTTTTATGTAGGTGGAGGCATATTTATCGGCTATGCCGCAAGCCGCTCGCTATCGCACAATGGCAAACCTGTTAAATCGATTGACGCCAAAAACTACTACCACACCGCCGATGCAGGATTTCTTGCCGCAGGAGGTGGCGAAATTGGCGTTGGCAACGTGGTAATCACCGGCGAAATAAGTCTCGAAAAAGGCATTCTCAACGTATCCAAAACCTCAAAGAAAAAACACACCTTTGCATT
>JAGCVU010000160.1 GCA_017962175.1 Bacteroidales bacterium | reverse complement strand
CTAAAATGATACGTCCCGTTACCAAATCAGATGCCGCACAATTAGTGAATATCTACGGCTATTATGTTGAAAATACGGCTATTACAGCCGAACTGACTGTTCCCTCGGTTGCAGAATTTGAACAACGGATAGAAAAAACTATCCAAAAATATCCCTATTTCTGCGCTGAGGAGAACGGCAAAATTCTTGGTTATGCCTACGCCGGAGTTTTCCGCTCACGTGCCGCCTTCAACCATACGGTAGAATTATCAATTTATATCGACAAATCTTCCCGCAAAAAGGCATTGGACGGCTTTTGTATCAGCATCTTGAACCCGCCCTCAAAAAGATGGGAATCATAAACCTATATGCAAGTATCACCGTTCCCGACGATCAAGACGATGAATACCTCGACCACAACAGCGAAAATTTTCATAAACATTTAGGTTTCAAAACCATTGGTTATTTCCGCAGTAGCATTCATAAATTCAACCGTTGGTACGGAATGATTTTTATGGAGAAAATAATTGGGGAGTATAATTAAACTATGTCAGAGCATTGGGAAATATACGCCGATTGGAATCCGTGGCACGGTTGCACCAAAATCAGCCCCGGATGCAAATACTGTTATGTCTATCGTCAAGACGAGATGTACGGCAGCGAAATTTCGAGCCAAGAATGTCGGAAAACCGGCAATTTCAACCTTCCAATCAAACGCAAACGCGACAAAAGTTGGAAAATCGAAAGCGGCAAAATTGTTTTCACCTGTTTTACATCGGATTTCCTCTTGAAAGATGCCGACCCTTGGCGTGGCGAATGTTGGCAGATGATTAAGCAACGGAGCGACCTTTGGTTTTATTTCTTCACCAAACGCATCGACCGGTTTATGGACTGTGTTCCAAGCGATTGGGGCAATGGTTACGACAATGTGCTTGTGGGTTGCACCGTTGAAAACCAACAAATGGCTGATTACCGTCTGCCGATTTTTCTCTCTATGCCCATCAAACATAAGAGCATTATGGTGGCGCCGATGCTTTCAGCCGTTGACCTTACGCCTTATTTAACTCCTGAAATTGAGGAAGTTGCCGTAAGTGGCGAATCGGGTGTGGATGCTCGTCCGTGCAATTATGATTGGATTCTCGATGTGCGCTCTCAGTGCGTGGCTCGCGATGTTGCCTTCCGTTTTCATCAGACGGGTGCGCGTTTCATCAAAGACGGCAAAATGTACCGCATACGTCGTTGTTACCAACTCAGCCAAGCCCACAAAGCCAACATCGATTACAAAATCGGCAAATATATGGTTTCCGAAACGGTGAAGTTTCAATGGAGTGATGAGGATTATCACGATTGATGGGGGAATATAAATTATCGGCAAGTTTTGTTTCAAGCCACCGGGTCTGCGCAAAAATCTCTGCGTTTGCAGGATTTGCAATGCTTGCCCATCCATACTTCGTCGAATTGGTTCATTGCCTGTTCAACGATTTCAGGGTCGTCAGTCAAAATGCCGGCTTCAAAATTTCTACGATGGTCGGTTTTCATACCGATGCCCGCCCCTGTAAGATTTGCGCTGCCAACATATACTTCCTTACAATCGAAAACAAACATTTTGAAATGTACACGCGGGCACAGCACTCTTTCCAAACGGTCGTAAAGCACAGGATATTTATCAAAATCCTCGCGAAAGTTTTGCCCCGGCTCCTTTGCGTGAATAAGCCGCACCTCCACACCTCGCTTAATAAGTTGGGCAATCAACCACAGAAACGGCTTCTTCTCCTTGCCCGAATCCACATAAAGGTCTTTGATGTCGGCAGTACCTATCCAAAGAGTGCGCCTCACGTCGAGGCAATGGGAAAGGACACGGAGATAGTGGTCGGTGTTGGAGATGTAGGTGAGCATAAAACAAAGTAAGTATACAAGCAACAATCAGTCCTGTTTATTACTTAACTCAATTTAACAAAAAATCCGGCAGGAGTCAAACTCATATTGTTTAACTGGCAATTTATTGATAGTCCTTTAAATGGCTTCTCAATCACAGTTATTGTACGATCATTATTAGAAACACGATATATCATATAATTATCACATAAACGCATTGCGACTTTCGTTTCTTTACAAGAGAGTCTAAAATTATCATTTCCATCCGTCGATTTTACCTCAATCAACATTACTTCTCCGTTAAGAACTGTAACTATATCAAATGGCATATATTGTTTTTCAAGCTGGTTAGTATACCATAATAAATTTATAACGTCTTTAAGGTTATCGTACTTTTGGTTTGAAGATGTTTCGATAGGTTGAAAATGCTCCTTTAAAAGAAATTCATTAATCTGTTTAATAGCATTAAGTCTTTGTTCTTCATTAAAATCATCCATAAATTTATTAGCAACAACCTTTGTAACTATCATTTCACCAGATATGCCAGTCTGTATCATTTTGTCAGTTACAAAATTTGTTTTTCCCCCTGAACTACCTGAGTTGATTTGTATCTGCGAATGACTTTTAGTACAAAAGCTATTTGAATAGTTAACAAGATCATAATTAGGAATTAAATCCCAATCTACATTAATTATATTTGAATTGTCATTAAGCGTATTATTGTTTATGGGTTCTTTTTTATCCAAGTCAAAGTCCTCATCTGTTACAAAATTTAAAGCAGGGTTCTGCATCCTATGATTCATTTTAGAAACGAATTCCGGATCTACATAACTATTATAAAATAGTATATTTTCTATTAAGGGAGAAAGACCTTCATTATGAAATATTGTGTTGGCAATAGCTCGTGCAGCAATATTACGGGAAAGAGCTTCCTGAGAATCAATCGATTCAATATAAAGTATCTTATTTGTCTTATCATAGAAAAAAGGTATTTTGAAAGGTGTACTCCAAATACCTTCATCATCAATTGTACAGGTTGTGATGATTGAAGTACGTTCTTTTATTTCAATCTGCTTAATTTGGTTTACTACATTTATCATAGTAATACTTGACTCGTCATAAATACTTTCAGAAAGTTTACTTTTTGAAATCTGACAGAGTAATCTTGCAATTGTATCTTGTTGTTTCAATATACACTCCACATTCAATCCATTTTCAGGTTCGTCACTCTGACTATCATCATATTTAATATGTAACTGTCTAAATTTTGGACGCAATTTTTCTGGCAATTTTTCTTGGGCTGATACATAGTAAAGCACAGGTTTTGGTGTGGTATCTAAATCAAAAAATCTCCGATTGTCTACAATGATAAAATCATCATTTTCTGTTACAATTTTATAATTATTATTAACCTTTATTATGATGATGTTATTCTCATACAGAGAGGAAAAATACTTTTGATAAAATTGATATAATTCATCAGTGAAAAATGAATTATCTACATATTTTTGACAAACTCCTAAAAGATGCTTTTTCAAACAATCAATATACGCTCTTGGCATTTTTGTATATTTCCCCACAGCTAATGCTCTAAAATCATCATTCATACGGATTCCAACAAATAAATAAGTATAATTTTCATTTATGCTTGTAGGATGGCAAGAACAATTTTTATCATCATAAATACGAATATTAGATAGTGTATCTGTATAATAATTCTTTGGATTTGGTTCACTTATAATTGATGGAATGAAAGTTAAACCATCTCCTATTATATTAACTAATCTTTCATCTGCATAGATGAATCTTTTAGACACACCAACCTTCCTTAGAAGCAAGTCAATTTCAAAATCATCACCTATCTTAGACGACACTTGATGCAGAAAATCAGAGTCAATATCACTCTCACGAAGTAATTGCGCTGGTTTATATTTCCCGTCTTTTGTTTTAAAGAATAAACTTGACAAAGCAACCCCAGCACGACCTTTGATTGCAACGTCTCTTCCTTCGCTTAAAGAACTAATAATAGGTATAAATCTCCAAGCCGAGCAATCATTTACGTCTTTATTTCTTTCTGTTTTCATCAGCTTGCCAACAGAAGCTAATATTGATGTCTGTTCATCATCAGACAATGATTCATTATTATAGTAACCGTCATTTCTACATTGTCTATATAATCTATATATTTCATCACTTTGCTCGAATTCGGACAAATTAAGACCTTTTTTGAGCATCTCAATACCGTTTAGACCATAGACATATTCCCAAAAGTCAAATTTAAAAGTTGATATTTCTGCTTTTATTTGCTTCGGGATTTTTATATTCTCACTGCAATCTGTCAGAAAAATTTTATTTTGACATTCCTTCTCTATGTCTGGCAGAAATTTAGCATTACTACTTCGAATAGAAGAACCACAATTATAGACTAAATCTGAAAACCTTTTCCACTCACAACCATATGAATGGAAATAGGAAACTAATCTTAACAAAAAATTACTATAAAAATATTGATAGTTCACGATCTCATATCCCAATGGTCTTTCTTTGATTACTTGTGTTACGTATGATTCGAAATCCTTCATAAATAAATCTCGTAATATTTGGATTGTTTCATAATCCAGACCTTCTCGCACAATTAAATGATACGGAGAAAAAAAATCATTAGGCAGTAATTCAGACGTAGTAAGACAATCCTTGTACAATGCTAGACATTCAGTTAACAATGCATTATTATACCTACCGATTTTTTCATCATTATGGTGACTTAGCATAATGTTTTTTCTATCAACACTTGTTTGAAAATCAGCATTGATGTCAACAAAACGAATCGGCGACATTATATCTGTTGGCATAAAATTGTAAATCACTCCTTCTTTTTCATTAGAATCCTTAAATAATAATGAAACCTTCGCATCCTCACTAATATTTAATCCAATATCTTTCGCCAATTGTCGAGTATTTTCACTAACTTTTCTAGACACAATTTGAAGTATAGACTCAGTAGATGTTGTATAAAAAGTATCTCCGTCGATTTTAAACGTTATTTCAATTTGTTTTGTATGATGTTTATCTGCAACAAAATGAAAGTGATATTTCTTTATATCACGTAGTTTATTGACTATTGAATCCAGTTTATCACTATTAATTGGGACAGAAATTATAGTGACAAATTCTTGATTAAACAGCTCTTTTATTTTATCAGGACGTTGTGTTTCATTTAATCTAATTGGGAAATAATATCCAGGAATTCCCCAAACTTCATTTTCTTTCTGTACAGCTTCCAGTTTATCAATCGCTGCTTTTAATCCTCTACGAGATAATTCATTTGCATTACAAAACTGATTTAATATCTGAAAATCTATATCAAGAATCTCATTCCCTGGCAGAATTCGTCCCTTTGAATAAATATTAGCCAACTTACTTATTGAAAAAACTGATTTAAACCCAACTCCTTTGTTTCCAATAAATCGAGAAGAATCTTTCGTAGATGTCGCTATCGAACACAAAGACTGAAAATCAAATCTTGTATTTCCGCCATTTTCATAATCGTGTTCCATATTATAAGTGAAGTTCTCTCCATCATTAGCGACAATAAGACAACATTGCTCATCAATCTCAGTTATTAAAACAAGTATTTTCTTATCCGCTCTATCAATTGCATTTTGAAGTAATTCAAATATGACCCGACCTTGGTAAGCATCGGATACTTGTTTAAATTGTGCGGCTTGCTGCTTGATTGTTTCAACACCAATACTATTGTAATATTGATGATGGTTCTCAAATATTTTATCTACAATAGGATTCTTTTCCATAAAATTAATTATCTATAAAAACATTGTTCTATATGAGATAGAAAATCTCTGATTTAAAGCGATTTCTACATTCTATAATATCTCTCTCGCAATCCACGCGCAAGCCTCTGCATCGGCAAGTGCGTGGTGGTGCTTGTCTAAATGATACCCGCAGGCGGCAGCCACTGTTTGAAGTTATGGTTTACTAATTGAGGAAACAGTTGATAGTCTTCTTAAAATCCTCATACTTATCTTTCAATGTTTCCAAATTCAATGAAGACAATTCATCAATACGGATATTTGTAACGTATTGTGCGGTGGTATTGCTTATATTGAGGGCTTTACAGAGATTCATAATGGCATCTTCCACTCCACAAGAAGATTTCAGAATTTGGAGAATGGTTTCAATCAGCTCCTTGTTAGTCTCAAAACAGTTATAAGTTCCTTAAAGACCTTGCCTCTCGCTGCAATGGCTTTGCAGATTTCCTCGAAATTGTCATCAAGTAATTGGTTGAAATCTATATCCAAATTCAACGTAGAAATACCATCTTGGGGTTTAATTATTGCTTTCATAATATCGTGTATTTATAAAATTTCTCTTATTAAATGTGTCGGCAAGTGCATGATGATGGGTGTCTAAATACTACCCACAGACAGCCGCCACTGTTTGCCGTTGTTGTTGCCAACATTTTTAGGTATTGCAAATATAAACAATTTTTTTGAAAACTCAACCGACTTTTTAATAAAAAATCCAAATAAAATTGCTACATTTGCAAAAAATAACGTGGCAAACATTATGAGCAAAAGCATTGACGGCATATACACAACAGCGGTAGAGACAATCAAGACCGCCATACTGCAAGGGCAGTACGAGGCCGCAAAGGGCGTTAACCGCATCCAACTTGCGGTTTATTTCGGCATTGGCAAATACATATCACTCAACACTCGGAAAAAGTTTTGGGGACAGGGCGCGTTGAAGATAATCAGCGAACGTCTGCAAAAGGAGTTGCCGGGACTGAGAGGCTTTTCGGAAAATAGTCTTAAAAATATGCGCAAGTTTTACGAGGAATGGCGGATGCTTGATGCTAATTCGGCAATTCAAATTGCCAAATTACAGGAATCAAATTCGACAACCGCAGTTGTCGAATTGCAACATATTGATAATAAAATAGATATATTTAATTCTATTGTTGTTCGCAATATTAAAGACTTCCCGGTTGAAAACTTTTTCAAAGTACCGTTTTCGCATCATCTTGTAATAATCGAAAAGGTCAAGGAAAACGATAAACGGTATTATTACATACGCCGAACCGCCGAGGAGAATTTATCACGAGACCGTCTCAAACAAATAATTGCTGAGAACGCCTTTGAAAATCAGGACAGACTTCCCAACAATTTTGCCGGCACCATATCCGATTCGTCCCTCGCCCGCAAAGCCGTAATGATGTTTAAGGACAATTACTTGCTCAACTTCATCAATGTGGAACAAATCGGAGAGCGTGATGTCGCCGATGTTGACGAGCGCGAGGTAGAACAGCAAATTGTGCAGAATATCAAGCAATTTATAATGACCTTCGGCACCGACTTTTGTTTTATCGGCAACCAATACAAATTGGAAGTCTATGGCGTTGAGCATTTCCCCGACTTGCTGTTTTTTAACCGCGAACTTAACTGTATGGTTGTTGTGGAATTAAAGACTGGCGACTTTAAGACTTCGTATTTGGGGCAATTGATGGGCTATCTGAGCATTCTCGACAACAAAGTAAAGAAGCCTCACGAAAATCCGTCAATTGGCATCGTCCTTTGCAAAAACGCCAACAAGGATTACGTGGAGTTTGTAATTCGCGATTACAACAAGCCGATGGGCGTGGCGACCTACACCGATTCGGCAGAAATGCCCGAAAAACTGCGCAACGCCCTGCCGGATATTGACCAACTGAAAAAAATATTAGAAAACACCGACTAAATTCATAGCGGCAAACAGCCATCTATATACAAATTATGAAAACCGAACCCATATTTCAAACCCTCGCCGACCTGAACATTCCATACGAAATTCAGGAACATAAGGCGATTTTTTCGGAGGAGGACGCCAAGGATGTTGTAATCACCCTCGAAGGTATCGACGTAAAAAACCTCTTTGTAAAGGACAAGAACCACAACTACGGACTTGTGAGTATGAACCTCCACCGTCGCGCCGATTTGAAGAAAATTGCCGCAATTTTCGGTTTTGGCAGACTGAGTTTCTGCAACGCCGACGAACTGATGCAATACCTCAACATTACGCCGGGTTCGGTGAGTCCGCTTTGTGTAATGTTCGACACCACAAAAACTGTAAAAGTGCTGTACGACAGTCATTTTGAAGGTCGCAACGTGATAATCCACCCCCTGCGCAATACGGCATCCATCAGCATAAAATTTGATGATTTAAAGCGTTTTACCGAACATTTTGGGCATAATTGGCAGTTGGGCGATTTTTATGTTGCGCCTAATGTGGAATTTGTGCCGCTCCAAGCCGACGACGCCCCCGCAATCAGCGAAATGTCAGCGATGGCAACCGAAATTCTCCGCGATTATTACGACCCCATTATCGGCAAGGAGCAAAACGATTATATGTTGGCTAAGTTTCAGACTGTCAGCGCAATCACCGACAATCTCCACCACGGCTACCGTTTTTATTTTGTTCGTTGCGACGGTCACAACGCCGGATTTATGGCATTTTATCCGCGAGAGGGTGCGATGTATCTCAGCAAATTTTACCTCTACAAACACGAACGCGGCAAAGGTCTTGCCCGTCAGATGCTTGCGTTCCTTGCCGACGAAACCCGCCGCGCCTCACTCTCCGCCATCGAACTCAACGTCAACAAGCACAACCCCACCCTCCAAATCTACAAATCCCTCGGTTTCACCACCATTCGCGCCGAAAAAATCGACATCGGAGGAGGATTTTATATGGATGATTATGTGGAGAGGTTGGAGGTGTGAGAGATTATCCCTATCTTTGCCCATCAAACAAAACAATCTTCACTATGAACAACTTCATTGCCTATTGCGGTTTAAACTGCGAAAAATGCGAGGCTCGCATTGCTACTATCAACAACGATAACGACTTACGCCAAAAGGTGGCACGTCATTGGTCGGAACTCAACCACGTGGAAATCACTCCCGAAATGATTAACTGCACCGGCTGCCGCATCGAAGGAGTCAAAACACCTTTCTGCGACCATCTGTGCCCTATTCGCCAATGTGCCAAAAGCAAAAACATCCCCACCTGCGGCTCGTGTGCCGAAATGTCCGCTTGCCAAAAACTTGCTATGGTAACGAGCAACAACAAGGAGGCCCTCAGCAATTTAGAACAGAATTCATCACTATGAAACGCGAAATCAACCCTTCGGAAACATCACGTGCACAGGCTTTCAACTATTGGATGAAGTCGCCTATGCCAATGGTAACAATTACAAAGACTTTCGATGTAACAAAGATTTATAAACTCAGCAAACAAAAGGGTTATAAATTCAATATGCTTTTGTGTTGGCACATCGGCAATTACCGGCACCGAAATCGACTGTATTGTTAATCAATATTCCGGCGTTTACTGCAACCCGTTTCTCTCGTGGGGCAAATACCGAAAGCATTGGTTCCGTGTAACTTTGCCCATCTCGTTTCAATTCCATCACGTTCAAATGGACGGCGGGCACGCGGCGAAGTTTTTGGAGAGGTTGCAACAGGCATTAAATGTTAAATTCTGTTAAATTTTCACTTCACCTCTTGACTCGTCCCTTAGGGCAGTGTGTAACTTTGCAGTCGCTTAGCAAAAACAAAATCGTACGATTATGAGTAACAAAACAAAGTTAAAAATCGGAGAGTTTTCACAGATGATGCAGGTAACTGTTAAGACCCTGCGTCATTACGAGCAAAAAGGTCTTCTCCTGCCTGACGAGGTGGACGAGTGGACAGGTTACCGATATTACAGCATTGAACAGATGCAGAAGTTGCAGTCAATCCGCGATTTACAGAGCCTCGGATTCTCGTTG
>JAGCVU010000159.1 GCA_017962175.1 Bacteroidales bacterium | reverse complement strand
TTCGAGGGTGAACATTCCCTTCGGATATGTCTACAAGGGCGCAAGCATCACCAAAACTTTTTATTTGGCTAACTCATCTTCCAAAAATATTGACATAAAGATAGAAACCACTAATAGCCAATATCTTACAGTAGATTATCCTCACGAAATAAAACCCAACGGCGAACAACCTGTAAACATAACTTACTCGGCTCCAAGCGATAAGGAAGTTTACGCCACTCTTACCGACACCTTATATATCTACGTCAACGGCAACAAAACAAGGATGAATGTAGCCACTAAGGCATTGTTTGTGAAAGAATTAGATACCAAAAGCCCTCAACCCTCAATGCGCACATATCCCTCGGCGGCAAAATGCACTGATGGAAAGGGCGAAATCACAATCTGCAATGACGGCGATGCCGACCTTGAAATATACCAAGTAGAAATTCCCCAAAATGTTAAAACCAACCTTCAAGCGGGCTTATTGATTAAACCAAACGAAAGTTTTATAGTCAAAGTATCGCTCAAAAACGGGGAAAAGGCAGCATTGAATATTTTTACTAACGACACTTTGAGACCATATAAAGAACTGATTTTTAATTAAATAAAAACACAACAGATGAAAAAACAATTTAAGTTTGCAATGTTGGCTGTTGGTTTATCAGCCGCCTCATTGGTTTTTATGAGCGGAAAGCCAAAGTACGACTATCCGTTTCAAGACCCCTCAAAACCCATTGAAGAGAGGGTTGAAAACCTGATTTCGCTACTTACTCCCGAAGAAAAAGTAGGATTAATGATGAACAAATCCGTTTCGATCGACCGTCTCGGCATTCCATCTTACAATTGGTGGAGCGAGGCTTGCCACGGCGTTCGTCAAGGCGGATACACAGTTTTTCCGCAGCCTATTGGAATGGCAGCTGCTTTTGACGCAAATCTGTTTTACGATGTGTTCTCAGCTGTATCTGACGAGGCTCGCGCCAATTGGAACCGCTCAAACCACGACATTTTCAACGTGCCGATGGGCGTTACCTATTACCCTGGAAATCCCGAACTTACATTCTGGTGCCCTAACGTAAATATCTTCCGCGACCCTCGTTGGGGACGTGGTCAGGAAACCTGCGGCGAAGACCCCTATCTTACAGGCGTTCTTGGAGTTGAAACCGTAAAAGGTATGCAGGGCAACGACAAAAAATATTACAAAACCCACGCTTGCGCAAAACATTACGCCGTACACAGCGGTCCTGAACCATTGCGTCACACTTACGATGCAAGAGTATCGATGCGCGACCTTTGGGAAACATATCTTCCTGCATTTAAGCGACTTGTAGTTGATGCCGACGTGCGCGAGGTAATGTGTGCTTACAACCGTTACGAGGGCGTTCCTTGCTGTTCGAGCGACCGTCTTTTGCAAGATATCCTCCGCAACAAATGGGGCTACGACGCCATTGTGCTCACCGACTGCGACGCTATCAACAACTTTTACAACAAAGGTCAGCACGAAACCCACAAAGACCCGATTTCTGCTTCTGTTGACGCTGTACTCAACGGCACCGACCTTGAATGTGGAAAAGTTTTTATGTGCTTGGTAGATGCTCTTAAACAAGGACTTATATCAGAAGCCGAACTCGACAAACACCTCCGCAAAACACTTCGCGGAAGATTTGAACTTGGTATGTTTGATCCGCCGGAGATGCTTCCTTGGGCTAAACTTGGCGAAGACGTTATCAGCAGCGAACAATTTGACCAACTTGCCACCAAAGCCGCTCGCGAATCTATGGTTCTTTTGAAAAACAACGGCATTCTTCCTCTTGCTAAATCGGTGAAAACCATTGCAGTAGTTGGTCCCAACGCCGACGATGTAGAACTTCTTAACGGCAACTACGGCGGCACTCCCACCGACAACCACAAGCACTCGCTTTTTGAAGGAATCCGCAAGGCTGTGCCCAACGCAAATGTCATCTACGCAAAGGGTTGCGAACTTACCGACGAATACAACACCACTTATCACCTTGGCGATTTCAATGATGGTCAGGGCGTGTTTGTAGAATTCTACCCCAACAACGACCTTGAAGGCGAACCCAAAGTAAAGGGTTATTACAAAGAATTGAATTTCAGCACATTCGGTGCATACGGATTTGCCGAGGGCGTTCCCACCGACAAAATTTCGGTACGCATAACTGGCAAATACACAGCCGATTTCACCGGAAAAATGAGTTACACCATTATGTCAGACAATGGTTACACCTTTACCGTTAATGGCAACGTGGTAGAAGACGCAAAACCCGGCGCACAGAGAGGAGGATTTTTCCGCCGTGCTCCCGAATACAAGACATTCGACGTAGAAAAAGGCAAAACTTACGACATCAAAATAGAATACCATCGCGGAATTGGTCCGTTTGCAATGCTCCGTGCCGACATCTGCGAACGCAAATACGCCGATTATGTTGACACAAAAGACGCTGTTAAAAATGCCGACGCAATTATTGTAATTGGCGGAATTTCAGCACAATTGGAAGGCGAAGGCGGCGACAAGGCCGACATTGAACTTCCCAACGTTCAACGCCGCCTCATCAAAGCAATGAGCGAAACTGGCAAACCTATCGTATATGTCAACTGCTCAGGCTCTTGCATCGCTTTTGAAAG
>JAGCVU010000018.1 GCA_017962175.1 Bacteroidales bacterium | reverse complement strand
GATTTGAATCAATATCATTGTGAGTTATAAATCCATCTTTTGGATCAGGACATTTTAAAAGATAAACGTTCCACCCTGATTCTAATACATCTATATTTATATCATCTTTTGAAAGTAGTATAATATTTATCGGTGACGACGAGCACGGCTGGGACGACGAAGGCGTATTCAACCTCGAAGGCGGATGCTACGCTAAAGTTATCAACCTTTCTAAAGAAAACGAGCCCGACATCTACGGCGCTATTAAACGCAACGCTCTCTTGGAGAACGTTACTGTTGACGGCAACGGCAAAATCGATTTCGCTGACAAAACCGTTACAGAAAATACCCGCGTTTCTTACCCGATCGACCACATCAAAAACATCGTTAAGAAAGTAGCTGGCAAGAGCGCTGGTCCTGCTGCTAAGAACGTTATCTTCCTTTCAGCAGACGCATTCGGTGTTCTTCCTCCCGTATCTATCCTTACTCCCGAACAAACTCAGTACTACTTCCTCTCTGGCTTCACCGCTAAATTGGCTGGTACAGAGCGCGGAATCACCGAACCCACCCCGACCTTCTCGGCTTGCTTCGGTCAGGCATTCCTCGAACTCCACCCCACAAAATATGCTGAGGAACTCGTTAAGAAAATGAAAAAATCGGGTGCTAAGGCTTACTTAGTTAACACTGGTTGGAACGGTACCGGCAAACGTATCTCTATTCCTGACACACGTGGTATCATCGACGCTATCCTCGACGGATCGATCCTCAAGGCTCAGACCAAGAAGATTCCTTTCTTCGACTTCGAAGTTCCCACCGCACTTCCCAAAGTTAATCCCGCAATTCTTGACCCCCGCGACACTTACGCCAACGCTTCTGA
Organism: Bacteroidales bacterium; assembly: GCA_017962175.1. Lineage (GTDB taxonomy): Bacteria > Bacteroidota > Bacteroidia > Bacteroidales > UBA3824 > UBA3824. The sequence continues at coordinate 14,923 of JAGCVU010000018.1, read as the reverse complement.
ATGGGAAACTAAAGCAAAAGACCTCGCTGGCCGTTTCATCAAGAACTTTGCAAAATACACCACAAACGAAGCTGGTAAAGCACTCGTTGCAGCTGGTCCTAAATTGTAGTTAAGCAATTTTGACATAGTATTAAATCCAATCCCTCCGTGGCAAACCGCTGCGGGGGGATTTTTTTATGTTAAAAATCATTTTTTTTATACACAAAACAATTTTTTTTAATAAATTTGAGCGGTAAAAAACTAAAAGGAATTATATTTGCAAATTATTTAATAAAGGAATAATTACAATCTCAAACTCTACAGATGAAAGTTTTAAAATTCGGAGGAACATCGGTTTCCACAGTAGAAACAGTAAAGAATATCAGTGCGATATTAAAGAAAACAGATGAAAATCAGATTATTGTATGCTCAGCTCTGAGCAAAGTTACCAATATGCTCGAAGAGGCCGCCGACAAGGCTTCAAAACGCGATATGGCATACAAAGACATCTGCACTCAAATAAAACAACGTCACCACGATTTCATCGACCAACTTTTCAGCACCGATGAACAGGGTGATTTGAAACAAACCATCGACAATCACATTACCAATCTTGAAAAAGTATTGGACGCTATATCTATGCTCAACGAACTTTCACAAAGAGCATACTATATAATTGTAAGTTTCGGTGAAAAAATGTCAAACGCCATTATCTATCAATACCTTACAATTCACAATGGTAGCGTAGGATATTTGGATTCTTCAGAAGTAATCATCACCAAATTTGAAAACGGAAAAGAAGATGTAAACCGTTCGCAAACATACAAAAACATTGCAGCTACTTACAATCCCGAATTCAAAATCACCGTTGCACCCGGTTTTATTTCCAAAAACGAAAAAGGATACGCAACAACTCTCGGTCGTGGTGGAAGCGACTATACAGCAGCACTTTATGCAGCTGCATTAAAAGCCGACTTATTGGAAATCTGGACCGACGTAAGCGGCATTTACACAGCCGACCCGCGCAAAATCAAAAACGCACGTCCGCTCGAAAAAATGTCGTACCGCGAAGTGCTTGAACTTTCTAACCTCGGCGCAAAAGTAATCTACGCTCCCACTGTTAAGCCGGTGCTCGATGCCAACATTCCTATGGTGATACTCAACACATTCTATCCCGACGAAAAAGGAACATTGGTAACCACAGCCACCGACGCTAAAACACCTGTTAAGTCGTTCTCTACAATGGACAACATCGCAATGCTTTCGTTCACAGGCACTGGTCTTGTAGGCAACAGCGGTATTGCAGGTCGTTTGTTCAACGCTCTTAAAGACGTAAACGTGATTATCATTTCGCAGGCTTGCAGCGAGATGGCCATCAACATAGTAATCAACGAGAAAGACGCCAACAAAGCCGTTGAAGCTATCAACAAAGAATTCGACTTTGAAATCAAAGGCAAAAAAAGCATTCTTCCCATCAAAGCAGAAGTTGGCTACTCGATACTTGCAATGGTAGGCGAAGGAATGAAAAACGCTGCTGGAGTTACTGGCAAGGCTTTCACCGCATTGGGCGAAAACAATATCAACATCCACTTGATTGCTCAAGGCAGTTCTGAAATCAACGTTTCGATAGTAATCAAGAGCGGCGACGCACAAAAGGCTCTCGAAGTGCTCCATAACAAATTTTTCAAAGAGTAAAATACAGCAATGAAATACATAAGTTCACGCGACAAAAACCACAAAGTATCGTTTGAAGAAGCCGTTAAACGCGGACTTGCTCCAAACAAGGGACTTTATATGCCCGAACATTACATCCAAATGGACAACGATTTTTGGGCTAACCTTTTTGATATGAGTCTCCCCGAAATAGGATACTATGTAGGCAAACAATATGTTGACGGCGAAATTCCCGACAACGACTTCAAAGCTCTCTGCAACGAAGTTCTTAATTTCGACATTCCATTAGTAATGGTAAGCGAAAACGTATACTCGTTGGAACTTTTCCACGGTCCCACATGTGCGTTTAAAGACGTTGGAGCAAGATTTATGGCACGTTGTCTGGGCTATTTCTCACAAAAAAACAAAGAAAAAACCGTCATTCTCGTTGCCACATCGGGCGATACCGGCAGCGCAGTAGCAAGAGGCTTTTTAAATGTTCCCGGAGTTGACGTAATAATCCTCTACCCCAGCGGCAAGGTAAGCGAAATTCAAGAAAAACAACTTACCACCAACGGCGGAAACATCACAGCATTAGAAGTTAACGGCGTGTTCGACGACTGCCAAAGATTAGTTAAAACAGCATTCGCCAATTTCGACACCAAAGGACGCTTCCATTTAACATCAGCCAACTCAATCAATATTGCACGCCTTATACCGCAGAGTTTCTACTACTATTACGCTGTAGCTCAAGCAAAAGACTATGACACAGCTATTTGCGTACCAAGCGGAAACTTTGGAAATCTTACCGGCGGAATACTCGCTTGGAAATCAGGACTTCAAGTAAAGCAGTTTGTTGCCGCTACCAACATCAACGATACAGTTCCAAATTACTTGGAATCAGGCATATACACACCAAAACCATCGAAACAGACCATTTCAAATGCAATGGACGTGGGCGACCCGAGCAACTTTGAGCGTTTGGAAATAATATTTGACCGCGACTCGAAAAAAATGCACAAAACCATTGAGGGATACAGCTTTACCGACGACCAAACTCGCAAAAAAATGCAACAGGTAAAAGACCTCTACGGCTACACACTCGACCCACACGGCGCAGTAGGATACCTTGGTATCGAAAAATACCTTGCATCCAACCCCGGCACTAAAGGCATATTTCTTGAAACAGCACACCCCGCCAAATTCTTAGACGTGGTGAAAGAAGTCACAGGAAAATCACCCGACTTGCCAGAGAATCTGCAAGCATGTATGAAAAAAAGCAAACAGTCAATCAAAATTGACAATAAATACGAGGATTTGGCTCAAATTTTGACGGAAAAATATTTGTAGGCTCAAAAAAAAGTCAATCTGAGTAACTTTAAAAACACAACTTCCGTTTAAAAACACGGAACAATTAAAGAAAATAATAAAACCACCGCGTAAAAAGTAGGCAAAATGTCAGGACAAGACGCAACGCAACAAAACCAAATAGCATACCAACTAACGCAGTATGTATCCAACGACAGTCTTGAGTACATATACAGGGGTAATGTCAATTCGGCAATTGCCGAAAATATATTGTGCCTGGCCGAAAACAACATTGGCCAAAGCCGCGAAAAGATCCTTATCCGCAAACGCATCTACTTTATAATGGTGGAATGTCTGCAAAACATCACTCGCCATCAAGAAAAAATCACCGACCGTAAAAACGACAACGAAGGTCTCTTCATAATGCGCAAAAAGAAATTTGCGTACTATATCACATCAGGAAACCTAATCAAAAACGACACCATCGACAGCCTCAAAGAAAAAATAGAGAAAATCAACAATTTAGACGCCGAAAAACTTAAAGAATATTCGCGTCAGGTGCTCGACAACGGCACATTCTCTTCAAAAGGCGGAGCTGGTCTCGGATTGATAGAAATGGCTCGCAAATCGGGACGAAAATTCAGATACGAGTTTGTTAAGTTAGACGATGAATATTCATTCTTCTACTTGCATCTGAGCATACCTTACAACAAAATTCAGACTCAAGACGAAGACCCTGAAGAAGAGCGCAAAGAATACGACTTGTGGTCGGTAAAAGATATCATCAAATTTCACAAGATACTCACCACCAACAATATACTGCTTAATTTCAACGGTGTGCTCAAACAGGACAACCTCAAAAACCTTATGAGCATACTCAGTCGACAGATTACCACGTCGAAAGTGTTGAAAACTCGTGTTTACAGCACAATGATTGAAATATTGCAAAACATACTTCAACATGCCGACAACAAAGAGGAAACTCAAGACGGGGGCAACTACGGAATGTTTTTCATCAGCGAGGAGCAAGAACACCTCAAACTCACCGCTGCCAACTACATCAAAAACGAAAAAATTGAAAAACTCCGCAATCTGATTGACTTTATCAACAACACCGACAAAGAAAAACGTCAGCAGTTAATCCGCAACGGCGAGTCCGGACACGGATTTGCCACACTCGTCAACAAAAGTCACCATCCTTTAGAGTACAGTTTTACCCCGATCGACCGTGCAACAAGCTTGTATTCTATTACGATCAGACTTGAAAAAGACAGTGAGATAGACGACAACGCATCGTAGCAAAAAAAACATCAAAAAAATACAAAAAAATTTGCACACGTTGTAAAAAAGCATTTACTTTGCACCCGAAATCAGAAAGGCCTCGTAGCTCAACTGAATAGAGCATTTGACTACGGATCAAAAGGTTGTGGGTTTGAATCCCGCCGAGGTCACAACTATTTCAAGGCCCCTTAGCTCAACTGAATAGAGTATTTGACTACGGATCAAAAGGTTGCAGGTTTGAATCCTGCAGGGGTCACTAAAAAAAAGGAAGCCGGTTGGTTTCCTTTTTTTTTTTGCAATTAACAAAAAAAATATACTCAAATATTTTTTTTGCACAGAATTTGATTTAACTTTGTAAACCGAATCTTAAAACGTACAATAAACGATATATCAAACAAACCACTTAAAATTTAAATTCATATGGTCAACAATAATACTGACTACAATGTTAAGTTTTCGTTAAAAAACAAAATATTACTGCTTGTTTTGCCTGCCACTATCATATTAATGACAGTAATGATGATAGTTAACTATAATATGTCGGTAAACAAACAACTTGAAACCACAGAAAACTTCGTCACCGAAATTGTTCGCAGAGGCTCTATAGAGGTAACAAATAACCTTTCTGCTATCAAATCCAGACTTCAAGGCATAGCAGCTAGTTTCCAAGTACAAACCATGGAATGGAGTTTAATGCGCGATTACCTTCAAGAACAAGCCACAAAAAACAAAGACAAATTTAGTCTCTTGTTTGTAATTCAACCAGATGGACGTTACTACATAGCCGGTAAAGGTCTCGCTGAAAAAAAACTCGACGACCGCGAATATTTCAAAAAAATAATGAACAGCGGAGCCAACTTTGCTATGACAAACCCCGACCTCAGCAAATCTACCGGTGAAAAAAAATACACACTTGCAGTTCCAATCACTTCGAATGGCAAAGTGGTAGGCATACTTGCGGGCAATATCAGTCTTTCAACATTGAGCAACATTGTTAAAGACATGAACATAGGCAATCACGGCACAAGTTTCATCGTTGACGGCAACACCACCTTTATAGGTCACAAAGACGAGTCGAAACTTATGAGCGTAAACCTCAGTGAATATGCCGACAAATCAGATGGTCTTAACGAAGTAACAAACGCAATCAAAAACGGCAGCACTACAGCAAGATACGTAAAATCGCCAGCCGGAACTACTGACTTTATGATATGCTACCCAATTGAAGAAACTCCTAATTGGTCGCTCGTGGGTACTGTATCAAAAAACGAAATCATGGAACCCGCACGCATCATACTGCGCAACATGATTATTTTTCTCTTAATCACAATAGCTATCATTCTATCAGGCATTTGGCTCGGTATTCACAAAATCATCTCTAAACCAATTGCTTGGCTTACATCCACCATCAAAAATATATCCGAAGGCAAACTTCACCAAAAATTCAATATCCAATCAAATGATGAAATCGGTCTTATCTGCGACAATCTCCAGATAATGAGCGACAAAATATCAAATATTGTACTTTCTATCAAAGAAGGTTCCGAGGCTCTTGCCTCACATAGCGAACAGGTAAACGCCCTTTCGCAACAACTTTCGCGTGGATCTTCAGAGCAATCGGCAAGCATCGAAGACCTCTCGTCTACTATGGAAGAAATGTCGAGCAACATCGACCAGAACTCGCAAAACGCATCTGAAACCAACAAAATGTCGAAAAAAGCTCTCGGACTCTTTACCGACGTGGTAAAGAACCTCGATGATGTATATTCTACCAACAAAGACATTGCTGAAAAAATCGAAATTGTTAACGATATAGCGTTCCAAACCAACATTCTCGCTCTCAACGCAGCCGTAGAAGCTGCTCGCGCAGGCGAATCTGGTAAAGGTTTTGCCGTTGTTGCAAGCGAAGTTCGTAAACTTGCCGAGCACAGCAAAAAAGCCGCCGACGAAATTGTAGACCTCGCACAACAAGGTTTAAGAGTATCGGAAAACGCAAATCAATCGATGCACAAAGCATTGCCCAGTATCGAAAAAACTACAACTCTTGTAAACGAAATTGCCTCAGCAAGCAACGAACAAAACTCTGGCGCAGCTCAAATCAACAACTCTATCATAAAACTAAACAATGTAATTCGCGAAAACCAATCTTCAAGCGACCAATTGGCATCTAGTGCCGAAGAACTTGAACAACAAGCGGAAAACCTCCAAACATTGGTAGAGTTTTTCAAGTAAAAACCCCATCTAAATGCAAGGCAGTATGAAAAAAGAATTATCAATAACCTCAATACTGCTCTTTTGCATTTTGAGCAGTCTCGTTGCCCAAACCAACAATTATCTCACATTTACCGCATTGGATGGTGAAGTGGAGATTGGATTAAATTCGGTAACAGCAACACCAAATATAGCTTATTCAAAAGACGGCACAAATTGGATGGAATGGGACTGGAACAAGCCAAATACAAAAATCAAATTAGAGAAAGAAGGTGAGCTTATTTATTTTAAAGGGAATAACTCCTCAGGATTTTCTACAAATAAAAAATATGTTACTTTCACATTCTCAAATAAAATTGCAGCCTCAGGTTCAATCATGAGCCTTATTGACGGAAAAGGAGAAGTAAAAGAGATTCCGAACAATTATTGTTTTTATAAATTATTCGAAGGTTGTTTCACATTGATAACTGCTCCAGATTTAACAGCCGAAACATTAAAAGGATATTGTTACAGCAATCTATTTTCTGGCTGCACTGCATTAACATACTTAAAAGTAAATTTTACAGATTGGAAAATTGGAAGCACAAGTGCAATAGGAAGTTGGTTGAAAGACGTTAAAGCAGATGGAACGCTAATTTGCCCTCCCACTCTTAACTACAAAATCACAAAACCATCTACTTGGTTAATCAATCCACATATAGTTAATATCAAAACATCAGAACCCGCTAATATTAAGGACATTAAAGATGGTGCAAAGTATTCCGACAGCGCAACAGTATCATTCTCTGTTACCGAAAAAGATGGATATGAAATAGAATTATCAGCTGTAGGAAAAACGTCTAATAAAAGCATCGAAATCAAACTAAACAAAACTAAATATGAATTTCTGATGCCTCTCGAAGATGTAGAACTCTCTGTAAACTTCAAACTAATTCCCCCACAAATTTACACCATCACCACCGACAACCATACTTCCACCAATTTAGAAGAAGCCTCAAGCACCGACCTTGTAAAAATATATGCCAAAGACCGCACTAACACGGGCTACGAGTTGGAAAAAATATTTGTAAATGGCAAATCGATAAACTTTTACAAGTATTTCTGCAATTTTTTGATGTCGGATATTAAAGCCGATGTAGAAATCACAACTCAATACAAACCAATCAATTACAAAATAAAAACAGGCAAAAACGTTTATACCGAAATCACAACAGCCACCGCCGCAGATCAAATTGAATTCACTGTTGACGATCGTAGTGCAGAAGATGTAATATTAGAAGGTGTGAAAATTAATGGCGAATTAATTGAAATAAAGGATTTTAAAGGCACTATAAGTATGTCTGACTATATCAGCGACATCACCATAGAAGCCGTTTATGCAAAATATAATGCCATTACTACTACTGATGAAATTATCACAGAAATTTCGCACACAAAAGCCCAAAAAGGCGAATTGATACAATTTAAAATAAAACCGGCAAATGAAGGATTCCAACCGCTAGTATATGTAAATTCGAATCAACTATTATCACAAGACAACACAAACTACTCATTTTCAATGTTCGACAACGACGTTAAAATAACCGTTGAGTATCAAGAAATAGAGGAAGAAGATTCTGATTCACAACCAATTGACAACGATAAACAAGATACAGAAATACCACAAAAAAGAAAACCAACAGCATTAAACAAGGTAAAAGTATATCCATCGGTAGCAAAAGAAGGTGAATATATCATAGTTTCGCTCGAAAATATTGATACTGAAATTCTTACCAACTCTCAACTAATAATTTGCAACCTTGCTGGTATGAAAATTCAAACTATTGATAATCCTCAAAATATTATCAAGTTAACTCTATCGCATGGTCTTTACAAAGGTGTATTGATCAGCAGCGATAAAAAATACAGCTTCGAATTTTTAATCACCAAATAATCAGCAATTTATCTTAAACACATCTAATAATATGAACAAATCAATTATTATGTCCACACTATCTGCGGCAATACTCACTGCATCAAGCAGTTGCAACCAAACACCGCCGCAACTCGGAACTGCCTCTATCGACGAGGTGATTGCGGCTATGACCATCGAAGAGAAGGCTCTTATGCTTATCGGCGCAGGTATGGATCCAAGCCAAGAAAACACATCGTTTGTAGGAAGCACCGAACAAAAGGTGCCGGGAGCAGCAGGTATTACCCGCGCTATTCCACGATTAGGCATCCCGTCAATTGTGCTCGCCGACGGTCCTGCGGGTTTGAGAATCAAGCCTATACGCGAAGGCGACGAAAACACCTACTACTGCACGGCTTTCCCGATAGGCACTACCCTATCGTCTACTTGGAACACCGAATTAGTTCAAAAGGTTGGCGAATCTATCGGTAACGAGGTGCTCGAATACGGAGTTGACGTTATCCTTTCGCCGGGTGCTAATATTCACCGTAACCCATTGTGCGGCAGAAACTTTGAGTATTATTCCGAAGACCCGGTTTTAGCCGGAAAAACCGCAGCCGCTCTTATCAACGGTATCCAAAGCAACGGCGTGGGCACATCTATCAAGCACTTTGCCGTTAACAATCAGGAAACCAACCGTATGAACAACGATGCAAGACTTACTCAAAGGGCTTTGCGCGAGATTTATTTGCGTCAGTTTCAAATTGCTATCCGCGAGTCAAACCCTTGGACTGTAATGACTTCGTACAACTATATCAACGGCAGATATTCTTCCGAAAACCGCGAACTGGTTCAGAATATACTTCGCGATGAATGGAAATACGAAGGACTTGTAATGACCGATTGATTTGCTGGCAAAGACCCTGTTAATCAGGTAATTTCGGGCAACGACCTTCTTATGCCCGGTGTCAACAATCAATACGAAAAGATTGTTGAGGGTATGAAAAACGGAACTTTAAAAACCGAATATGTGGATGCAAACATCAAACGCATTTTAGAGTTGGTTTTAAAATCACCCACATTCAAAAAATACCAGTATTCTAACAAGCCAAACCTCGAAGAACACGCAAAAATCACTCGTCAGGCTGCCGGAGAAGGCATTGTGTTGCTTACCAACAAAAACAACGCACTTCCGATAAAAGGCGGCAAGGCTGCACTTTTTGGCGTTTCTTCTTACTCGTTTTACTCGGGCGGCACAGGTAGCGGCGATGTTAACGAGGCTTACACTGTATCGCTCTGCGAGGGTCTCGAAAATCAAGGCTTTACCATCGACGAAAATCTCAAAAACATCTATATTCCTGAAATTCAGAAACAAAAGACTGCATTCCGTGCTAATCCTGCCACTAAGGATAGTTTGGTACACGCATTTGTTCCCGAAGATTTTACTATCGACGATGCCAAAATCAAGGAATATGCTAAAACCAACGATGTGGCTTTCATCACCTTGGGACGCATTTCGGGTGAATTCCGCGACCGCCGTATTTCTAACTTCAACCTTTCTGACAACGAAAAGGCTCTTCTCAACAGCGTTTCAAAGGCATTTAAAGCCGCTGGCAAAAAAACTATCGTAATTCTCAACGTTGGCGGTGTTATCGAAACCGCTTCGTGGAAAGATATTCCCGACGCAATTCTTTTGCCTTGGATGGGTGGTCAAGAAGGCGGAAACGCAGTTGCCGACGTGATCACAGGCGCAGTTAACCCCTCAGGAAGATTGCCGATGTCGTTCCCGATTGATTATTTCGACGTTCCCGGTGCAAAGAATTTCCCCTACGACTTTGAGGCTAACGGACGCTCAATGTTCGGCACTCACGACGACAACCAAAACACCGAAAATTTCGACTACACCAACTATTTGGAAGATATTTTCGTAGGTTACCGCTATTACAACACCTTTGGCAAAAAGACTTCGTTCCCGTTTGGTTATGGACTTTCGTACAGCGATTTTGAATTCTCGGATGTAAAAATTCAAACAGCCGGTGGCGACTTCCAAATTTCGTTAAACGTAAAGAACACAGGTAAATGCGAAGGCAAAACCGTTGTGGAACTTTATGCAAAATATCCCGAATCAGGTCAATCATCGCCCAAGTACGAGTTGAAAGCATTTGCCAAAACCAACTCGCTTATGCCAGGCGAATCGCAGCCAGTGGTTCTCACAGTTAACTCTGCTGATTTAGCATATTTCGACGCAGCACAAAATCAATGGACTGCACCTGCCGGAGAATACACATTCTACATTGGCAAATCTGCCGAAGATATTGTTACTGAGGTAAAATCACAATTACTCACACCTTACGAAAGCAAGGTTAACGACGTTATGAATCCCAAAGAGGAGATTGAGGTAATGAAATAAGACTCAAACAACTGATATACAGAGGGATTGTGAATTAATTCGCAATCCCTTTGTTATTTAATTCCGATAATAAATAACTATAAATATAATCAGGACTTTGCAAATAGAGACCTGTTTTAGTGTCAACAAGTTTTTGATAGATGTTAGATGTATAAACCTTATCAAATGCCTCTAAATCAGATAGTTTATACTCATCTACAAGATAAGAGACCATTGTTTCCACATCGCAGTTAAAGATAAATTGTAATTGATTTTTGGTTAGTTTCATAGCCGTTTTAAATTAAAAAGTGCCTTTTCTGTTCCAAAAAATACTGATTATTTAGTTTGCGGTATTCAAGTTCAGAAACCAATTGATCTAATGTAATGATTTTCTGCATATAAAGATTAAGTTGGTACACAACACCATCATCAGCCACAGGACCAACCACAATGTCGTAATTATGAACCTTTTTACCTCGCGACTTACGATTTTTAAGAATAAACTCAGCCCAATCACGGTTTGGAGAGTTAAAAATCAACACATTTAAATCTTTGTTTTTAAGAGCATTATCATCAAACTCATAAACTTGGACAACAGGTTGTCCACAAGATTCAAACTCACATCTACGCACAGCCATTTCGCGAGCCTGCGAAAGAATACTCGTTAAATAAAAACCCTGTCCAAAATCCATATTTGGACGGCTTTTAGACAAATCTATTTCAGAAAAATCAATATTTGTTCCGTGAAATAGTTTCATTCTAATGTTCCTCCGTGACGTTTGCAATAATTTTTTAAATCATCTATGGCATCATCGAGCGAAAGTTGGTGTTCGGCTTCGTAGCATTTGTCTAAAAAATATAAGCCCTGATACTCTTTCAAGTACTTATAAGCCAAATATGCCGACATTCCGAACATTTTGCCAAACTCAACAATACACATATTTAAATATCGAATCTTGTTCATTGCCATAAATATTTACGATTACAAATATACAAAAAACCGCAAGCCAAACAACATCTGACTTGCGGTTTTTTTTATTCCTAAAAATCATCTACACAAAAAACAGCACCATCAATTCCGCGATCAGCACTCTGAAAAACATTGTGAGCGGGTAAACGGTGGCATAGCCAACTGCGGGGGCATCTTTGGAGGTGAGGCCGTTGGCATAGGCAAGAGCGGGTGGGTCGGTGTGACTGCCGGCAATTACACCCGTTAAGGTAAAGTAATTGACTTTGCAGAATTTATAGCCAACTATACCCATTATCAAAAGCGGCAAAAATGTGATTATAAATCCGTATCCTACCCAAGAGTAACCGCCGTTGACGATAGTGTCCCAAAATCCGTTTCCGGCGTTGAGACCCACACAGGCCAGGAAGAGCGAAATACCTATCTCGCTAAGCATCAAATTGGCGCTTTGAGTGGTGTAAGTAATTAATTTCCATTTATATCCAAACTTAGCAATAAGTATCGAGATAATCAGCGGACCACCTGCTAAACCAAGTTTAAACGGCTGCGGAACGCCCGGAATTGCAACAGGAATGCTGCCGAGAATTACACCGATGGCAATGCCGATAAAGATAGTGATAAGGTTGGGTTGGTTGAGGCGTTTTACCGAGTTGCCAAGCACTTTTTCTACACTTGCGATGTTGATGTCGGTACCCACAACGTTAACTTGGTCGCCGATTTGGAGCACAAGTTCCTCAGATGCCACAAGGTCAACGCCCGAACGGTTTACACGTGTGATATTGCATCCGTAAAGTTTGCGCAATTGCAACGAACCGAGGCGTTTGCCGTTGACCTCTTCTTTTGTAACCAAAATTCTACTACTGATAAACGAACTGTTAGCCAACACCCACTGTTTGCGCTGTAAATCTATGGCTTTGCCGATAAATGCAGTAATAGTGTCGGCATCTTGTGGACTTGTGATTACAAAAAGTTTGTCGTTTTCTTTAAGCACGGTTTCCGAAGTGGCAAGGCTTATTTGGTTGGTTTCGTTGTCCCAATGGCGCGAAACTATAAAATGACGGTCGGGGAAAAGTTTCACAAGTTCTTTGATTGTTTTTCCAAAAACAGAAGGATTAAGAACCTGCATCGAGATACCTGTGGCTGACTTTTGAGCGTCTTTGGCGAGGGTTTCAATCTGCTCGTTCTCTTTCTTAAAATCTACTTTGAAGAGCACCTTCACCACTATCATCGTAAGAATTATGCCGATAACACCGAGCGGATATGCTACGGCGTAACCCATTGCCATTGTGGAATTTACATCGCCTGTCATCTCTTTATAAGCCTGCTGAGCGGCACCGAGACCGGGAGTGTTGGTAACCGCGCCCGACATAATGCCCACCATAGTAGGAATGTCGATGCCGGTGGCAAAACCGATAATCAGAGAGGTGATAGCGCCTAAGAGCACCACGCCCACTGCGAGAAGGTTGAGAGTCATTCCGCCTTTCTTAAACGACGAGAAAAAACTCGGTCCCACCTGCATACCGATGGCATATACAAATAGGATAAGTCCGAAATCGCGTAAAAAGTCAAGTAGTTTTGGCTCGATTTTTAAACCGAGGTGTCCGCAAATAATGCCCACAAACAAAATAAACGTGGCTCCGAGCGAAATACCTTTGATTTTGATTTTACCGAAAAGAATGCCCGCCGAAACTATTACGGCAAGCAAAAGTATGGAGTGTCCCACACCTGTACCTGATATTAATTCGTTAATCCAATTCATATCTTTAAATTTTGCGCAAAATTATACAATCGCGCGGAAACTAACATTAATTCAATATTATGTTATTAGCCTTGGCAATTGATAATTACGATAGCAATAATCGGCTTTGACGATAGCCGTCAGCCATTATTTTCGATACTTTTGAATATGTCGAGAATCTGTTCGCGCAACCAACGGAGGCATTCGTACGATTTTTTGTTACGGTGCAGAGTATAGCGCCACATAGCCACAACGCGTTTCACCTCCTCAAAATAGTGGAATGCAAAGATGCCTGTGGGCGGAAGCAACACCATATAAATCAGGCGGATAAGCCACGAATCGGTAAACTTGCAGAGCAAAAAGAAAATCAGCGGGTAAAATATCAGCGGAAAAACGAACATATACACCGCAAAACGGATTGAGGTGTGAAAGTTTTTGTCCTTGATTTTTCGGGTAATAAGGTCGGGAGCGTGATAAGGCAGAAAATTGTTGACCGCACCAAACAATGCCACAGGCGACATCGCAAGAAGTATAAATGTGCGCAATGTAACTCCCGGCACTGTAAAACGGCGACGGATAATCCAATCGCGAAGGTTTTCCTGATTGAGAAGTTTGCGGTAGTCGCTAAGGCATCCACTGAGTTTGTTAAACGTGTCTAACGCATTGGTTTTGAGAGTGTCCATCAATTTTACAACCTGCTGACCGGCGTAGATTCGGTTTTTAAAATTGTTGACAAGTTTACGCTCTTTTTTAACGAGATAAGGCGCATAAACAAGTCGTGCGGTTTCAAAATTGTCGTACTCTTCGTTGTTTTCTATATTGATAATCAACGATTTAAGTTCGTTTGAAATATCGGTTATCAATTCGTGGTTTGCCTTTTGGGGATTTTCGAGATAGAGGTCGCGATAATCCTCCACGTTGATGGGCTTTCCAAAATTGATAAAAGCGTTGGTGCGGAACGAAAAATAATCCTGATAATTGATGCCCACAGGCACGATTTTAACGCCGAGAGTATAGTTTGAAGCCTCCTCAGCCATAAAAGCAATTCGGGTAATGCCCTTTTTGAGCGGACGCAGACGGCGGCGACCCACGTGGCTTGCCTCGGGATAAATCACAAGGTAACGCTTTTTGCGCAGCACCTGCACCGACTTGGCAAAAATTTCATCGTTTTGTTTGAGGCTTTCACGTCCGTCACGAATACGGAAAATGGGCAGAATCTTCATAAAAAATAATAACCTGCGCACAAACTGTCCCGCAAAAATATCGGCACGCGCCATAAAAACAGGCTGCCAATTTTTCACGCTCAGGATAATGAGGGCGTCCATCAGTGCGTTCTGATGGTTCGGCGCAAATATCACAGCACCCTCCGAGGGAATATTCTCCAAACCCGAAGTGTATACTTTTTTATAGAAAATATGGTTGTGCATAAAACTTGCAAATGGCTTCAACAGCGCATACAACCAACTAAAATCCTCTACATTATTAATATTCATACGCCAAAAAATT
>JAGCVU010000158.1 GCA_017962175.1 Bacteroidales bacterium | reverse complement strand
CGGCCGCGGTCGCGAACAGGGAAATTGGACGCTTTACGACAGTCTCGGACACGTGTCGGGCAAAGGTGTCTACAAGGCAGGAAACCGCGAGGGAGAATGGCTTTTTTACCATCCCAACGGTCAGATTGAGCAAAAAGGCGTTTACAAAAACGGCAAGCCCGAAGGCGATTGGGTTTGGTATTACGACAACGGCAAGGTTCGCCGCACCGAATCGTTTTACCAAGGTGCCGAAGATGGCGATTATGTTGAGTTCGACATCGGTGGCGACACTCTTGCCCGCGGCACCTATTCCGAAGGTTTTAAAACAGGTTTGTGGAAAATAGCCTCAGGCGACGTGGTGATTTACGAGAAATACTCCGAGGATATGCTTCACGGCGAATACCGCATTCTCTACCGCGACACCAACAAAAAGAAATTGGAGTGTTCATACCTCCAAGGCAACCTCCACGGCAAATACACCGACTATTACCCTGACGGAAAGATACTTAGCCAGGGCACCTATATGTCGGGCAATAAGGACGGACTTTGGCGCTATTACAGCGAAGACGGCCTCTTAGAATCCGAGATAGAGTATTCGCAGGGCGAAATCATCAAAGCCGACGGCGCAAGTATGCCGAAGAAATGATGGTTACAGCAATTTGTCAACCTCCTCGATAAATTGCTGTGCCTTTGGGTAGAGTTCTTCAATCTCTTCTTGGGTAGAGTATACAAACTCGTCTTAGTCGCTGTGCTGCCTATAGTCAAAAAGGTTGGAATATGCCCTTCCGCTCTCTTTGGTAATAAGACCTTTGGAAACAAAGTGCTGACCAAACATAGTTTTTACGCCCGCGTGCGACGCTGCGGTGATATGGTTTTTGAGCAAAAGAGCAACAGCCGCATAGTAACAGGCATAATACAAGCGGTTTGCAGCCGTATTATAAAACCCTTGCTTGCTGAGAAAAGGTATTTCGGCAAGGGTTTCGTGCGCCCTTTGGCGGCGGTATTTGATCAATTCGTCGTAGTTATCGTCTTGTGTGTTGCTCATATTGTAATGCCATCTTTCATAACGTTGTTGTAAAACGGTGTGGGATAAGGCCTTTGCTCCCACTCTTTTTTGGGCATAATCAAAGTGCTGATGATAACTCCCGATTCAAGTTCGATATCGTAAAGCGAAGACATATAACGTTCTTTGTCGCTGTAAGTCAGTTTTTTATCAGTATTAACCAATAATAGGAGGTCAATATCTGAATCGGGACGCGCATCGCCACGAGCCACCGAACCGTACAGGATGGTCTGCACTTCGGGACGCATCTTGTCGGCGGCTTCCTTTATTCGTTCTATGATTTCGGGACGTCTCATAATCGTTGTTACGCAATTTCTGCATTCAGTGCATTCTGTACAGCAGCGCGTATAGTGCTTTCGATAACGCCTTTAAACGGCATTGCAAACAGGGGCAATTTGCCGTTGAGGGTGATGTCGTGCTCGTTGACATCGATATGGCCGTTGAGCGACATTCCGTTGAACTTGCAGGCATAGTCGCCCGAATTGCCGTTCCATTCCTCTTTGAGGTCGGAAACTTTGTCGCCGTGCTCGCGCTTCATCTGTTCAAAAAAATGATGCATCTTCTCCAAGGCAACATCTTGGCTGTATTGATGGTCTACTTTAACTTCCATTTTATTCGGTTTTAATTGTTTGTGCAAATGTACAAAATTTATTCGACAATAACTAATTTATTTTATATTTAGTATGTATTCGTACGCCACTTGTGGCTTTGTTTTTTTGGGGGGCAAAGAATTATAAATATATTCGTTTATTTAGTTTAATTCGTTGATAATAAACTATTTAATCAGCCTGATTCCGTCAATTTTGAATATATATTTTTCTAAATCGCTCTTTTTAAACGGTTTGCCGTGGGCGGGATAGATAGTTTCGCAGTCGGTGTTGATGATTTTTTGCCACGACAGACGGTATGCCTCCACGTCCTCGATCCAAATGATAAACCTGTTGATACTTGGAAAATTGTTCATAGCCGCATCACCACAAAACATTATCTTTCCGTATTTTAGCGAAATATGGTCGGAGGTATGTCCCGGCGTGTGGATAATCGAGAACGGCAGTTGGTTCTTTATCTCTTCAAACCTCTCGCTGTCGGTGGTAATCAGACGGTTGTAAAACTCCTTTTTCAACGGTTTGAAATTGCTTGCTCCGCCGAATAGCGACAGAATTTTACAAAACCTGTACGCCCTTTTGTTTGGGTATCCGCCCTCCTCGCTGTTGCTTCCCGCTTTGAGAAACTCTACTGCCAATGGATGCAGCACCACTTCGGCGGGAGTTATTGACAGCACCTCGTTGATAAATCCTGCGTGGTCGTCGTGAGCGTGGGTAAGCATTATATATTTGATATTCTGAGTGTTGATATTGAATATTTTAATTTTTTTCAAAAACCTCTTAAATCCCGTATCATACCCCGTATCAATAAGCGCATACCCTTCGTCGATTTTCACTAAGTAGTTGTTCACCACCCTGTTACCAAGGTTAATAATATCAGATTCCATAAAAATGAATGGTTTGGTTTTGGGAAACAAAGATAGGGAAAAAGGCGTGGAATTGGTGATAATTATCCCAAAAAATCCCTT
>JAGCVU010000017.1 GCA_017962175.1 Bacteroidales bacterium | reverse complement strand
GTTAGTAAAGATGAACTAAAAGAGTTTCTCGGCGAAGGAGAGATAACCGTAACTTTATCGGTTGAAAAATAATTATCAAACAATAATTCAATAGTTATGAAAAAATCCATATTTTTGGCGGCAATGGCACTCACATTTGCCGCCTGCAACAACACAATTAATACCGAATCTAATATGAACAACACATTGCAACTCACTCAGGAATGGGACAAGGTTTTCCCAAAGAGCGAAAACGTTGACCACAAGAAGGTTACATTCCACAACCGTTACGGCATCACCCTTGCCGCCGATATGTACACGCCCAAAAATGCAAGCGGAAAATTCGCCGCAATTGCCGTCAGCGGACCTTTTGGCGCAATAAAAGAACAATGTTCGGGACTTTACGCGCAGACAATGGCAGAGCGCGGATTCCTCACAATTGCCTTCGACCCCTCGTTTACAGGCGAATCGGGCGGCGAACCTCGCCGTATGGCATCACCCGACATCAACACCGAGGATTTTCTTGCAGCGGTGGATTTTCTGAGCGTTCAAGACAATGTTGATCCCGACAAAATCGGCATCATAGGCATCTGTGGTTGGGGTGGAATGGCTGTTAACGCCGCCGCACTCGACCCAAGAATCAAGGCGACAGTTGCCTCCACAATGTACGATATGAGCAAGGTCAACGTGGAGGGTTATTTTGCTTCGGAAGACACCCCTGCGCAGCGTATGGAAAAACGCAAAGCCATTGCCGCTCAACGCACAGAAGATTATCGTTCAGGTAGTTACAAACGTGCGGGCGGCGTGGTTGACCCTTTGCCTGACGATGCGCCGTTTTTTGTGAAGGATTATTACGATTACTACAAAACTCCTCGCGGCTATCACCCCCGCAGCGGCAACAGCAACGATGGATGGAATGTGATTGGCTGTCAGTCGTTTTTGAATCAACCGCTATTGGCGTGGGCTGCCGAAATCGAATCGCCCGTGCTACTAATCCACGGCGAGAAGGCTCACAGCCGCTATTTCAGCGAATATGCCTTTGCGCAGATGACCGGCAAAGCCTGCAACGGCTCATCAATGAAAGAGGGCAACAAAGAAATTCTCATCATCCCCAGCGCAGTTCACACCGACCTCTACGACGACAAAAACGGCAAGATTCCGTATGACAAAATGGAGGCGTTTTTTAAGGAGAATTTGGCTGTAAAAAAATAAAAGTGGATTAGGGGATTGTAAAAATTATGTGATAGATGACATAGGGGCGTAGATTTTTACGCCCCTATTTTTTTCCATTTTCCATATTTCATAATAATATACACAAATAATATTTTCTATTCAACCACATCAAATTAGTTAATTTATCCATTTTCTACATTCTTCTTGGACAAACATTCCGCACTCTCTACCTTTGCAACCGAAAAGAAAATGAATAAAAAACTAAATAAAATGTCAGTAAATTTAACTAATTCAAATGTGGCGGTGCGAGAGACGCGCATCGGATCGATTACCGGTTATATCGGGTCGCTGAAAGATTTGGCGGAAAAATCGGTTTGCGGTACGTTGAAGGGCTGCGCGAGATGTTTTTCGCAGTCGAGCACCTGCCTGTCGCTCTGCGGGTTAAGTCAACTTGCAGGCATCAGAGATGTGGCTATTGTGCACCACGGACCGTCGGGCTGTTCGGTAACAAGTTCAAATAGTTACTATATGTCGAAGGTGATGGCAAAAAAACGCGGCGTAACGTCCGACACCGTTTATGTGGGCACCGATATGAACGAAAAAGACACAATTTTTGGCAGCACCGAGGCACTCCGAAAGATAATTTTGGAGACTTACCGCAGGTACAAACCGAAGGCAATTTTTGTGTCAAGTAGTTGTGCCACAGGTATTATCGGCGAAGACATCGACAGCGTGGTTGACGAGGTAAAAGACGAAATCGACGTGCCGGTGGTGGCTGTTCACTGCGAAGGTTTCAAGAGCAAAATTTGGGCTACGGGATTTGACATTTCCGACCACGCGGTATTGCAGTCAATCGTTAAAAAACCGAGACCTAACGCACCGAAAAACAACAAGATTAACTTCAAAAATTTCTTTGAATCTGCACGTCCCGAAATCATAGAAATTTTCAAGCAATTTGACCTCGAACCGGTGTTCCTTTATTGTAATTCTACCGTTGAGGAACTTTCAACTCTATCTGAAAACCTTGCAACTACCTGTATTTGCGGTACTTTGGGCAATTATCTTGGTAATGCTTTGGAAGAAAAATACGGCGTTCCATACGTTCGCTCAATCAACCAATGCGGCATCACGGGTTTTGAGGCTTGGCTTCGCGAAATTGGAAAAGTTACCAATCGTAGCGAAAAAATCGAGAAATACATTGCTGAACAACGCGCAATCTATCTTCCACAAATTGAAGAAGTTAAAAAAGAACTTCAAGGTTTGACGGCAGTACTTGGAATGGGTCCCGGATACACGTTTGAAGTTTCGCGCGTGCTTAACGAACTTGGCATCAAAGTGGTTTGGGCGTTGGCTTGGCACTATGATAAGAAATATGAAAACGGCGACACACCTCCCTCGATGAAATATCTGTTAGACAACAACATAGATTTTGAAACATCGGTTGCCGATCAACAGAATTACGAGGTGATGAACATCCTCAACAAGTACAAGCCCGATATGTATCTGTCGCGACATCCCGGCTCCACAGTTTGGGCTATAAAGAACGGAACTCCTGCGGTTTACGTGGCCGACGAATATATGATTTTTGGCTACAAACACACGTTGGAATTTGCCAAAACAGTGCTCGACACCGTGCGCAACCGCAGTTTTGAAGAAAACCTTGCAAAACGCACCAAACTTCCCTACACCTCTTGGTGGTACGAACAGAATGTTGATAAGTTCTTTGAAGAAACAAAATAAAAATGGCTAAGATATTAGATAAACAAAGATATAAATGCGCTTTGGCGGCGATGCAGACCGTTCAGGCGATAGACCGCGCGTGCCCCATATTGCACTCAGGACCGGGTTGCGCACAGAAACTTTCCGACACAACAGGCTCGTCTGGCTACCTTTCGCCGCAGATTTTTCCGTGTACTTCTATCAATGAAAAAGACGTGGTTTTTGGCGGCGTTAAGAAACTTTCAACCACAATTGAAAACTCGCTCAAAGTAATTGATGCTGACCTATTTGTGGTGTTGACCGGCTGTATTCCCGAAATCACCGGCGACGACGTTGCCGATGTAGTTTCCAAGTTTCAAGAGCAAGGCAAACCTGTGGTTTTTGCTCCCACAGCGGGTTTCAAGGGTAACAACTACAAGGGACACGAACAGATTGTGGATGCGATAGTTACGCAATATTTGCAACCGAGTGACGAACGCGAAAAAGGTCTTGTAAACCTTTGGGCAGATGTGCCTTATCAGGATCTTTTTTGGCTTGGCAACATCCGCGAATTGGAGTCGTTGTTGACAGAAATAGGACTGAAACCAAACACAATTTTTGGTTATCAGCGCGGCATCGAAAACATTAAGAAAATTCCTAAGGCAGAATTCAATCTTTTGGTATCGCCGTGGGTTGGTGTTCAAAATATGAAAACTATGGAAAAACACCTCGGAATCCCTTATCTGCACTATCCTGTGCTGCCTGTTGGTGCTACCGAAACGGGAAAATTCTTGCGCGAGGTGGGCAAATTCGCCAAAATTTCCAATGAAAAAATCGAGGCTGTAATCAAAAAACACGAAGATTATTTCTACTATTTGATTTCGCGTTACGCCGATTTGTTTTTGGAAAACCGCGTTATCAACAAGCAATTTTCAGTGGTTGCCGACGCTCAATACGCCCTTGGAATCACCAAATTTCTTGTCAACGACCTCGGACTTTTGCCCGCAAAACAGTTCATCACCGACGACACTCCCAAGCAATTTCAAGAGGCGATTAAGGCTGAATTTCAGAACCTTAACTACGGCATCAAAGCGGATGTGGATTTTCAGACCGACGGTTTCAAAATTCACGAAGAAATCAAGAGCCACGACTATCACGGCTACCCACTTGTGCTTGGCGGCTACTACGAAAAAGAGGTTACCGAAAACCTCAAAGGCAACTTTCTCAACATTTCGTGGCC
>JAGCVU010000157.1 GCA_017962175.1 Bacteroidales bacterium | reverse complement strand
GGTACGATGATAAGGGTGATTACTGTGGAAACGAGCAAACCTCCGATTACCACCACGCCCATAGGTGCCCACACTTCGGCACCTTCGCCCGACGACAATGCCATAGGTATCATACCGAGGATTGTGGTGGCGGCGGTCATAAGCACGGGGCGGAGACGAGAGCGTCCTGAAAGTACGATTGCTTCGTTGAGTTCGTAGTCGCGGTCGCGCATAAGGTTGATGTAGTCTACAAGCACGATACCGTTCTTTACTACGATACCGGCAAGCATTATCACACCAAGCATACCCACCATATTGAGGTTCATACCCGTGATGAGGAGCGCGAAAATTACGCCCGAGATTGCAAACGGGATACTCATCATAATGATAAACGGCTTGCTGAGCGATTCAAACTGCGATGCCATCACAATGTACACGAGGATGATGATAAGTCCAAAAAGGAGTGTCATATCGGCAGAAGATTCTTGCTGCTCTTCGTAGTCGCCGCCGATAACGATTTTTACGCCTTCGGTTTTTTCAAATGTGTCGAGAATTTTTTGGATATTTTCGGCAAGTTCTGAGAGCGAAACGTCGTCGGGAGTTACCGAAACGGTGTTGACACGCTGACGAGTTTTGCGGTCGATTTGCGGAGGTGCCCAATATTCTTTTACGGTGGCCAACTCTTTAACTTTTACGCGCTGACCTGTGGGAGTGTTGATGGTGAGGTCGTAAATTTTGTCGAGCGAGTTGCGGTCTTCTTCGCGCAAACGTACGCGGATGTAATACTCGTCGCCGTCTTCTTTGAGGAATCCTGCGGTAAATCCGTTGATTTTGTTGCGGATATATGTGCCGAGTGTGGCGGTGTTGAGTCCGAGCGATGCCACTTTTTCTTTGTCGAATACCAATTGAAGTTCGGCGCGGTCGGATTCGCGGCTAATGCGCACGTCTTTTGCGCCTTCCACGTTTTTGAGTGCCTCTTTGAGGTTGGCGGCTATGGTGTTGGTTTGGTCAAAGTCGTAACCGTAGATTTCCACATCGATAGAGTTGCTGCTCATACCGCCGCCCGAAGATGTTGACACTGTGTAGTTTACAACCTCAGGTGTGGCGTCAAACTGATCGCGGATGGTGTTGGCGATGTCGAATATTGAGCGTTCGCGTTCCCATTTTTTGGTGGCACGGATATACATCTGACCTTTGTAGTTGCTTGTAGACGACATAATTGAGGTGATGCCTGCGTCGTCGTTGGATCCTAAGGTGGTAGAAATCAGTCGGAGTTCGGGGTTTTGAGCCGCCATTTCTGCCTCAATTTTGCGGGCTATTTTGGCTGCCTCTTCCACACGTGTGCCGCGCTGCAATTCAAATGTTACGGTCATACGGCCTTCGTCGCTTCGTGGCATAAAGTCCATACCGATTTTTTCCATTGCCACAGGAATGAGCGAAAGTGCAAAGAATCCTACAATTGCCGAAATGGTTATCACCTTGTGACGCAGTGCGATAGCAAGAAGTTTGGAGTATTGGATGTCGAGCCAGTCGAGACCGCGGATAACGGTGCGTTCGTAGAGGCTCTTGCCGTGTTTCTTCACTTTCGACTGTCCAAGTTTTTCCATTATTATCGACCTTGCTTTCAACATCTTAGACGAAAGCATAGGTGTAAGGGTGATTGCCACTGTTGTGGATGTACATACACAGATGGTAACAATCCAACCTAATTCTTTAAACAAGATACCGGCGATACCCGAAAGCATTGTAAGCGGGATAAATACGGCGCAAGTTACAAGCGTGGTGGCGATTACCGAAATCCAAACCTCGTTGGTGGCGTAGATGGCTGCCTCGCGCGGAGATGCGCCTCGCTGAATGTGCTTGTCGATGTTTTCCAATACCACAATGGCGTCGTCCACAACCATACCGATTGCCACCGTAAGCGACGACAACGATATGATATTGAGCGAACTGTCGGTTGCCAAAAGGTAGATGAACGAAACAATCAACGAAATAGGTATACAGATGGCGATGATGAGCGTTGCCCTCCATTGTCCAAGGAAGAAGAGCACCACCAAAACCACGAATATCAGCGCGTAGCCCACACTCTCAAACAGAGAGTTGATAGAGTTTTGGATGGTTTCTGACGAGTCGTTGATGATTTGGAATTTGATGTCGGGAGGAAGGTCTCTTTGGATTCCTTCCATAAGTTTTTTCACGTCTTTACAAATCTGCACGGTGTTGGCGCCCGACTGTTTCATAATGATAAGTCGGCAGCCTTCTTGCGAGTTGATTTTCGAGTCGAGGAAGAGGTCTTTGATGGTGTCGCGCACGGTGGCTATGTCTTTGATAAACACCTTTTTGCCTTGCGGAGTGGTTGTTACCACAAGGTTGTTGATTTCGGCGCTCTCTTTAAACTCGCTTTTTACGCGGAGACCGTACTGCTCTTTGCCCATCTTTACTGTACCCGAAGATACGTCGATGTTGTTGGTTTGCACAGCCTGAGCCACTTGTTCGAGACTTATGCCAAAAGCGTCGATTTTCTGCTGGTCAACGTCAACGTATACATAACGCTCGGGTGCGCCCATTACCGAGAGGTTACCGATACCGTCTACGCGGTTGAGCACGTTGGTAACGTTTTCTTCAAGGATTTTGTCTAATCCCGAATAACTCTCTTCGGCGGTGATGGCGTACATAAGGATAGGCATCATCGAAGTGTTGAACTTAAACACAATAGGCTTGCCGCAGCCGTCGGGAAGGTTGTCGGAAATCATATCCAACGCACTTCGCACATCGTTGACGGTTTCGTCCATATTTTGACCCCATTGAAATTTCATCGACACCACGGCGATATTGTCCTTAGATGTAGAGGTCATCTCGTCGAGGCCTTCGATAGAGTTGAGGCTGTTTTCCAAGAGTTTGGTAAGGTTGGTTTCAATTTCGGAACCCGAGTTGCCGGGGTAGGTACACATCACCGACACGTATGGTGGTTCCATTTCGGGAAACTGGTCGATAGGCAGTTTTGCCAATGCAAACAAACCAACGATTATCACACCTATAAATATAAGTGATGTGGTAACGGGTTTTTCTATCGCGGTTTTGTAAATACTCATTTTCGTCTTTATTTAATTGTTATCGGAGTTTTGTCGTGGAGTTTTTCAACGCCTTGAACAATCATTGTTTTGCCTTCGGTGATTTCGTCGGCTATGATTTCTACGTTGTCGTCGAAACGCTGACCAAATTTCACCACTACGCGGTGTGCGCGGCCGTCTTGGGCAAGGAACACAAAGCGTTCGTCGCTACCCTGAACTTTCTGAACCGAGTTGTAAGGCACTACGATTGTTTTTTCCTGTCCCATTTCGAGGGTTGTGCTAACGTACATACCCGGACGGAGTTTGCGGTTGGCGTTGGGAATTTTCAACTGTACCGAAAATGTGTGCGAACGTTCGTCGATGGTGGGGTAAACAATCTCCACTGTTGCAGGGAAAGTTTCGCCTGCGTAGGTGTCGGTTTTTACGTTAACCTTCATACCCACTTTGATTTCGGGAAAATATGTTTCAGGTATTTGTGCAAGGGCTTTGAGTGTGTTGATTTGCACAATTTCGTAAATAGCCTGACCAGAGAAAAGTTCGCCGGGTTCGTAGTTACGAGCCGAAATTACGCCAGAAAGAGGAGCGCGGAGGTAGGTGTTTTGTTCAAGATTTTTGAGCGAAGTTTCCAACACGTCGAGACCCGATTTTGCTTGGTCGTAGGTCTGCTTGGCAATGTTGTTGCTGTCGTTAAGAATCTTGATACGGTTAAAATCGTTTTTGGAGTTTTCGTAGTTGAGTTTGGTAGAAAGATACTGCGTTTCGTCCATTTTGGCTACGAGTTGACCCTTGCTAACGTTTTGACCCACTTCTACATAGAGGTTGGTGATACGTCCTTGGAGAGCGGGAGCCACAGCCACTTTTTCGTAGGGCTGCAACACGCTCGAAAGAGTGAGCACACGCATAATTTCTTCTTTTTGCAATTCCTTTACCGACACGGTAACTGATTTTTCTTCAACGGTTTGAGTGTTAGACGACTCGCCGCTGCACGATGGCAACAACAATGCGGCTGCTGCCAATACTAATGGATAATGTTTTATTTTTATCATTGTGTTTATTTTTTACAAGTTGTTATAAAGTTTGAGTAGTTCGGTTTGAGCGTTCATTACTTGGTAAAGACTTTGAATATAAGTGCTTTGAGCATTCAAGAGGTTGTTGTTAACAGTAATGAGGTCGCTGCTCGAAATAGTTCCTACGTTGAATTTCTGCACGCTGTTGCGGAATATTTTTTCGTAAAGTTGCAACGATTCGCGGCTGCTGTTGTAGGTTTCGATGGCGTTGCTGAGGTTGAATTTGAGTTGCGATTCTTGAATTTGCAACTGCTCCATAGTCTGCTCCATCTGAGTTTGGGCAATGTCTACGTCGATTTTTGACTGACGGCACTGCGCATAGCGGTTTCCCGATGAGAAAATCGGAATTCTGAGCGCAAATGTTAGCGAGTTAGGTGCTTGTTTCATACCTGCGTCTTTGCCAAAATAGGTTCTGCCGCTGTAACTGTATTGCACCGATAGGGTAGGACCGTATGCCCAGCGTGTGAGTGTGAGTTGTTTTTGAGCCATTTTAACGTTCATTTCTAACTGCTGAACGGTGATGCTGTTGTCGAGTGCGCCTTCGGGAAGGTCTATTTCTTCGTTTTCAAAAAAATAGTCTAACGATTCGGTGAGCACCAATTCGGTGTTGGGTTCTGCTCCGAGAGCCAAAAGAAGCGAACTTTTTGCCAACTGAATATTTCGGTCGGCGGCGCGGAGGTTGTTGTCTAACACCATCAACTGCACCTTTATTTGGTCGGCGGAAGTCTGCTCTGCCATACCTACGTTAACAAGTTGAACTACATTGTTGTAACTCTTTTCGAGGTTTTCGCGGCTGTCAATGAGGGTCTTTTTGCTTTCTTGTGCAATCAAAACCGAGAGGTAAGCGGTGGTGGCTGCTGCTCTTGCATCGTTTTCGTTTCCTTTTTGTGCAAGTTTCTGCATATCTATTGCCATTTGGCTGAGTTTCACTGCCATCACCATCTGACCATTGACGGTGGCGCTGGCTGTAATACCGAGAGTTCCCACATCGTTGTTTGGAATGGCGAATCCTTCACCGAGTTTCATTACGTAACCAAACATTGTGGTGTAACTGAGAGTTCCATCCACATTGAGGAGCATATTAGAGATGCTCTGCCATTTAGCCCATTCTGCTTTTTGAATGTTGAGCGAGGCTGTACGCATTGTTTTTGAGTGTTCTACGGCGTACGCCTTTGCTGAATCGAGGGTCAAGATAAGCGGCCCTTGGTTTGCGGTGCTGTCGGTTTGGGCTTTTGCACCCGAAATTACCGCCACAGCCGCAATCAGCATTAATGTTCTTTTGAAATTCATTTTGTTATCTTGTGTTTTTTATTGTTACTTGATTAAAACTCGTCGGTGACGAACTCTTTTTCGTATTCGTCCATTTGTGCTTTCCAAAAAGTGAGTGATTTTAGCATCGCTTGTATGTTTTTGCCAGAGCGCGAGTTGCGGTCTTTTTTTAGATCAAGAGCGGCACGGTTTACCTTTTCAAACCGTTCGATGTATTTGCGCAGCGACTGAATAAAAGTTTTTGGGGTGTTGACCTTGATGCGGAAATACCGTTTGCGGTCGCCCGGATAGGTGATGTACTCAATTTTGTCTGATTCCATCAAGTGGTTGAGGGTGGTAGAAACCGACGATTTAGAAATTTTGAGTCTGTCGACAATCTCTTCAAAAGTAAATTCCTCTTGGTCGAGAAACGACAGCAATCCGAGGATTCTGCCTGCGAGTGCAGTGCCGCCTCCGCGACAGGAAATCCTGCCCATAATTTCTACAAGTTCGCCTTGTTTTTCTTCTCTTTCCTTATCGGTGATGATGTCTTGCATTGCTTATGTTTGGTTCTATTATTTCCGAACTAACTAAAAGTCTTTAAATTTTTACGATGCAAAGGAAAGAAATAAAAAGAAAGAAGTCAATAGGTAAAAGTTAAGTAATGGTTAAAAAATATGGAGAATTTTAAGAATTTTTCTATCTTGCGGCACTTTAATGAATTACCAAAAATGCAAAATTTCAAGGCTATAAT
>JAGCVU010000156.1 GCA_017962175.1 Bacteroidales bacterium | reverse complement strand
TAGTTTTTTCTATCCGTTGTTCAAATTCTGCAACCGAGGGAACAGTCAGTTCGGCTGTAATAGCCGTATTTTCAACATAATAGCCGTAGATATTCACTAATTGTGCGGCATCTGATTTGGTAACGGGACGTATCATTTTAGTTTTTATTTTTTTGCAAAAATATAAAAAAACAATTACATCAACCCAAAACACAAAAAATAATAGGTTTTTATATTAAATAATCTCCAACAATTCTTACAGTAGATTTTCCGCCGAAAAGGACTTTGGAATCAACGTATTTGAGTTTTACAGAATTAAAGATACGGTCGTTGCCGCCTTGTTCAATGGTGATTGGGTGTCCGTCCCAAAGATTTTCACTTAAAAGATAATTGGCAAAAGCACTATTTCCAGAACCGGTGGCAGGGTCTTCTAAGTAACCGAATTTGGGCGCAAAAACGCGGGTATGGGCAAAGTTTTCAGACGATGCGGTACGCATTGAGAAGCATAGTGTAATATCGTAACCATTTTTGAAACTGAACTCTTTTAAAGCCATTTCGTCGGGAAAAACAGATATTTCGGTATCAAAATCTTCAATTGGCACTATGAGAGTTCGCAAACCGGCATCAATGATGCGAACGGGCAATTTTTTTGATATTGCACCGGCTGGCAAATTCAATGCTTTTTCGATATTTTCGTTAGTAATATTCATAGAAATTTCGATTGGATCGGGTGCGGTAATATAAACAGCATCTTCGGTGTCGATGGCATTAAAAACTTCTATGATTCCTTTTTTGTTGGTTTCGGCTTTGATAACAGGTTTTGCACGCAATTCGGGGTTGTCTTTTACCATAGAATACATGGTGGCAATAGTTCCGTGTCCACAAAATTCTACCTCACATTCCGACGAATAATAGGTAAGTTTGCAATCGGCAACCTTAGAATTGTCAACAAAAACCATTTCCATTACAAAACCCTTATGCTCTTTTGCCACCGACTGCATTTGGTCGGGTGAAAGAGGATTTCCGTTGGTAAAAACGCATGCAGCAGGGTTTCCAAGCGAATCTCCCGCAGTAAAGGCATTACTTTTGATGTACTTGTATGATTTCATAGAAAAACTATTTAATTAATTCATCTAAACTGATTATTTCGCAACCTTTGCTTTGATAATAATTAAGCATTTCGTCTATTTTGTTAAGGTTGTAACTCGTTATGCAATTGGATATTACAGTAACTTTATAGCCTGTTTTCCTCATATTAAAACAGGTAGATTTTACACAAGCGGTGGCATCGGCACCAGCAATATAAAAATCCGTTATGCCGTTGGTTTTGATAAAATCGGCGAACTCGTTGCATGTAAGGGCATTTGCGCGAGTTTTTACAAAAATATTATCGGAAACAATATTCATTTCGGGAACAAGTTCCGCGCCCTTAGTTCCGGCTTTAAAGGTTCTCACTAAGGGCATAGTGTTGTGATGTTTGATATACACAATGTGCATACCTTTATTTTTCGCCCAATCAATTGCGGCGTTTACATTGTCGATAATATCTTTGTAATGCTTTGATATATCGTTTTGTAGGTCTATTACTACGAGTGCTGTGGTGTTCATATTGTTTTGATTAAATTATTTACTGTAATTGTCCGGGCAAAACTTTTTTCTCCTTCTGTGGAAATGTCGCCTCGTATGCTGCAAACTCTTCGGGAAACTCGTCGGCTACAAAGTAACCTTTTGGCGGACAATATGTTGCTTCTATTCCATTTAAAAATCCGGGAATAAGTTCCTGAGCAAGAAAATACGGCACGTCGCTATCTTTGGGCTCGGCGTGGTAATGAATTTTTAGTTTGCTTGCAAGGTCGAAATCGGCGTGTTTGTAAAACTCGATATTTCCCTCCATACAGAGAAACGCAACGCCCATTGTCTTAGCCTTTTCGAGCGCAAAATTCAATAGTTTCAACCCGTAACCTTTGCGTTTATAGTCGGGGTGAATGCTGATAGGTCCAAAAGTCCAACTTGGAATTTTAGAGCCGTCGTCTTTTACGAGTTCAGACTTAGAAAACATTATGTGTCCGATTATTTTGCCGTCCTCCTCCATTACAAAATCGAGTTCGGGAATAAAGTCGGGATTGGTTCTGTATTTGTGTAGCACAAAATGTTCGGTGCAGCCGGGACGATATACGTTCCAAAATGCCTCGCGGGTAAGGTTTTCTACCTCGCGGTAATCGTTAGGTTGTTCGTTTCTGATATTCATTTTATTTATTCTTTATTAAATGTAATTGCATAAAACACACATCATATATGCCAAAATGTTTTTTTGTTATAAATAAGCAAGTTAGCAATAGAGCATAGGACAAAAGTGTAAAATTTTTTTACAGTGGTGTAAAAAAATTTTACAGTTGGGAAGATCTTTTTAAGTTTTTGAATTGGTGGCAAAAAAAAGTACCTGTGCTACGAGTAATGCAACACAGGTAAAAAAAGTTGTAAATAATGGTATATTAACTATGCCATCAGTTTTTTATACTTAAACCTTGTAGGAATTGCGTCGCCCATACGTTTGCGGTAGTTTTCTTGATATTCGGAATAACTGCCTTCAAAGAATTTTACCTGCGAATCGCCTTCAAATGCAAGGATATGTGTGGCTATACGGTCGAGGAACCAACGGTCGTGGCTAACAACTACGGCACAGCCTGCAAAATTTTCGAGACCTTCTTCTAATGCACGAAGGGTGTTAACGTCGATATCGTTGGTAGGTTCGTCTAAAAGAATAACGTTGGCATGCTCTTTAAGCGCAAGGGCAAGGTGCAGACGGTTGCGTTCTCCACCCGAAAGCACTCCACATTTCTTTTCTTGGTCGCTGCCGGAGAAATTAAATTTAGAAACGTATGCACGTGCATTAACGGTTTTGTTGCCAAGGCGAATATCATCTGTGCCGCCCGAAATTACTTGATAAACAGTTTTTTCAGGGTCGATAGAGGCGTGTTGCTGGTCAACGTAGGCAATTTTTACAGTGTCGCCAACGGTGAATGTGCCGCTGTCGGGTTTTTCTAAGCCCATAATCAGGCGGAAAAGTGTGGTTTTGCCAGCACCGTTAGGACCAATAACACCAACAATGCCGTTGGGCGGAAGGGTAAATTCAAGATTTTCGTAAAGCAACTTGTCGCCGTAAGCCTTAGAAACTCCGTGAGCCTCAATAACTTTGTCGCCAAGACGCGGACCGTTGGGGATAACAATTTCGAGTTTTTCCTCACGCTCTTTAACATCCTCGTTCAAGAGTTTTTCGTAAGCATTAAGACGCGCCTTGCCTTTTGCCTGACGAGCCTTGGGACTCATATTTACCCATTCTAACTCGCGTTCGAGAGTTTTGCGGCGTTTAGATGCAGTTTTTTCCTCCATAGCAAGGCGTTTTGCCTTTTGGTCGAGCCACGACGAGTAGTTGCCTTTCCACGGAATACCCTCTCCCCTATCGAGTTCGAGAATCCATCCTGCAACGCTATCGAGGAAGTAACGGTCGTGAGTAACGGCGATAACCGTACCTTTATATTGTTGTAAATGTTGCTGAAGCCAATCGATACTTTCGGCATCAAGGTGGTTGGTAGGTTCGTCAAGTAACAATACATCAGGC
Source organism: Bacteroidales bacterium (assembly GCA_017962175.1). Taxonomy (GTDB): domain Bacteria; phylum Bacteroidota; class Bacteroidia; order Bacteroidales; family UBA3824; genus UBA3824. Next base: position 8,682 of record JAGCVU010000156.1, on the reverse strand, counting down.
TCTTGCAAAAGCAAACGACATAATGCCACACGGCGACGTTCACCTCCTGAAAGGGTTTCCACCTTTTGATCGTCGGGCGGACAGTTGAGAGCACCCATAGCACGTTCAAGTTTGTTGTCGAGTTCCCAAGCATCGTGATGGTCAAGCAGTTCGGTAAGTTCGCCCTGACGTTCGATGAGTTTGTTCATCTCGTCGTCGTCCATAGGTTCGGCAAACTTTTGGTTGATAGCCTCATATTCGTTGAGAAGGTCAACAATGGGTTGTACACCCTCCTGAACCACTTCTTTAACGGTTTTAGAGTTGTCTAATTTGGGTTCCTGCTCTAAGTAACCCACAGAATATTCGTTGGCTGCGAATGCAAGGTCGCCCTCGAAATTCTTGTCAACTCCGGCGATAATTTTCAGTAGCGACGACTTACCAGAGCCGTTGAGACCGATAACGCCGATTTTTGCCCCGTAAAAAAACGAAAGGCTGATATTGTTCAATACTTTTTTTGCTGGAGGGAAAGTTTTGCATACCCTCGACATCGAGAAAATAATTTTCGGTGCTTCTTCTGCCATAATGGTATTATTGATAATGTGTTATTAATCTAAAAGTTTATATAATATTTATTAGTGATTTCTGTTTCAATAATTTCGCTATGAATCAACTTTTGGTTCAATACCGGTATTTAAAAACTCTGCCACCTCGTTGAGATTTTGAAGCCAATGACCGCCATTGCGTTTAACTAATTTGCCCACAGCCAAAAGAGATTTAATTTGATGCGGTTCAAACTCTTTGTCGTCGTCGGTAGACAAAACACAATAAACAGTTTTATCGGGACGCTTGTTGCTATCGTCAACAACTTCAGCCACAGCATAAAAACCTGTCATTTTTGGAGTTATCACATAAAGACAATAATCGCAAGTTTCGCGTTCTTGAATTTCGCGAATACGAGCTTCCTCGTTCCACACAGGCACAACGGGGTCGAAAAAGTCGATTGTGAGCATCGGCTTCAATGTTTCGCGCCATTGTGAGTGATTGGCAGTGCCGCCAAGAAATACTTTTTTACTCATTTACAATACTTTATTAAATAATGCGAATGTACCGCAAAAAATATGCGTAAATATACACAAAGCAAAAGAATAATTCAATTTTTTTAAAAAAAATTTTTTTTGCACCTTTGTAATCACAATTAGACAAAAAAGATGAAAATAGCCGAAATTCTAAAAAACACAAAAAAGACGCACTTCTCGTTTGAGATAGTGCCGCCGCTCGTGGGTCACAGTGCCAAGAGCCTTTACGAAAAAATTGAACTCCTTACAGAGTTTAACCCGTTGAATATCAATATCACATACCATCAAGACGAAACTGTTTACAAACAGATCGACAACAATGTGATGACTAAAAAACTTGTACGCAAGCGTCCCGGTACAGTAGCATTGGCTGCTGCAATCCGAAACCGCTTTCCGAGCGTTACCACAGTACCTCACCTCATTTGCGGAGGTATGACCAAGCAAGATATTGAGAATATCCTTATCGACCTTAACTTCTTGGAAATCGAAAACATACTGCTTCTTCGCGGTGATGCACCCAAAGGTGAAAAATATTTTATTCCCGAACCCGGCGGATATGCTCACACTGATGAGATGGTAAAGCAGATAATGGACTTAAACAAAGGCATTTACCTCGATCGCGACCTCAAAAATACCGAGGCAACCAACTTTTCGGTAGGAGTGGCAGGCTATCCCGAAAAACACGCCGAAGCGCCTAACTTTGAAACCGATATGAAGTATCTCAAAGCCAAGATTGACGCCGGAGCCGATTACATTGTTACTCAAATGTTTTTCGACAATGCTAAGTTTTTTGAATGGGAACGTCGTTGTCGCGAGGCAGGAATCACTGTTCCTATTATTCCGGGAATCAAGCCGTTAGGTAAAAAACGCGACCTCGATGTAATTCCCTTGACCTTCCATTTGGATATTCCCGCCGACCTTGCAAACGCCGTTCAAAAGGCCAAAGACGACAGCGAAGTGTATCAAATAGGCATTGAATGGGCTATAAATCAGAGCAAAGAGTTGATGAAACACGGAGTTCCCGCCCTTCACTATTTCAGCGTTGGACGCACCGAAAACGTTAAGGAGATAGCCAAAGCGGTTTTTTAAAAACGGTACAAATTTTGCCCCAAAAAAATTGTGGAAAATAGATACACCTTATATATATTTTCCTTAAATTTATAGCGCTAAAAAATTTTGACTACGATGAGACAACTGTTGAATAATCTGAGCATCAAGAGCAAGATACTGCTCGGCTTCTTTATATTGGCTGCAATTTACTTTGCGTTAGGCATTTACCAATACAACGCATTGGAAAACGTCAACACTTCAAACCAAGCCATATCCTTTGCCAAGGATATGACCACCACTTCGGCACAGATTAAATATCTGCTTGCCAAAGACGTGCTGATTCTGCGCAACTTTGCCAACGTAAAGAATGAGAAAGAGTTAAAATCGCTACACAAAGACCACCAAAACTATCAGGAAAAACTGAGCGAAGTTTTCCAATCGGTAGCTAAATTGTCGGAAATCAAATCGTTAGACAACTCTATTCTCCGCAACTACCGCGACACTATTCTTGCCATCGAACAGATTTACACCAACGAATACTCGGTGTCGTACAAAGAGATACACCTTGCGCAAAAACTCATCATCAACCCCAACGAACTGCGCAACGCCATTATGCAAAAAGAACTCAGCGATCAGGAGAATATGGAAGCTTTGACCGACTCTACAGGTCGTAAAATTTTTGGTGGCGGACAGTCTACTGCAAGCATCGAAGAACTTACTCAACAGTATCTTGCCGAACAAAAATACGAACAGCGCAAACACTATCAGAAAATCACCCGACACATTGCTGATATCGACAAAATGCTGTCTATCATTGAATTAAAGTCAGCCGGAATTAGCAACAAGGCTGTTGACGACGCTGTGTTTGCCGGACGCAAAAATGTTAAGACCTTTATTACATTTATGCTCATCGCTATTGTGCTCTCGGTGATATTGTCGTTGATTACAGCCAATATGATTGTACGTCCGCTCGAAAAACTAATGAAATACGCAGAGCGACTATCAGAAGGCGAACTTCCGGAATTTAACGAACAGATTTCAAACGATGAAATTGGTGAAACAGCTAACTCAATTTCGCAACTTACCATTGGTCTTCAAAAAACATCAGAATTTGCCCACGCCATTGGACAAGGCGATTTTAGTAGTAATTATCAGCCACTTTCTGACAAAGACGTGCTTGGCAACTCGCTGCTAAACATGCGTAAATCACTTCAACAGGCTCAGGAAGAACAATCGAAACGTCAACGCGAAGATATTCAGCGAAACTGGACCACTGAGGGTCTTGCACTTTTTGCCGAAATTCTCCGTCACCACACCGAAAACATCAACGAACTTTCCGACGATATTATAGTAAACCTTGTTAAGTATCTGAAAGCTAATCAGGGAGGTATTTTCATCTATCAAGACACAGATCCGGAGCATCCGTTCCTAGAACTGCTTTCGGCTTACGCTTACAACCGTAAGAAATTCTTAGACAAGAAGATAAACATTGGCGAAGGTCTTGTAGGTGCTTGTGCCGAAGAAAAATACACTATATATCTTACCGACATTCCCGACGACTACATCGAAATTGAATCTGGTACAGGTAGTGCAAACCCGAAATCACTGTTGATTGTGCCATTGAAAATCGAAAACGAAATACTCGGTGTAATAGAAATGGCATCGTTTAACGAACTGAAAGACTACGAGATAGAACTGGTAGAAAAAATTGCTGAAAGTATCGCCTCTACCCTATCAACTGCTCGTATCAATACACGTACTGCCGAACTTCTTGAACAATCTAACTCACAAACCAAGGTGATGAAAGATCAGGAAGAGGAGATGAAACAGACCATCGAGGAGATGAAAGCTACTCAAGAGGATTCTACTCGCCGCGAGAACGACTACTATCAAGAACTAAAAGAGATGGAAGCCGTAAACAAAACATTGGAACAGCAAAACTCTCTACAAGACAGCGAAATAGAAAAACTCAAAGGTCGTTCGGTAACACTTTCAAAACTTATCAAAGAGCGTGAAAGCTACGAAACCAACATATTCAGCATTATCACCGGTGCGGTAATCACCACCACCGACGAAGGTATAATTACATACGTTAACGAGCAGTTTGTCAACCTATTTGGTTATAAGAGCGCTGAGGCTCTCGGACGTAGCATCTACGACATTCTTGGTCTTCAAACTACCGAAACAGAGATGGCAAAAGTGCTTCAAGCCGAGTTTGGCAACATTATCAACACCAAGGGTCACGAGGTGAAATTTACCAACAAAGACGGAAATGCTATTTCGGTTTGGCTATCAATCACAGCCAACATTTTCGACGGAAAAGTAGTTTACACTATAATACTCAACGACTTAAGTAACCTTTCAGAAGAACGTAACCGTAGTAAGAAATACGAAGAAGACAGCCTCATCAGCAAGTTTGAGCTCGAAAACCGCACTCAAATTCTCGAAGGTCTGCTTCAGAAAAACAAAATTGAACTGCCCGGTTTCGAATCAGAATACACATTTATTAATTTTGAAGACTATCGCATAGGACTTAACATTATAGATTCGCAGCTCAAAAAATGGTTTGACATTGCCAACAAAGTTTACGGTGTGTTTAAACGTCACGAATCAAATGCAAACATTCTTGCCACAGTTGACGAACTTATCGACTACACTGGATACCACTTCGGATTTGAGGAAAAATACCTCAAAGATTTTTCTTACAGCAAGTTTGACGAATATAAATCTATCCACGACCAGTTCTTAAGTTCATTAAAAGCGTTTAGAACATCGTACAGCGAAGGTGAAACTATCGCCCTCATTAAACTGCTTACATACATCAAATCGTGGATTCAGTACTACATACCGCTACACGACGAGAAATATATTACAATGTTTAAAAACAACGGACTTTCATAAAAGAGTTCGGCAAACAATATCACCCAACAAAAATCATCCCAATCTATTACGAGTAATAAATTGGGATGATTTTTTTGTTTTCTATTTTAAACGATATCTCTTATTCCTTTCTTTCTGCGATTTGTTCTTCGAGTGTCTTAGGAAATATGCGTTTCTGAAAGAGTATCATTGCAAACACGCCTACAGTTACAGCAGCGTCGGCAATATTGAAAATAGGGCTGAAAAATACAAAATGTTCGCCGCCTTTAAATGGAACCCACGCAGGAAGTGTGGTGTCAATTATCGGAAAATAAAGCATATCTACAACCTTGCCTTGCAAAAATGTAGCATAGCCTCCGGCATCGGGCATAAACTCAGCAATTTGATTAGCACTGTATCCCGACGATCCGAAAAACAGACCATAAAACATACTATCGCAGAGGTTTCCAATGGCTCCGGCTGTAATCAGCGACATACATACGATAAATCCAGTGGATGGTTGTTTTTTCTTAATTGTAAAACCAATAAAGATAAACAAGCCGATGATAGCAATAATCCTAAAAATACTTAGGATATACTTACCAACTTCGCCTTCAAGTTTCCAACCAAAAGCCATTCCCGGATTTTCGGTAAAGGTAAGTTGAAACCAACTAATACCCCAATCCCAATTAAGGAAACTGCTTTCGCCGATGTACATGTGGGTTTTTACCCAAATTTTCAACGCTTGGTCTGCTATAAGCACAAGCAAACCTATTATTAATCCTTTTTTTACTAACGGGTTCATTATGCTTTACTTTCTCTCATCTTTCTTGCTCTCTACGCTCAATGTGGCGTGAGGAACAGCCATAAGTCGTTCTTTGGGTATCAGTTTGCCTGTGTTGCGGTCGATACCGTAAGTCTTGTTCTCAATGCGAATGAGAGCGTTTTCAAGGGCTTTGATAAACTTCAACTGACGCTCTGCCATAGAACCTGCCTGCTCTTTCGACAACAGCGACGAGCCTTCTTCGTATGATTTGAACGTGGGACTTGTGTCAACAGTGTCGTTGCCGTCTTGTTGGGTGATTATCTCGTGATACGACTTATAAAGTTTACGAGCCTGCTCTAACTTGTCCATTATAAGGGCTTTGAATTCTGCCAGCTCTTCATCTGAATATCTAACTTTTTCTTCTGCCATAATTTAGGTCTTTTTAGTTGTTAAATAATTAATACTGATCTATTCTATTATTATCGTAGAGACGTGATTAATCACGTCTCTACAACAATATGGTTAAAAATTATATTTTCGATATACGGATAAGTGTGCTTGTTTGTTCGTCAATTTCGATATTAATTGCATCCGAAGGCATATTTTCTTTGCCTAAAATTTGGAGACTATCGGTAAGTGTTTGAGAACAAATGTATTCCTTAAAGTTACTTAATGCGCCGCTTATCTCGGGAATTTGTGCAATCTCTATCTTGATTTTGTCGGTAACATCGAATCCACTGTCTTTGCGCATATTCTGAATGCGGTTGATAAGCTCACGGGCGTAGCCTTCGTCTTTGAGTTCGGGAGTAATGTTGATGTCTAATGCCACTGTTATACGGCCTTCGCTTGCAACAAGGCGACCCGGAATATCCTCAGAGGTGATTTCTACCTCAGTGGTAAGCACGTTAACTTTTTCGCCGTTAACATCAATGTCGATAGAGCCTTTTTGTTCAAAGTCTGAAATCTGCTCCTGCGACATTTCTGCAAGATAGTTTGCCACCACTTTCATATTCTTGCCAAGTTTTTTGCCGAGTTGTTTAAAGTCGGCTTTCACTTTTTTGGTAAGGATTCCGGCGGTTTGATGCAGATATTCAAGTTCTTTAACGTTAACCTCAGTGAGTATCAATCGTTTAACAGCCTCAATCTTATGTTCCATATCTGCACTGAGGATAGGAATCATAATTTTTTGCAGCGGTTGACGAACCTTGATAGCGGCTTTGCGACGGAGGGCGAGAACCATTGATGATATTTTCTGAGCCATCTCCATGCGGTCTTCAAGGTCTTGATCTATAACACTTTGGTCGTATTTGGGATAATCTGCAATGTGAACAGATACGTTGCTGTTGCCCGATACGGCGTTGAGGTCTTGGAAAATCTTGTCGGCGTAGAACGGAGCAATGGGTGCCATCAGTTGAGCCACTTTTTCGATACAGGTGTAAAGTGTCTGATATGCCGAAAGTTTGTCTTCGGTCATTCCGCCACCCCAGAAACGTTTGCGGTTGAGACGCACGTACCAGTTGGAGAGGTTTTCGGTAACAAAATCCTGAATCATACGTCCAGCGGGGGTCATATCGTATGCGGCAAAACATTCGTCTACTTTCTTTATCAACGAATTGAGCAACGAGAGTATCCAGCGGTCGATTTCGGGACGTTTCTCTATTGCAATTTGAGGTTCACTATTGGTAAATCCGTCAACATTAGCATAAAGCGCAAAGAATGAGTATGTATTATAAAGTGTGCCGAAAAACTTGCGTTTTACTTCGTCAACACCGTCAACATCGAATTTAAGGTTGTCCCACGGCGACGAGTTGGTAATCATATACCAGCGTACTGCATCGGCTCCATATTTTTCAATCACATCAAAAGGATTGATTGCATTGCCGAGACGTTTCGACATTTTCAAGCCATTCTTATCGAGCACAAGTCCGTTTGAGATAACGTTTTTGAACGAAACGCTGTCGAAGCACATTGTGGCTATTGCGTGAAGCGTGTAGAACCAGCCACGAGTTTGATCCACACCCTCGGCTATAAAGTCGGCAGGGAAAGGCAGGTCGTCTTTGTGCTCAAATGGGTAGTGATATTGAGCATAAGGCATTGCGCCCGAGTCGAACCAAACGTCGATAAGGTCGGTTTCGCGTTTCATAGGCTTGCCAGAGGGCGACACAAGTATAATGTCGTCGACGTATGGACGGTGGAGGTCGATTTTTTCGTAATTATCCTTGCTCATATTGCCGGGAACAAATCCTTTGTCTTTGTAAGGATTGCTCTTCATAAATCCGGCTGCAACTGACTTGTCGATCTCTTTGAAAAGTTCTTCGAGCGAACCAATGCAGATTTCCTCACGGGTGTCGCGGTTGCGCCAAATAGGCAGAGGAGTGCCCCAGTAACGCGAACGTGAGAGGTTCCAATCGTTGAGGTTTTCGAGCCATTGTCCAAAACGTCCCGAACCTGTTGACGGCGGCTGCCAGTTGATGGTTTTGTTGAGGGCAATCATACGCTCCTTGGCTGCGGTGGCGCGGATAAACCACGAATCGAGCGGGTAATAGAGCACCGGCTTGTCGGTACGCCAGCAATGAGGATAGTTGTGAACGTGTTTCTCTATCTTAAATGCGATGCCTTGCTGTTTCATTTCGAGGCTGATAATGATGTTCAGATCCTCGTCTTTGGCAGCGGCTTCGGCGTCGTACTTGCCATCTTGATTGTATTTGGGCGAATAAGCGTTTTTAACATAGTCGCCAGCATGATGATTGTATGCGTCTACGTCAACACATTTATTTACAAACGATTCGGCAAGTTCATCTAAAACATAGTATTTACCACGAAGGTCTACCATCGGACGGGTTTCGCCAAGTTTGTTGATAAGGTAGAGCGCGGGAACGTCGGCAGCCTTTGCCACCTTGGCGTCGTCGGCACCGAATGTGGGCGCAATGTGAACGATACCTGTACCGTCTT
>JAGCVU010000155.1 GCA_017962175.1 Bacteroidales bacterium | reverse complement strand
TAACGGTCTACGCCTATACGATAGGCGAAACCGTTATGCTAACTCCTGCACCTTTTTGAAACTTCTCACATTTCAGAAAGCAAGAAAAGCATAACGCTTTCGTAAAAATCTTACTATGTCGGATTCCGGGTATGTAGAGCCGAATATCCGATACAAATATACGTATTTTTCTCTTCCGTGTTGACGGAAAATATCAATATTTTAATTTTTCTTACCCGCCCGCCAAAATTTGGATAGTATGTCCCCATTATTTGCATATCTCCCCAAACATCTTTACCTTTGCACCGTAAAACATTAAAAAACTTATCATTATGGCACGACCGATTAAAGAAACCCCGATACTCTACGGCGAAGACGCACGTCGCTTCGAAGCCCGTATGAAAGAGAAACGCCGCATATCACCCGAAGAAAGGGCTGAGATGGAAGCGGCGTATGAAATTTTTTTGGATATGCTCAAACGAGGGGAGGAACACAAAAAGAAGTTAAAGGAATTGTAATTATGCCTTATGCCTTACTACTAATATTACTCCTCTACTTCGCCCTAATCATCTTTTACACCCTCAAATTCCTCTTCCATAAAGATGCCATTACCCAAAATCCGCAAAACCTCCCCATCAACATTATCACCGCTGCCAAAAACGAGGAGGAGAATATTGATAAATTTTTATCGTGCATATCGTCGCAAAATTACCAAAATGGAAGGTTGATTTTAGTAGACGACCATTCTACCGATTATACTTACCGCATTGCCTCAGATTATAAAAAACAATACGATTTTGTTTTGTGCCAGAATAACGGCAACGGCAAAAAAGCCGCCCTGCGCACAGCCTTGGAGCATTGCAATGCACCTTATATATTGTTTACCGATGCCGATTGTTATAGCAATCCACAGTGGGCAAGCATTATGGCAGCCTCGGCGCAGCACACCAAGGCTGATATTATTTTAGCACCTTTGATAATAAAAGCCGACAACCCAAAATCCATTTTTCAACGCCTTTGGCAAACCGAATCGCTTGCTATTCTCACACTTACGGCTGGGGCTGCAATAGCCGGACATCCCATAATGTGCAACGGCGGCAATATGATGGTGAAAACCGCACTGCGTACCACTGCCGATGCCTACATTAAAGACCATTATCGTTCAGGAGATGATATTTTTTTATTGCAATTTGCGGTGGCTCAGAACAAAAAAATGATTTTTGTTAAAAGTTGCGATTCAGTAGTTTATACCCATAGTCCACAGACACTTAGAGCGTTAATTCGTCAGCGAGCGCGATGGGCAGGAAAGGTTACTGGCTATACCGACAAGATTACCATTTCGGTGGCGGCGTTGGTTTTTGGTGCAAACATATCAATATTGCTTGCCATGGGATTGTTGGCAGCGGGTGTGATTAATTGGTATATTTTTTTATTACTATGGATTATTAAATTTGCTGCTGACGCATTTTCGGTCATCATTCCAGCCAAATACTACAAAATTCCCGTTAAATTGATAGATATTTTTGTCTTGGCTGTGATTTATCCAGTTTATACTGTGGTGTGCACGGGGTGGGGATTATTTCGAAAAAAGAGTTGGTAGGATGCAAAAAAATCCCCCACATTCCCATTTTTTTATTATCTTTGCCCCGATATTTATATTTGGCTAATAATGCAGTTTAAAGATATACCAGGACACGACGAGGTTAAACAGCGACTAATCAACACTGTAAGCGACAACCGTATCAGTCACGCCCAATTGTTTTTGGGTAATGAGGGATGCGGAAAACTCGCGCTGGCTATTGCATACGCACAGTATATCAACTGCACAGGTCGCAAACTCGGCGATACGGATAGTTGCGGCACTTGTCCACATTGCGTTAAATATCAGAAACTTGTGCATCCCGACCTTCATTTTGTTTATCCTGTGGTGTCGGGAAAGGGTACAACCAAGCCCGTGAGCGATGATTTCCTTACCGATTGGCGCAAATTTGTGTTGCAAAGAAATTATCACCGTCTTGACGATTGGTACGATTTTATTGGTTCCGACAATTCGCAGGGAGCCATCTTTGCCCAAGAGAGTCAGGAGATTATACGCAAACTCGGCTTAAAGACCTTTGAGGCTGAATACAAGGTGATGGTGATTTGGATGGCAGAAAAACTCAACGAAACCGCCGCCAACAAACTCCTGAAAATGATAGAGGAACCTCCTGCCAAAACGCTTTTTATCCTTGTGGCAGAAAACGAGGAGATGATACTCACCACCATCCGCAGCCGTGTACAGTTGGTAAAAATCGACCGTCCTACAAATCAGGATATTGTGGCGTCGTTGCAGCAGGAATTTCCCGATGCCGACCCACAAACTCTCCAAAATAGCGCAATGCTTGCCGACGGCAATTATCTCGAAGCCTGCGCCGCTCTCCGCCAATTTAAGTCGGGAACTGTGGAAACGCCTTATTTTGAACTGTTTACTACACTTATGCGCGAGGCTTTTTCTGCCAAATACGATGCCATTATCAAACTTAGCGACAACCTTGCAAAACTCGGTCGCGAAAAACAGAAAAAGTTTTTCGACTACTGCAACCGTATGCTGCGCGAGTGTTTTATGCTCAGCAGCGTGTCGGAGAGCCTTGTAAACCTCACTCCGGGCGAATTGGATTTTGCACGCAAGTTTTCGCCTTTTATACATCAAGCCAACGTGGGCGCATTGTCGGAGCAGTTTGGCGAGGCGTGCCGCAATATCGAGCGCAATGCTTACGGCAAACTTGTGTTTACCGACCTTGCTCTCAAAATTTCACCATTATTAAAGATAAAACGAATTTAAAACACATATATATTGCTATTTAGCATCAACAAAATGGAAGAATACGACGATTATAAAAACATACAGCGAGGTTGCGACGGAATAGAGTACGCCTGCATTGATTGCGGCTCTGATTGCTGCGGCAAGTGCTTGAATACCAATAGTTGCAACAAATTAGACGTTCGCGATTGGTTAGACGAAATTCCACCGTCGATGAATACCGATTGCGATATTTGCGAAATACGTTTTAAAAACACTCGCAAAGGATTTTACCGAAATGTAAATAATCTTGAACTCGAAGTGGGTGATATTGTGGCAGTTGAGGCCTCTCCGGGACACGATATCGGTGTGGTTTCGGTAAAAGGTCCCCTTGTGAAATTGCAGATGAAACGTGCCCGAATCCGCCCCGACACCGAGTTTAAAAAAATTTACCGCAAGGCGAAACAATCTGACATTGAAAAATGGAAACAAGTGGTGGCAAAAGAGGATCAAGTGATGCTCAAATCGCGTCAAATTGCCGAAAGCCTCCGTTTGGATATGAAAATCGGCGATGTGGAGTTTCAGGGCGACGGCTCTAAGGCAATATTCTATTATATTGCAGATGAGCGAGTTGACTTCCGCGAACTTATCAAGATAATGGCAGATGAGTTTAAAATCCGCATCGAAATGAAACAGATTGGCGCACGTCAGGAGGCGGGTAGGATAGGAGGCATAGGTCCTTGTGGCAGAGAACTTTGCTGCACCACTTGGATTACCAACTTTGTGTCGGTTTCTACCAACAACGCCCGTCAGCAGGAACTATCTTTGAATCCGCAGAAACTCGCTGGTCAGTGCGGCAAACTCAAATGCTGCCTCAACTACGAAATTGATGCTTACTTAGACGCTCAGCGCGATTTCCCCTCGGTACGCCAGCCGCTCGAAACTATGGAGGGTACGGCTTACCACCAAAAAACCGATATTTTCAAGCGTGTTATGTGGTTTAGTTACGACCAAAACTCCTCGGCAAACATCACTGTGGTGCCCATCGACCGTGTTAAGGAGATTATCGCAATGAACAAGCGCGGCGAAAAACCCGACACGCTCCTCCTCAACGACAAAAATGCTGAGCAAAACACACCGCAACCCAAGAAAGAGATTGTGGATGAGTTTGTTGACGCTTCCGATTCGGAGGACATCACTCGTTTCGACAGTCTCCGCAAGAAGAAAAAGAAAAAGAAGAAAAACAAAGCCGCCAATGCCAATGCTACTTCAACCGCGCAACCCGATCAGGCCGAACAGCCGCAACAGATGCTTACCGTTTCGCCTGTGCCACAACCCAAACAGCCTGTGGTGCCTGCCGTTCAACCAAACGCTCCTCAGCAGGGTGGCGAAAAGCGTTTTAATATAAAATTTAACAATAAGAACAATCAAAACAAGCCTTTCAAGGGGCAGAAAAACCGCAACGGCGACTATTATCAAAAACCTCAGCCGCCAAAGCAGGGATAATTTAACTTATTGGCGCAATGGACGTTAAATCCAACAAATGGAAGGGCACTACCGGCGGTGGTAATTTCGGACAGAAGTCATTGATTTTCTTGTTCCGACACTTTGGTGTGCGTGTGGGATATTTCTTTATGTATATCTCCATACCCTTCTATTTGATTTTTGGGCGAAAGGCTCGCAAGGCTTCGTGCAAATATTTCCGTCAGGTGCACCATTACGGCAAGGTAAAAGCGTTTTTTAGCACGTGGACTACCTACAATAATTTTGGCAAAGTAATGCTCGATAGGTTTGCAATCTTTTCGGGGCAACATTCCAAATTTACAATGACGAGCGACACAATGCATGTGTTCAACGACCTTATGACCAAGCCGGAAGGATTTTTGATGGCGGGTAGTCACACCGGCAACTTTGAAATTTGCGGATACCTTCTCCGTCAGGATATTAAAAAAATCTATGCTCTTGTGTTTGGCGGCGAATCTGAGATAATGCAGCGTCAGCGATTTGCGCAACTTGCTCCAAACAATGTGGTTATGGTGGCGGTAAAAGACGATATGAGTCACCTATTTACGCTCAATGAAGCCCTCGAAAACGGCGATATTATCACCATGCCCGCCGACAGAATTTTTGGCAGTAGCAAGTCGGTGAGATGCAATTTTGGATATGCACAAGCCGATTTTCCTGTGGGACCGTTTGCTGTGGCGGCTCTGCGCAATGTGCCGGTAATTGCCGTGTTTGTGTTTAAGAAATCTACATATCGCTATAATGTTATTGTTGAGAAAGTTGATGTGGAAAATTCCGACTCTCTTCCCACCAAAAAACGCGCCGAGGCAATGGCTCGAAAATATGTGCAATTGCTTGAACGTCAGATTTTAAGTCACCCTACGCAATGGTTCAATTTTTATGATTTTTTTGTGGAATAATTATGGTAGATATAATTTCAACAAATATTGTCTCCCCCTTGGGATTCTCCACTATGCAGAATTACACCGCTGCCAAGGCGGGTTGTTCGGTGGTGAAACAATACAACAACCTTTTGGATTCCGGTGTTGACACTTCCGCCTCTGTGATTGATTCCAAAATGCTCGACGACGCTTTTACTGATTATTGTTTGCTCGACCCTGCCAATTATACAAAGGTGGAAAAGGCTGCGATGCTATCTATCAAAACCGCCGCCGATAATTGCGATGTAGAATTAAAATCCTCACGTACTGCGTTTTACATATCTTCAACTAAAGGAAATGTTGAATTATTAGACCGTGGCGAAAAATGTTTTAATTCTCCCGAGATTCCACTTTGGCACACTGCCTCTGTTGTTGCAAATTATTTTGGAAATCCTAACACTCCTATAACCGTTTCAAATGCTTGTATTTCAGGACTTTCGGCAATTGTTTCTGCAGCACGTGCTCTTGAATCCCATCGTATCGATTGTGCTGTTGTAACCGGTGTAGACATGCTTTCGAGGTTTATTGTTCTGGGATTTTCGAGTCTTAAATCATTGTCGCAATCGCAGTGCCGTCCGTTTGACATCAATCGCACAGGGCTCAACCTTGGCGAGGCGGCTGCAACTGTTATTTTACGACGTTCTGAAGAAAATTCTAAATTCGTTAAGTTTGTAACAGGCTCTATTCACAACGATGCCTACCATATATCGTCACCATCAAAAACTGCCGAAGGTTCGTTTCGCTGTTTGATGGACGTTACCAAAAATATCGATCTCTCGCAAATTGCTTTTGTAAACGCACATGGCACATCTACAATGTATAACGATGAGATGGAATCGGTGGCAATTTCGCGAGCCGGATTGCAAAAAATTCCTGTTAATTCGCTCAAACCTATTTTTGGACACACTCTCGGTGCGGCCGGAGTATTAGAGAGCGTTATCTCCATTACGGCATTGCAAGATAATACAGTATTGCCCACCAAGAATTTTGAGGAATACGGCGTTTCTAAAAAAATAAACATACAGCGTAGCATTGAAAACACTGATAAACAATGTGCTATAAAACTGATTTCGGGTTTTGGAGGCTGCAACGCCGCCGCTGTTTTTAAAAAAGGAGAATAACTATGGCTAAGATTGTGCAATACACATCGCTCAAAAACCTTTCTACCGAGGCACTTGCCGAACTATATCGCAGCAAAGGTATTGATTATCCAAAGTTTTTTAAGATGGATGCGCTTTGCAAGGCAGGTTTCCTGCTGGCAGAAGATATTGTTAATAAGACTGATAATGAGTTCCTTAAGCATAAAGACAACACATCTGTGATAGTTTTTACCAGCAATGGCACACTCCGTACCGACATAGGTTTTGAGCGCACTATTGCCGACCCGGAAAATCGTTTCCCCTCGCCATCGTATTTTGTGTATACTCTGCCCAATATTGTTGCCGGTGAAATTGCTATCCGTCACGGATTTATGGGTGAAACGGCAGTGTATATTACCGAACATTTTTTGCCTACTCAGATTGAAGGCATAGTTGATGACACTATCGCCGTTTCTGATTATGTGTTAGCGGCTTGGATAGATACAATTGGCGACACCACCTCTGCTCTTATGTTTCTTATCTCCCGCACCGGTAATGAAGATACACCTTTATTTAATGCAGAAACTTTGCAATCTATTTATAATCAAGTTTTTTGATAGTTGAACCACCACTGATAAATCTCAACACAACCGCCTATGTTAAAGTTGCTCCTTTTGTCGCTCAGCCAGTCGGCGTGCCTTGCCGCTGGACAG
>JAGCVU010000154.1 GCA_017962175.1 Bacteroidales bacterium | reverse complement strand
GGATTTACAAAACGGCAGAAATCGTCGATGTGTCCGTGAGTGTCGTCGCCGTTGATACCGCGTCCAAGCCAAATAACATTGGTAACGCCAAAATATTTTCTAAATATCTCCTCGTAGTCCTTTTTGGTAAAGCCGGGATTGCGCACCTGCTCGGTATCGCTCATAAGACATTCTTCGGTACAGAGTAGTGAACCACAGCCGTTTACATCAATTGCTCCTCCCTCCAAAACCACTCGGCGGCGGTTGTAGACAGGTTGCAAAAACGGTTCTTCGAGAACTTTTGAAATAAACTGCGGCACAAAATCGTCGGCACGGCAGTAGGTGTAACGAGCCCAGTTGTTGAACTTAAAGTCAAGAATCACAGGCTTTTGGTTCTCGTCCAACACGGTGATAGGACCGCTGTCGCGCATCCACACACGGGGAGCAGAATATTCCACCATATTGATTTCGGGCATATTGGCGGCAGAATCTTCGAGCATCTGAGTTACAATTTCACGATGTTCGGCATCGGCAACCAACAGAGTAACAGGCACATTAAACGAAAGTTTCTTAACAAACTCCACAAACGCCCATTTTACGGTGTTGAGTTTTCCGGGGAAGTCCTTGCTGTTGTAAGGAAACAGGATAAGAACCGAACGTTGCTGTTCCCATTCGGCGGGAAGTCGGTATTGGTGGTTTTCTACTTGCATTTTTTGATAACGTTTTGTGCCAATGATTCAAAATACTGAGCCTGAATGCTGTTGCTATCGAGCACCGCAGGACGACCGTTGTCGCCGCTTTCGCAAATGCTCTGAACAAGAGGCACTTGGGCTATAATGTCGATACCGTATTTTTCAGAAACAGCCTTGTTGCCCTCTTTGCCAAATATATAGTACTTATTATTAGGCAGTTCGGCGGGCGTAAACCAAGCCATATTTTCTACAATGCCAAGAATTGGAATGTTGATTTTGTCGTTGCGAAACATATTTATGCCCTTGACCACGTCGGCAATTGCCACCTGCTGAGGTGTGGAAACAATGATTGCGCCTTTGATTGTAATATTCTGCACCACAGTAAGATGAATATCGCTTGTGCCGGGAGGAAGGTCGAACAGAAGGTAGTCTAACGCACCCCAGTCGCCATCGTTGATAATCTGGTTGAGCATATTCGATGCCATAGGTCCGCGCCAGATAACAGGACTTTCGGGGTCAACGAAAAAACCCATCGAGAGTATCTTAACACCGTATTTTTCAACGGGAACAATCCAACTTTTTTCGCCTTCTTGACGCACGCCGGGATGCTCTTCCTCCACGCCGAACATTTTGGGAATAGATGGACCAAACACGTCGGCATCAATTAATCCCACTTTGTAGCCTTGCTTGGCAAGTGCGGCAGCGAGATTTGCGGTAACGGTGCTCTTACCTACCCCACCCTTGCCCGACGATACGGCTATGATGTTTTTAACATCTTTGAGCGGAACGGTTTTTTCGGCAGGCTGAGGAGTATCCTCCTCCACGTAGGTTTCCACATTGATTTCGGGGTTGAGTTGGTTTTGAATCACCTGACGAATAGCCTTGCGAAACGAGTTTTGAAGCGGCTTAACGGCGTGGTTAATTTTAAGATAAACCTCCACACCGTTTTGTGTAATAGCCACACGGTCTACAATACCCGACTCCACTATATCCTTGTGGTTCTGCGGGTTGGTAATGTTTTTTAAAACGGATAAAATATCTTGCTCTGTCATAACTAACTAATTTTCAAATTATTTTTTCTCCTCAATATACGAATCCTTAAAGCCGAGCATATACAGCACGCCATCCATACCGATTGAAGAAATCGACTGCTTGGCGTTTTCCTTTACCTTGGGTTTGGCGTGGAATGCAATACCGAGACCGGCGCAATTAAGCATCGGAAGGTCGTTGGCACCGTCACCTACGGCAATAACTTGTTGAAGGTTAAGATTTTCGATTTGGGCAATAAGTTTGAGAAGTTCGGCTTTGCGTTTTCCGTCAACAATTTCGCCCACATAGTTGCCAGTGAGTTTGCCATCCACGATTTCGAGTTCGTTGGCGTACACAAAATCGAGGTTGAACTTCTGTTTGAGATAGTTGCCAAAATAGTTGAAACCGCCGGAGAGGATGGCGATTTTGTAGCCGTATTGTTTAAGAATTTTGAGAGTGCGTTCTGCGCCTTCGGTGATAGGAAGATTTTCGGCAATCTCTTTCATCACGCTTTCGTCCAAGCCTTTGAGCAGCGACACACGGCGTTTGAAACTTTCGCAAAAATCAATTTCGCCCCTCATAGCCGATTCGGTGATGGCCTTAACCTGATCGCCCACGCCCGCACGCATTGCAAGTTCGTCGATAACCTCAGTTTGAATAAGTGTGGAATCCATATCGAAACATACCAAACGGCGGTTTCGGCGGTAAAGGTTGTCCTCTTGAAAAGAAATATCGTAGCCTTGTTCGCGCGAAAGACGCATAAACTCGCTCTGCAACAGCGGTTTATCCTTTGGTGTACCACGTACCGACATCTCCACACAGGCACGGGTAAGATGCTGTTCGCCATTGTCGGTTAATGGAATACGTCCTGTAAGACGGGTAATGGCATCGATATTAAGGCTTTGTTCGGCAAGCACTTTCGATACGTCGGCAATAAGCGCGGCAGAAATTTTGCGTCCGAGTAGGGTAACAATATAGCGGTTTTTGCCCTGCATCGACACCCATTTTTCGTATTCGGCAATCGACACCGGCGAAAATCTTACTTGCACGCCCATTTCGCTCGACGAAAAGAGCATCTCTTTTAATATATTTCCCGACTGGCTTTGGTCGCTGATAAACATTATGCCAAGCGACAGCGAATTGTGAATATCTGCCTGACCAATGTCAAGGATAGTGGCACCGTATTGTGCTATAATTCCTGCAAGGCGCGATGTAAGCCCCGGCTTGTCCTCGCCAGTAATCGCCGCCATAATAATTTCCTTATTTTCAAGATTATCTGAAAGGTTTTCCATTATTTATTTTGCTTGCGTATGG
>JAGCVU010000153.1 GCA_017962175.1 Bacteroidales bacterium | reverse complement strand
TAATTACGAAATGGAATCGAGCGCAATCAACGGTCTCGGACGTTTGCTCGGACACAACACAGCCACCATTTGTCAAGTAATTGCCAACCGCCGTTGCAAAGATTTCGGCACAGATTACCGCGTAATTATGAAAAACCTCGTCGCCGAAATTGTAGACATTCTTACCACATAATACTATGACCGACAACGAATTAGATGCAATAATACGGCTTTTGGACGACCCCGATCCCACCGTTTACAACATCTTGGAAAAGAAACTTGTAAGCGAAGGAATCGGTGTGCTGCAACCTCTGAAAAATGCCGTCAGCGAATCTTCTACAAGATTGCTCAAAAGCCGTATCGGTAATATTTCGCACCTGATTCTAAAAAACGATGTGATAGACAACCTTACCAAGTGGAAAGACGATGACAACGACCTGCTAAAAGGCGCGTGGATAGTGTCGAAATACGAATATCCAAAAAGGGGCTACTACTCGCTGCTCGATGAAATCAACACAATGGGTCAAAACCTGAAAGCCATTAATTTTCAAAACTTTTCGCCATTAGAGCAAATCAAGTTAATCAACCACATTTTTTTCAAAATACTGAGATTTTCATCAAGCGCGCCGCCCGACTTTTTCCTACCCGACAACTCGTACATCACCTACGCCCTCGAAAAACGTACCGGCAACACTATCACAATGGCAATTGCATATATGCTTTTGGCACAGCAGAGCCACATTCCGCTCTATGGTGTCAACCTGCCCAAAAACTTTATACTCGCATACATCAGTCCCGACGACGGCAAACCATTATTTTACATCAACCCATTCAATCAGGGCGCGGTGCTCAACGACGACGAAATAGTCTTTTTCCTCAAACAACAGAACATTTCGCCGCAAAATCAGTTTTTCAACAAATGCAGCAACACCGTAATCATCCAACGCCTATTGCACAACCTCAAAGCCTCGTACGAACGCCTCAAATGGCCTCACTACGTAAAAGAAATCGACGGCTTTCTCAAAATCTTCAAACACGGATTATCTGCCAAAATTGAGTGGGAATAATCTCAAAAACTTAAATCAATACCACAAACTATCTGAAACTCTGTATGAAAAACATCCTTTTGACGGCAGCAATTACAATTCAGTGCGCTGTCGTTTATGCACAAAACTTTAACGGAACATTCTGGACTAACGGACAAGGCTCGTTTGAAGCCACACAAAAAAACGACCGAATTGAATTTTTTGGCTCGGCAATGCTCGGCGAAGTGGGCTACGATTTCACCCTCATCAAACGCGGACGCACAACATATTCTACCGAACAAGGCGGCTCGTACACTTTTGGTAAGTACGTGGAATACCGCACAATAGACGACGGCACAGACACTCCTTTGGAACTGCTCATTGCCTACGACGACAAGGATGAAATGACAGAGGTTTTTTACAAATTCGACGGCTCTATCGACGACCTTCTTGCCAACAATTTTCTTTCGCTCCTCGACGGCGTTTACACCGACGCAGCAGGCAAAGAGTATATTTTTGACGGCGCCACCATCAACGGAACGCCTTTCGACGTGCTCAGCGACGAATATGCCTACGCCAACAATATCAAATACAAAGGAAAATATTACAAAATAATGTTCTCCGACAATGGCGTAAACATCTACAACGCCCGAAAAGCCAGCGGAATGGTTTTTGGCGATGTTTACAACAAAACCACGCTCTACAAAAAACTCCGCAAAAAAACCGCACAAGACCCACCGCTCACAGGTCGTTGGCAATACACCAGCACATCGATAGTAAACGTTGGAATGTTGTCATATTTTTGCGACAAAACCCAACTACGCCTAATGCGCAACGAGATTTTTGCCCGTCGCGGCTACAAATTCCTTTCGCCCGACCTCAAAACCTATTTCTCGAAACAGCCGTGGTACAAACCCGTTTCCGACAACTCAAAAATCCATTTCTCCGACCTTGAAAACCTCAACATCAACATCATAAAAAAATACGAAACCGCCTATCCCGCTGATTTTTATAAAAAAGTAGAAAGGGGAATGTGATATTTATAAAAATGCTAAACCACAAAACTTTCAGTCGCTAAATCGCAGTAATATCTGCCCTTAGTGGCTGTAAATTTGAGAACGCAATAATCTGGGTCGGTAACGCCTTGTTTATAAAAAAGTGTGTCGCCTTTGCGCCAAATATCATTTTTAGTTTTCTGATCAGTAAGTACTTCCATTGTACCAACGAGCATTACGCCTGTGTATTTTATCAAACCTTTGCGATAAAAATATATACTTGCGTTGGGATTCTCCTGAAATTGCTTTACCCGCATCGACGAAGTGTTGGTAGAGAAATAAAACTCTTTAATGCCAACGATTTTTCTCGGTGCCAGCATTGCCTTCACATTCGGAAAGTTCTCATTATCAATAGAACAAACAAAACTAACCTTACGTTTTCTGATGAATTTTTCTATCTTTTGTAAGTCCATAGGGGTGGGTGTTTAATCGATTTAGTATTGGCGCAAATGTAAAAAATGTTTATTATCTACACTTCTATATTACTATTTTTTTCTCAAAAAAAAACACCAAACCTCAACCGTATAATTCCAAATTTCGTATATTTGCATAACGGATACCCTCGGCACACAAACATAGCCGTTGGAGATTCCGAAAAGGACGTTTATTGACGCAGACTTCTACGGGTTTTTCAAACTTCGCAACTTTGTAAATTTATGGTAGAGGAAACGGCAACCGAACGTCCACGTGTAGTATATATTGGCGTACTATGTACTAATAGTACACCTTATATATATAGTAATGACGTGGACTTTTGCGTTGCTTATCCCATCATAAATTAGGCAATGCGAAGGCCCGAAACCCGTGGGATAAGTTGATGTAAAAACTCCCACGTCTTTTTTTGTATAATTCCGAGTTCGGGAGGGTTCGGCGGAGAAAAAAGAGATTAAAAATGAAACTAAAAAAAGTAGCAAAATTTTTTATTGCAATTGCAGCATTGCAATTAACAGCCTGCAATGGAGGCGGTAATGATGATGAAAACCTCGATTTGGAATTAATCCCCGTTACTATGGGTGAAAAAAGCGGCTATATTGACCAAAACGGCAAATATGTTATTAATCCGCAATTTGCATACGCTGATAATTTCTACGATGGTTTAGCCAGAGTAAAAACCACAGATGAAAAAATCGGGTACATTGACAAGAAAGGCAAATTCGTAATACCAGCCATTTACGAATATGGTACTATTTTTAAAGATGGCTTGGCTATTGTTGTAAAAGATTCATCCACACCTATATGTATTGACACTAAGGGAAATGAAGTATTTCAAACACCGTCTAATGTATTGTTTTTAGACCAATTTTCAGATGACGGAATTGCAAAAGTTAAAGTTGAAGGAGAAAAATTCGGTTTTCTTGATAAAAAAGGTCAATTTGCTGTAAACCCACAATTTGAAGCAGCCGAAGGAACAAGTAGCGAAGGGTTGGCGGCTGTTAAATCCGGAGACAAATGGGGATTCGTTGATACAGAAGGTAACATAGTAATAAACCCTCAATTTGACAATGTGAGTATTTTCCAGAACGACTTAGCTCTCGTGAAGCAAGGAGATAAATGGGGATATATAAATAAAAAAGGTGAATATGTTGTAAATCCACAATTTGATGAAGCACAGAGCTTTTCTACGGATGGATTGGCCAAAATTAAATTGGGTCAACAATGGGGATTCATTAACACAAAGGGAGAATATGTGATTAATCCACAATTTGACTTGGCGTCTAAGTTTTCTAATGGTTTATCCGTGGTTCAGCAGGGCAAACAATATGGAGCAATAAATACAAAAGGAGAATTTGTAATTAATCCTCAGTTTGATTACCTTGAAGACAAATTTAGTAAAAATGGACTTGTGGTTATGAAACAAAACGGTAGTGTCGGCTATTCCGACTCAGAAGGTAAAATCGTAATCAATCCTCAATTTGATGCTGCAAGTCAATTTTATAATAATATTGCTTTCGTAAAAAGTAACCAAAAATGGGGTATAATAAATGAAGAAGGGAAGTATATAGTCAATCCGCAATTTGACTTGATTAACAATAGTTATTACAATAGAGTGTATGGATTGTCCCTTAAAAAGGAAATGGATAACCGAGTATATAGTACCAAATTTAAAGAAACACAAATACTCGATTATATTATAGACCGTAATAAATGGTTAAACGATACTTATAACAACACCATAGGTCAAACTGCCGAAACAGGAAAGTTTGATGGCGAAACATATATTGAGAATGGTGTTTATGTTTCAAGCCCCATTAAGGATGAAAACATTGAACTCAGATTTGCGTATCAATTCGATGAAAATTTATATTATGGAGAATCATTCAATGCAAAAATGCTTTTTTATGGCGTCGAAATCAAACTATTTAAATCTACTCCTTCAAATACCGATACAGAAAGAGCTAAAACATACACCAAGAGCTTTATATCAGAAATAGAACAAAACGAAAATGTAAAATTTGAAAAATTAGACAATAACTCGTGGATTGCTGATAAAGAATCAATCTGTTTCATACTTACAAAAAATGAAGTTTTTCCTTTTACATTAACTCTATTTGCCACCAAAAACAAAAGAATTATGCAAGAAATCAGAAAAGATGCTAATAAGTTCATAAAATAAAAGATTAACAAAACGAATAGTTGCTGAGAAGTTTCTCTCGGCAACTTTGTTTTTTAATAACAATTAACACACTCATAAAAATGAACACACAGATAATCAATTATAATTTTATTGTAAGTGATAGCAAACAATCACTTAAATACATATTTGTTGTTGACCAACAAAAGGAACCAGAATTCACAGTTGATATGTTTCGTGAAATGTTAAACGAGGCAGATATAAATCTTAATAATTTTTATTATTCAGTTGACGGAAACAATGAAAAACAATCCAATAGTATCGGAACTCTAACAATTGGGAACAATGATATTAACCATTCTTTTGTTCTATTTGATATAGGAATAGTTGTTATTGATGATATCCAAAAGAAAATGAGAAATTTAATAGAAAAAAACAAAAACCGATTCTCTGTCATCAATATGGTTTGGAACGATGCGTGTTTTGAATTGTCAAAAATGGCATATCCAGAAATCTACATCATTGAAAACAATATGCGCGAACTCATAACAAGAGTAATGTTAAAAAACTTTGGTCCAGAATGGGAGAAATATTATTTTCCAACAACACTAACAAACAAAATTCATAAAGACAACACCATAAAAAACACATACGAAAATACATTATTTTGTGTCGATTTCAAAATTTTAACATCATTTTTATTTACTCCTTATTCGGAATTAGAAAATGGAATCAGTCAGAAACAACTCAACCGTCAACCGAATATTAGTAATAAAATTGTACGTAAATCAAATTGGGATAGATGTTTTGATAATCTATTAAATATAGACAAAAAGACTTTAACAGAATTATGGGAAAAATTATACAGAATTCGTTGCAAAGTTGCGCATAATAGAATGATAACCAAAGATGATTTCATAGAATTAGAAGGACTTATAAAAAAACTTCAACCTATCATTAATGATGCGCTAGACAATGAAACACCAAAAATCCCTATTGAAAATGTAATTCCATTCATCAAATATCACATCTCCCTAATTCTCAAAGACGACAAGTTAAAAGAATTGGTAGAAAATTGTGGCAATGTATGCGAATCGCACAGAATACCGAAAAAAGATAGTGAAGAAGATGATGAACTCAATTTTATGAATTCAATATCACCTCATATAGCTTTACTGCAAACTCTTAAAGAGTATACTCAAAAAATGGATTGTATTGATGATAGAAAACTCTTCAACAATTTAAAAGCCATCTACTCAAAAATTGCAGCACTATTTTTCGATGAATATATAGATTATGAACCTGAGATATCAGATAACCAAGAAATAAAAAAGCATTACAATAGTTATACAAAAGAAACTGAAACATTCTTCTCAACCATTCCCGAAGAAATAACCGAAGTAATTGAAAGGCTAAATAG